>NZ_JBGCAQ010000009.1:0-318469 GCF_041261405.1 Streptacidiphilus sp. EB103A | reverse complement strand
GCCGTCAACGAGGGCGACCTGGTCGTCGTCCTCGAAGCGATGAAGATGGAACAGCCCCTGAACGCCCACAAGGCCGGCACCATCGTCGGGCTCTCGGCGGCGATCGGAGCCACCGTCACCAGCGGGGCAGCCATCTGCGAGATCAAGGACTGAGCCCCCCGCGAGGGTGGTTGCGCCCTTGCGTAGGGAGTGACGGCGCGTCGTGGCTTGTCGCGCACGCATTTCAGACAGCAGAGCCCCGCGCCCCTGAAGGCGAAACAGGCGGCGCCGCGGTCTCAGCCGAGTCGGCGTACCGCTGAGGCGGGGCATTCGCTGATGGCCTGGAGGGCGGCCTGGACCTGCTCGGGTGGGACGGTGCCGTCGCCCGAGGCGGTGGCGAAGCCGAAGTCGTCCAGGACGAACAGGGCGGAGGCGACCTCGGCGCAGAGCCCGTAGCCCTGGCACTTGGTTCCGTCGACGTCGATCTTCATGGGTGGTTCCTCTTTCCGGTGTTACCAGGTGATGCGGAAACGGGTGTCGTCGTCCCGGGCGCCGGCGGCGCAGTCGGGGCAGGCCGCGCCCACATGGGCGTCGACCAGGGGTCGGTGTGTGGTGAGCAGGGAGGCGGTCGCGGCGCAGGCGGCGTCGAGCAGGCCGCAGGCGCCGCGGCGGCGCAGGTTGGTGGAGAGCCGCTCCAGCCGGTCGACCTCGGCCGTTCCGGCTCTGCCGGAGGCGAGCGCGGCCAGGTCCGCGGCCATGGCGTCGGTGCCCTTGATGCAGGGGCCGCACTGGGCGGCGTTCTCCCGGTCGAAGTAGGCGGCGATGTCCGCGGCGGCGGACACCGGGCAGTCGCCCGGGCCGAGCAGGGCCACCGCGCCGCAGCCCAGCAGGCCGCCGCCGCGCAGGACGCCGTCGTGGGTGAGCGGCAGGCCCAGCGCCTCGGGGCCGAGGATGCCGCCGGCGAAGCCGCCCATCAGCACCCCGGTGACGTCGACTCGGCCGAGGTGCTCGGTGACGACGTCGCGCAGCATCGTGCCGTAGGCGGTCTCGGTGAGCACCGCGGGTCCCCGCGGCGGGGACAGGGTGAGCAGGAACGTTCCGGTGCATTCGGGGGTGCCGTGCGCGAGGTGTGCGTCCACCCCGTGGCTGACCAGCAGGGCCAGGTGGGCGAGGGTCTCCACGTTCTGCACCAGGGTCGGGACCCCGCCCACGCCCTGCTCGTAGGGGTGCGGCGGTTTGGCCGTCGGCTTGGCGGGCCCGCCGTTGATGGCGCGCACCACGGCTGACGACTCGCCGGCCACGTATCCGGCGGGGACGGTGACGACGTGCACCGGGACCGTGGGCGACCGCTCCGCAAGTGCGGTGCGCACACTGCGGGCTGACGCCACGTCGGAGACGTAGACGTAGGCCCGGTCGGCCCGGACCGCGCGGGCGGCGTGCAGCAGACCGTCCAGGACCAGGTGCGGTCGGTGCCGCAGCAGGTAGCGGTCCTTGACGCTGGCCGGTTCGCCCTCCTCGCCGTTGGCCACCACACAGCGCACCGGGTTCGGCGAGTCGGCGACGGCGGCGATCTTCACGGCGGTGGGGAAGCCGGCTCCGCCGCGTCCGCGCAGGTCGGCGGCCTCGACCAGGGCCCGGATCTCGGCGGAGTCGGGGGAGCGGGCGTAGCCGCGCCGGGGGAGGTAGTCCGCGAGGCCCTCCCACTCCTGGCGCTGGTCCAGGAGCAGTCGGGGCGCCGCTCCGGGGAGCGGGCGGATCCGTACGGCGGACTGGGTGATCATGTGGCGCCTCCTTGGGCACGGTCTTCCGCATGGACTTCGGCGAGGAAGGCGCGCATGCGGCGTCTTTCGAGGGCGGCGTCGTCGTAGGCGGGACCCGGGAAGCCGGCGAGCAGCCGGTGGTGGTTCAGCACGACCTCGGCGACCACGACGGCCGCGGCGCGCACCACCGGGTCGGCGGGGGGGATCGCCGGTACCTGGAGGGCTGCGTCGTCCAGGTAACGCAGCCAGCTCCGCTCGGTGCCGTGCAGTACGGAGCGCTCGGCCAGCAGACGCTGCTCCCGCACCGCTTCCCCGGCCGGCGTCCCGCGGGCCCGCAGCACAGCGAGTGCATAGGGGAGGTCGCGTTCCGGCTCGGCGGTCAAACCGAGCCAGCGAAGTCGTTGACGTCTCATGTCGCTGATTCTAGAGTCAGGCTGACTTGAAAGTCAGCCCCCAATTTTCGAGGAGCCCCGGATGAGCGAAACCCGACTGCTGCCGGCCCGGCTGTACCACGACCAGGCCGCGTTCGACGCCGAGCAGGAAGCCGTCTTCGAGCGGACCTGGCAGGTCGTCGGCCATGTCAGCGATCTGCCGAACCCGGGCAGCTACATCGCCCAGAAGGTCGGCCGCTACGAGGTCATGGTGGTCCGTGGCCAGGAAGGCGAACTGAACGGCATCCGCAACGCCTGTCGGCACCGCGGCGCGGTGCTCGGCACCGGACGCGGCGCGTTCGAGACCAAGGGCATCCGCTGCCTATACCACGGCTGGACCTACCGCTACGACGGCTCGTTCCTGGCCGCGCCGGAGGCCCGCAGCTTCGACTGCCTGGACCGCGCCGGGCTGGGACTGCCGAAGATCCAGGTGGACACCCTGATGGGTCTGGTCTTCGTCAACCTGGACCTGGCGGCGACCCCGCTCGGCGAGCAGCTGGCCGGGCTGGAGGACCTGGCGGGGCGTTACCTGAAGGGCCCGCTGGAGCAGTTCGGCCCCGGCCTCGGCGTCCACGCCTGGGACCCCAAGTGGGACCAGGGCTCCAACTGGAAGGTGCTGATCGACAACTACTTGGAGGGCTACCACGTCCCCACCGCCCACCCCGGGCTGACCAGGCTCTACCAGTACCAGAAGTACACCGCGACGCCCCACCCCGGCTTCACCTTCTTCGAGGCCCCGCTGCGCGACGAGCCCTCCGGCAACCGGGTGGAGCGGGCCTACCAGAAGCTGGTGCGCCCGATGCCGGGTCTGTCCGAGGAGGACGCCCGGGTCTGGCGCTACGCCCTGATCTACCCCAACACGATGCTCGACCTGTACCCCGACCAGGTCAATGTGTGGCGGATCGTGCCCGAGTCCCCGAACCTCAGCCACATCTGCATGTCGCAGTACCGGGCGGCCGGCTCCGGAGTGCGCACCAAGGTCGTGCAGCGACTGAACATCGCCATCAACAACCTGGTCACCGAGGAGGACGAGGGCGTGGTGGTCCGGGTGCAGCGCGGCAGCGCCAACCCCGGCTTCGAGTTCGGGCCGCTCTCCAGCCGCGAGGTGGCCGTCGGCTGGTTCGCCGACCGGCTGCGGGAGTCGCTGGCAGACACCGGTCTGCTCGGGCATGATGTCTCCCGGACATGAAGAGCGACAGCGAAACCACCACCGGCGCCCGGGCGAGGATCATCGAAGCCGCCTGCTCCCACATCGCCCGCAACGGGCTGGAGGGCGCGAAAATCCGCGACATCGCGCGCGACGCCGAGGTCTCGACCGCCCTGGTCCACTACCACTTCGCCACCAAGGCCGACCTGCTCGACGCCGCCCTGGTGCACGCCTACGACCGGGCCGGGGTGCTGCGTCTCAGCGGCACCCCCGGTTCCCGGGCCGGGCTCACCGAGCGGCTGGCCGACCTGATCACCTACTCGCTGCCCGCCGACACCGGGCTGCGCGAGGAGTGGCTGCTGTGGATGGAGCTGTGGCTGCACGCGGTGCGTGACCCCAGCCTGCGCAGCACCGTGGAGAGCCTCTACGGCAAGCTGCGCGAGGAGTTCACCGCCGTGGTCGCGGACGGGGTGAGGACCGGCGAGTTCGCCTGCCCGGACCCGGACGCGACCGTCACCCGGATCCTCGCGCTGCTGGACGGCTTCGGTCTGCAGGCCATGCTGCTGGGCACGACCGAGGCGCTGACGGCCAGTCAGCTCGCCGTGGGGGAGCTGATCGGCCGCGAGCTGGGTCTGACCGCGCCGCTGCCGTTCCGCCCGCCCGCCGGGCAGCAGCAGTAGCACCTCCGTAACACCTCCGTTCCGTCGCTGACCCCGCCCGGCGGGGTGCTTCGCCCTGCGCTGCCCCGGGCCCGGCCCGCCGCTCGTTCATCCACGCGCACAAGAAGCACCGTCCGCTTGTCGAACCAGGCCAGTTCCGGCCCTGCCCCCGCCGAGCCCAGACTCGTACCGGCCGGGGGTGCACCGGTGCCGCTGTCCCGGCACCCCCGTCCTGCACCACCCCACGGACCCAGTCCGTCCGTACCAAGGAGACCCACAGGTGGACCGAACCCTTCCGACCCGCGCCCAGGTGGTGATCGTCGGTGGCGGCGTCATCGGCTGCAGCACCGCCTACCACCTCGCCAAGCGGGGCTGGACCGACGTGGTCGTCCTCGAACGCAAGCAACTGACCTCGGGAACGACCTGGCACGCCGCCGGCCTGGTCACCCAGGCTCGCCCGACCTTCGGCACCCGCGAGATCGTCCAGCGCAGCCTGGAGGTGTTCCGCACCCTGGAGGCCGACACCGGCCTGTCCACCGGCTACGAGCGCACCGGGACCCTCCACCTCGCCACCAGGGCCGACCGCTGGGAGGAGCTGCGCCGCCAGGCCTCCGTCTCGCGCGGCCACGGCATCCGCACCCAGCTGCTCGGCCCCGACTCCACCGCGGAGCTTTTCCCGCTGCTCAACCCGGACGGTGTGGTCGGCTCGCTCTACTACCCGGACGAGGGCCGCGGCAACGCCACCGACACCACCATGAGCCTGGCCCGCGGCGCCCGGCAGCGCGGCGTGCAGATCTTCGAGAACACCAAGGTCACCGGTGTCATCCGGCGCGACGGACGCGCGGTCGGGGTCAGCACCGAGAGCGGTGACATCGAGGCCGAGTACGTGGTCAACTGCACCGGCATGTGGGGACGCGAGTTCGGCGCCCTCGCCGAGGTCGAGGTCCCGCTCCAGGCGCTCGCGCACTACTACGTGGTGACCGAGGAGATCCCCGGCATCCCGCACCGGATGCCCACCCTCAAGAGCTCCGACGACTACTCCTACGTCAAGGACGAGTCAGGGGCGCTGATGGTCGGCTTCTTCGAGCCGGGCAGCAAGGCCTGGTCCTCCCGCGGCATCCCCGAGGACGCCGAGTTCACCCGCATACCCGAGGACTGGGACCACCTCGGCCCCTTCTACGAGCAGATGATCGAGCGGGTGCCGGTGCTCGCCGACGCCGGGATCCGGCTCTGCTTCAACGGCCCCGAGAGCTTCACCCCGGACGGGTTCTACCACTTCGGCGACGTCCCCGGCCTGCGCAACTACTACCTCGCGGCGGGCTTCAACTCGGTCGGTTTCCTCAGCGGCCCCGGCGCCGGATCCGTCCTCGCGGACTGGATCATCGACGGCCGCTCCCCGATCGACCTTCCCGAGACCGACCCGCGCCGGATCCAGCGGCACGAGACCAACCGCCGTTTCCTGGAGCAGCGCGTCGTCGAGACCCTCGACCTCGCCTACACCGTCCACTGGCCCTTCGAGCAGCGGCAGAGTGCACGCGCCCTGCGCCGCAGCCCGCTGCACGAGCGGACGGCCGCCGCAGGCGCCGTCTTCGGCGAGCTGATCGGCTGGGAACGCGCCAACTGGTATGCGCCGGAGGGCGTGGAGAAGACGTACGCCTACTCCTTCGGCCGGCAGAACTGGTTCGAGCACTCCGCCGCCGAGCACCGCGCGGTGCGCGAGGGCGTCGGCATGTTCGACCTGTCCTCCTTCGGAAAGCTGCTGGTCCAGGGCCGCGACGCCGAGCGCCTGCTGCAGCGGGTCAGCGCCAACAATGTCGCCGTCGCCAACGGCCGTACCGTCTACACCCAGTGGCTCAACGAGTCCGGCGGCATCGAGGCCGATGTCACGGTGACCCGCCTGGACGACGACCGCTTCCTGGTCCTGTCGGGGCCGGCGACGGTACGGCGGGACGAGGACTGGCTGCGCCGGCACATCGGACCGGACGACTTCGCGACCGTCGCCGACGTCACCGGAACCATGGCGCTGCTGTCGGTGATGGGCCCCGACTCCCGCCGCCTGCTGCAGCCGCTGACCGACGCCGACCTCTCCAACGAGGCATTCCCGTTCGGGACTTCGCGTGAGATCGACCTCGGCCTCGGCTTCGTCCGAGCCACCCGGATCACCTACGTCGGCGAGCTCGGCTGGGAGTTGCTCATCCCCGCTGAACTGGCCGTGCACATCTACGACACCCTGACCGAGGCCGGACGCGAGCTCGGGCTGCGCCACGCCGGCTACCACGCCCTGAACTCACTGCGGATCGAGAAGGCCTACCGCAGTTGGGGCCACGACATCTCCGGCGGTGACACCCCGCTGGAGGCCGGGCTCGGCTTCGCCGTCGCCTGGGACAAGCCCGGCGGCTTCGTCGGCCGCGAGGCCCTGCTTCAGCAGCGCGAACAGGGCGTCACCCGCCGCCTGGTGCAGTTCGTGCTCCAGGATCCCGACGCCTTCGCCTACCACGACGAACCGATCCACCGCGACGGTGAGCTGGTCGGCCGGGTCGTCTCCGCGATGTACGGGCACACCCTCGGCGGCTGCGTCGCCCTGGGCTGGGTCACCCTCCCCGCCGGCACCGAACGCGCCGCGTACGAACGCGGCGCCTACGAGATCGAGATCGCCACCGAGCGCGTCCCGGCACGCGCCTCGCTGCGCCCCCTGTACGACCCCAAGTCCGAGAGGCCGAAGAGTTGAGCACTCCCACCGCAGGCACCGAGTACGTCCTGACCCTCTCCTGCCCCGACCGCCGGGGCATCGTCCACCAGGTCAGCGGATTCCTGGCCTGGAACGACCTCACCATCCTGGACAGCCAGCAGTTCGGCGACCAGCAGACCGGTGCCTTCTTCCTGCGCGTGCACGCCCGCAACCAGTCCACCCCCAAGAACACCGAGGAACTGCGGAAGCTCTTCGCGCCGCTGGCCGCCGAGTTCGCGATGAACTGGGAGCTGCACGACGCCGCCGAGAAACGGAAGGTGGTGGTGATGGTCTCCAGGTTCGGGCACTGCCTCAACGATCTGCTCTACCGCACCCGCAGCGGCCACCTGCCGATCGAGATCAGCGCCGTGGTCTCCAACCACCGCGACTTCGAGGAGCTCACCGCCTGGCACGGGCTGCCGTTCCACCACGTCCCGGTGACCGCCGACACCAAGGACCAGGCCGAGGACCGGCTGCGCGAACTCATCGAGGAGTACCAGGCCGACACCGTGGTGCTGGCCCGCTATATGCAGGTGCTCTCCGACAAGCTGTGCCGCGACCTGTCCGGACGGGTCATCAACATCCACCACAGCCTGCTGCCCAGCTTCAAGGGCGCCCGCCCCTACGCCCAGGCGCACGCCCGCGGCGTCAAGGTCGTCGGCGCCACCGCGCACTACGTCACCGCCGACCTGGACGAGGGCCCGATCATCGAGCAGGCCTACGCCCGGGTCGACCACGGGCTGACCCCCGATCAACTGACCGCCCTCGGCCGCGACCTGGAGGCCGGTGCGCTGGCCCGTGCGGTCCAGTGGCACGCCGAACACCGTGTGCTGCTCAACGGGCACCGCACCGTCGTCTTCACCTGAAACTCGTAGGAGCAGCTGATGAATATCGTGGTCCTGGTCAAGCACGTGCCAGACAGCGCGGGTGACCGCCGCTTCACCGACGACGGCCTCCTGGACCGGGAGCTGTGCGACAGCAGGCTGTCCGAGCTCGACGAGTACGCCGTCGAGCAGGCCCTGCTGCTGGCCGCACAGCACCCCGGCGCCCAGGTCACCCATCTGACGATGGGTCCGGAGAACGCAGCCGACGCCCTGCGCAAGGCCCTGGCCATGGGCGGCGACCGTGGGATCCACGTCAGCGACGAGTGCCTGGCGGGTGCCGACTACCTGACCACCTCGCTGGTCCTGGCCAAGGCGGTGCAGGCCCTCGGCTATGACCTGGTGGTGTGCGGAATGGCCTCCACCGACGGGGCAGGGTCCGTGATTCCAGCGATGCTGGCCGAGCGCCTCGGGGTTGCCCACATGACACTCGCCGCCCAACTCGCCGCAGATGACGCTCTGCTGACGATCCGTCGGGACAGTGACCGGGGGAGTGAGGAACTCTCGACGGCCCTGCCCACAGTCGTCTCGGTCACCGACCGCTCCGGGGAGCCGCGCTACCCCACCTTCAAGGGCATCCTCGCGGCGAAGAAGAAGCCCGTCCTCAGCTGGGACCTCTCCGACCTGGGCCTGGACGACGCGCATCCCGGTCTGGTTCCCGCCACCCGGGTACTCGCCACCGTCCCACGCCCGGCACGGCAGCGCGGAACCGTCGTCACCGACGAGGGCCAGGGCGCAGCGCAGCTGGCCGACTTCCTCGCCGCCCACAAGTAGAAGGAGCCGAACCATGACAGACGTCCTGGTACTGGCGGACCACGCCGACGGTGCGGTCCGTTCGTCCACCCTGGAACTGCTGGCCCTCGCCGGCGGTCTCGGCGAGCCCACGGCCGTGGTCTTCCTCGACGGCGGCGACGACATCGCCGCCGTACTGGAGGAGTTGGCCCGGCACGGTGCCACCGCGATCCGCACCGTCACCACCGCGGGCCGCCGCTCCCACGCGGCCATCGGCAAGGCCGAGGCACTGGCCCGGATCGCCCTTGAGGCCCCGCCGGTCGCCGTCCTGATCGGATCCGGCGACGACGGCACGGACATCGCGGCCCGGCTCGCGGTGAAGCTCGAATCCGGGCTGATCACCGACGCCGTCGGGGCGCGGATCGACGCCGACGGCCAGTTGCTGCTGACCCAGCAGGCCCTGGCCGCCGCCTACACCGTGACCAGCCAGGTGACCCGCGGCATACCCGTCGTCACGGTCAAGCCCGGCGCCGTGGCCGCCGAGCCCTTCCCCGCTGAACTTCGCATCGATCCGCTGGAGCCGGACTACTCCGCGCTCGCCACCGCCACCACCGTGCTGGGACGGACCCCGCGCGAGTCCACCGGCCGTCCCGACCTCGGGGAAGCCTCCGTCGTCGTCTCCGGCGGCCGTGGCCTCGGTGCGGCGGAGAACTTCGCACTGGTCGAGGCTCTGGCCGACCGGCTCGGCGGCGCGGTCGGCGCCTCCCGGGCGGCCGTGGACGCGGGCTGGTACCCGCACGCCCACCAGGTCGGCCAGACCGGCCGCGCGGTCTCGCCCGAGATCTACCTCGCTGTCGGCATCTCCGGCGCCATCCAGCACCGCGCCGGCATGCAGACCTCCAGGACCATCGTCGCGGTCAACAAGGACCCCGAAGCCCCGATCTTCGACCTGGTCGACTACGGCGTCGTCGGAGACCTCTTCACGGTCCTGCCCGTACTCACCACCCTGATCTGACCCGCCGAACGCAGTAGGAGACACCAGCATGGAACTCCTGGACGGAAAGGCGGCCGCGGCCGCCGTACGCGCCGACCTGAAGCAGCGCGTCGCCGCGCTGCGCGAACGCGGGATCGTGCCCGGCCTGGGCACGATCCTGGTCGGCGACGACCCGGGCAGCCACTCCTATGTCGCGGGCAAGCACCGCGACTGCGCCGAGGTCGGCGTCGCCAGCATCGCCCGCGAACTCCCGGAGGACGCAACCCAGGGGCAGGTACGCCAGGCCGTCGCCGAGCTCAACGCCGACCCCGCCTGCACCGGCTACATCGTCCAACTCCCGCTGCCACGCGGGCTGGACGCCAACGAGGTGCTCGGCCTGATGGACCCGGCCAAGGACGCCGACGGCCTGCACCCCATGAACCTGGGCCGGTTGGTGCTCGGCCAGGACGCGCCGCTGCCCTGCACCCCGCGGGGCATCGTCGAACTGCTGCGACGTCACCAGGTGCCGCTGGACGGCGCCGAGGTCGTGGTCGTGGGTCGCGGCGTCACCGTGGGCCGCCCCCTCGGGCTGCTGCTGACCCGTCGCACCGAGAACGCCACCGTCACCCTGTGCCACACCGGCACCCGAGACCTGGCCCGGCACCTGCGCGGCGCCGACATCGTCGTCGCGGCAGCGGGCGTCGCCGGGCTGGTCACCGCCGACCTGGTCAAGCCCGGCGCCGCGGTGCTCGACGTGGGCATCACCCGTATCGACGGACGGCTCGTCGGCGATGTGGCCCCCGAGGTACGGGAGGTCGCCGGATGGCTGGCGCCGATGCCCGGCGGGGTCGGCCCGATGACCCGCGCGATGCTGCTGGCCAACGTCGTGGAAGCCGCCGAACGCGGCAGCGGAAGGAGTTGACGGGACGTGGCGGGCGCAGCGGCCGGGATCACCGCGCGGGACCTGGCCGGGATCCCCTCCCTGCACACCACCCTGCTCGCCGGTGCGGCCGGCGGCGACCGGCCGGTGCTGTGGGCGCACACCTGCGAACTGGCCGAGCCCTGGGAGTGGATGGGATCCGGCGCGCTGCTGCTCACCACCGGCCTGAACATCCCCTCGGAGCAGGACCGCCAGGTCGAGTTCCTGACCCGGCTGGCGCGGGCCGGGCTCAGCGGCATGGCCGTGGGCGCCGGCATGAACGCCCCGCCGCTGACCGCCGCCGCCCTGCGGACCGCGGACGCGCTGGGCTTCCCGGTCCTGGAGACCGCCTACCAGGTCCCCTTCGTCCTGCTCGCCCAGACCGTCGCCGACGCCAACCAGCGCGACGGCTTCGCCCGCTTGGCCCAGATCATGCGCGTCTACGAGAGCTACCGCGCCACAGCTCTCAGCGGTGACAGCGGGGCCGGGCTGCTGGAACGACTGGGCCGCCAGGTGGGGGCGCGGCTGTACCTGGTGGACGGCCGAACGCTTCGGTCAGCTCCCGGCACGGGGGAGCCGCCCGCCCCGGAGGAACTGCGCGAGATCGTCAGGACGCTGGTCCAGGGCCGCACCGGGCCGCTGCCGGCCCAGACCGGCGCGGCCTGGGGTGACGCCACCGTGCTGGTCCAGCCCGTCGGAACCGGCGGCCGGACCCTGCTGGTCGGTGTGGTCGAGACGGGCAGTCCGGATCTCGTCGTGCTCCAGCATGTGGCGGCGGTCGCCTCGCTGGAGGCGGACCGGCACGAGGCGGCCGAGGAGCGGCTGTTCCAGAGCGGATCCCGACTGCTCTCCCAACTGATCCGCGGCGAGGTGGACTCGGAGCTCGCCGCACTGCGCAGCCTGCGGGAACTGCGCCTGGGCGACGCGCCCTGGCGGATCGTCACCACGGAGCCGGCCGCCGGGGCCGGCCAGGCGGAGCTGCGGCGCGCCCTGGCGGCGCGCGGGTCAGGCTTCCTGCTGGTGGCCGCGGACGACGGGCTGACCGTGCTGATCGACGGCTCGGAGACCGGCCTCAAGGTGCTGGCGGAAGAGTTGGGTTCGGCTGGACGCATCGGAGCCAGCGGCCCCGTCCACACCCTCCAACGGATCCCCGACGCGGTGCGCCAGGCCCATTGGGCCCGCGAGGCATCGCGTTCCGGTGGCGTTCCGGTGGCCGTCTACGGCACCGACATGCCTCTCTTCCTGCCCCGTACGATCGGCGAGGCGGAGGCCGCCGTCGACGGTGTGCTGGGAGCGCTGGTCCGCTACGACAGCGGGCACGGGACCGAACTCGTACGCTCGCTGGAGGTGTTCCTCGACGCCAACCGCTCCTGGCAGGAGGCCGCCGCGCGGCTGTGCATCCATCGGCAGACCCTCGCCTACCGGATGCGCCGCGTCGAGGAGTTGACCGGACGGGACCTGGACCGGCTGGAGCACGTCACCGAGTTCTTCCTCGCTCTGCGGACCCGTCGGCTGCTGGACTGAGAGGCGGCGTCAGCGGGAACTCGCACCAGACGCTCTTGCCGGAACCCAGCGGCTGCACCCCCCACCGTTCGGCCAGGGCGTCCACCAGGAGCAGCCCGCGGCCTGAGGTGGCGGTCTCGCCGGGGACCCGGCGTCGGGGCCACTCGCTGGAGGAGTCCTGGATCTCCAGGCGGACCCGCGGCCGGGCGTCGCCGAGGAGCTCGACGGTCAGGGTCGCGCCGCTGTCGGTGTGCACCAGCGAGTTGGTGATCAGCTCGTCCGCCACCAGCTCGATGTCGCTGATCGGGCCGGTGGCCGCCCAGGCGGACAGGGTCTGCCGGAGCACGGCGCGGGCTTCGACCAGTCCCTCCGGATCGGCCTGGTGGATGTGCTGCACCGCGCGGATCGGGACCCGGCCGCCGGGAGCGGCGGTGCGCCGCAGCAGGAGCAGCGCCATGTCGTCCTCGGTCCCGGAGCGGCCGCATCCTTCGCGACACAGGTGCTCGGCCAGCGCCTCGGCACAGAGCGGTCCCGACTGCAGGGCTTCGGCGAGCGTGTCCATGCCCTCCGCGATGTCCTGGCCGGGCCGCTCGACCAGACCGTCGGTGCAGAGCAGCAGGACGCCGTCGTGGTTCAGGTGCAGCCGGGTCTCCGGGTAGTCGTCCGCCTCGAAGACGGTGGCCATCCCCAGCGGGAGTCCGCCGCGCACCGCGGGCCAGCTGGTGCGGCCGCCGCGATGCCGGAGCAGCGGTTCGAGATGGCCGGCCCGGGCCAGCCGGAGCACGCCGGTCTCCAGGTCGGCCTCGACGTAGATGCAGGTCGCGGAGCGCTCGGTGTCGAGGTCGGCCAGGAACCGCGAGGCCCGGGCCAGCACGGTGGACGGGGCGTGGCCCTCGGCGGCGTAGGCGCGCAGGGCGATCCGCAGCTGGCCCATGATGGCGGCGGCGTGGCTGTCGTGTCCCTCGACGTCGCCGACGACCAGCCCGACCCGGCCGTGCGGCAGCGGGATCACGTCGTACCAGTCCCCGCCCACCTCCCGTCCGCTGCGTCCGGCCCGGTAGCGGACGGCCACCTCGCCGCCGCTGATCCGCGGGATCCGCCGGGGCAGCATGGTGGTCTGCAGCGTGGTGGCGAACTCACGTTCCTGGTCGAACAGTACGGCGCGTTGCAGGGACTGGGCGACGGCGCTGGTCAGGGCGATGCAGATGTTGCGGTCCTCGGTGCTGAACTCATGGCTGTCGGCGTAGTAGAGGCCCAGCGCCCCGAGGGTGCGTGCCTGGGCTATCAGGGGCAGGAAGGCGCCCGCGTTGATGCCCATCTGGTCCGCGTAGGGACGGAGCCTGGGGTAGCGGGCGCAGAGCTCGTCCTGGTCGCCGACGAACTGCGGCCGTCCGGAGCGGACGGCTTCGGCCAGCGGGAGCCGGTCGTCCAAGCGGGTGAAGGAGAAGTCGTCCTGCGCCCTGAGCGCCGGCGAGGGCGGGTGGGTGGCGGCGACCAGCCGTATGGTGGTCCCTTCGACCAGGCCCAGCGCGAGCCCGTCGGCGCCGAACCGCCGGAGCCCTTCGCTGTCGGTGACCACATTGATCACGTCCTGGACGGTGAGGGCACGGGCGAGAGCCTCCGTGGTCGCCCGCACGAAGTCCGTCTGGCGGCGACGGTCGGCGCCCAGTGTGCGCATCGCCTCGGCGTGCGCCAGCTCCTCGTCGGCGTTGCGGACGATGCCCACGATCCGGTAGGGGTGGGCCTGCTCGTCACGCAGGATTCGGCCCTGGGTGTGCGCCCAGCGGCGGGTGCCGTCGCGGCAGATCACCTGGAAGTAGGCCGCGAAGCTCAGGTGGCCGGCCTGGATGGCCAGCGTCACCGCCGCGTCGAGGCGGAGGCCGTCCTCCTGGGCGACGCGCCCCGCAAGTGAGGTCGGACGGCCGTCGTACTCGTCCGCCCGCAGGTCGAACACCTCAAGGCCGACCTCGTCGAGGTGGTAGATCCCGGCATCGAGGTCCCAGTCGAAGCTGCCCATGCCGTTGAGGGCCAGCAGGTCGGCCTTGGCAGCCGGCGACGCCGGTCTGGTCCGTGGGTCGTAGCCGGTCGGGCCACGCACCGATTGGTCCGCCATGCGAGCGCTCCCAGCGATAAAAGGGGATACCCGGCTGGTCAGGGAAATGCGTGATTAGTCTACTTTGCGCGATACGCGAAGAGCGGGAGAAGGGTCCCGGACACCGCCGTGTCCGGGACCCTTCGCCGTTCCGGCGTCAGCCCTCGATCGAGGTCATGACGTGCTTGATGCGGGTGTAGTCCTCGAAGCCGTAGGCGGAGAGGTCCTTGCCGTAGCCGGACTTCTTGAAGCCGCCGTGGGGCATCTCGGCGACCAGGGGGATGTGGGTGTTGATCCACACGCAGCCGAAGTCGAGCTTCTTGGCCAGCCGCATGGCCCGGGCGTGGTCCTTGGTCCACACCGAGGACGCCAGCGCGTACTGGACGCCGTTGGCGTTGGCCAGCGCCTCGGCCTCGGTGGTGAACTTCTGCACGGTGATCACCGGGCCGAAGACCTCGTTCTGGATGATCTCGTCGTCCTGCCGCAGGCCGGAGACCACGGTGGGGGCGTAGAAGTAGCCGCTCTCGCCGACCCGGTGCCCGCCGGCCTCGACCCTGGCGTGCGCGGGCAGGCGCTCGACGAACCCGGCCACCTGGGCCAGCTGGCCGGCGTTGTTCAGCGGCCCGTACAGCACGTCCTCGTCGTCCGGCAGCCCGGTCTTCGTGTCGGCCGCCGCCTTGGCCAGCGCCGACACGAACTCGTCGTGGACGCTCTCGTGCACCAGCACCCGGGTGGCCGCGGTGCAGTCCTGGCCGGCGTTGAAGTAGCCGGCCACGCTGATGCCCTCGACCGCCGCCGCCAGGTCGGCGTCCTCGAAGACCACCACCGGGGCCTTGCCGCCCAGCTCCAGGTGGACCCGCTTGACGTCCTTGGCCGCCGACCCGGCGACCTGGATCCCGGCCCGCACCGAGCCGGTGATCGAGGCCATCGCCGGGGTGGGGTGCTCGACCATCATGCGGCCGGTCTCCCGGTCCCCGCACACCACGTTGAACACCCCGGGGGGAAGGATCTGTCCGATGATCTCGGCGAGCAGGACGGTGGAGGCGGGGGTGGTGTCCGAGGGCTTGAGGACCACCGTGTTGCCGGCCGCGATCGCCGGGGCGAACTTCCACACCGCCATCATCATCGGGTAGTTCCACGGCGCGACCTGCGCGCACACCCCGACCGGCTCGCGGCGCACGAAGGACGTCATGCCTTCCATGTACTCGCCGCCGGACTTGCCCTCCAGCAGCCGGGCGGCGCCGGCGAAGAACCGGATCTGGTCGACCATCGGCGGGATCTCCTCCGAGGCGGTCAGCCCCAGCGGCTTGCCGGTGTTCCGCGACTCGACCGCCACCAGCTCCTGCGCCCGGGCCTCGACCGCGTCCGCGATCCTCAGCAGGGCCAGCTGGCGCACCGAGGGGGTGGTCTCCCGCCAGCCCTCGAACGCCGCAGCCGCCGCGGCCATCGCCGCGTCCACGTCCGCGGCGGCCGACAGCGGCGCGGTCGCGTACACCGCACCCGTCGTCGGATCCACGACCTCAGTGGTACGACCGTCGGCCGCATCGGCGAACCCGCCGTTGATGTAGTTGCGCAGCCTCAGAAGCTCGCTCACAGGGGACCTCTTACATGCGATATTGAATGGTCGTTCAAACGACCCTGAAGGTACGTGCTCGCCCGTTCCCGCCGCAAGCCCCTGTTTCGGCGTGCGTCAGAATGGCGGGGTGAAGCGATCACCCGCCCCAGCATCCCTGACCGAGTACGCGCCGGACTCGCCGCAGCGCCGGATCCTCGACGGCGCCGTCGAGGTGCTGATGGAACGCGGCTACCCCGACACCCGGGTGTCGGACGTCGCCGAGCGCGCCGGCGTCAGCGGCGGCCTGGTGATCTACTACTTCAAGTCCCGCCAGATACTCCTGACCAGGGCGCTTCGCTACGCCGAGGACCTCTTCTACGCGGACCTCCGGGTGCGACTGGACGCCATCGAGCACCCGGGCCGCCGTCTGGCCGAGCTGGTGCGCCTCGGCTACCGGCCCGAGGACGGCGCGGTCGTGCCGCGGTCGTGGATCCTCTGGTTCGACCTGTGGCAGCTGGCAGTCCGCCACCCCGAGCTGCGCCGTGAGCGCGAAGAGCTGGACCGGCGCTGGCGCGACATCATCGCCGGGATCGTCCGGGAGGGGCGTGCCCGCGGCCAGTTCCAGGACGTCGACGCCGAGGACTTCGCAGTCATGCTCGCGGGCCTGATCGACGGGCTGGTCGTGCCGCTGACCCTGGGTGACGAAGGGCTCACCACCGACCGTGCGGTGGAGCTGTGCCTGCGGCTGTGCGCCCACGAACTCGGCGAGTTCTGGCTCGCGGACGGGGACGGCGGGGGCTCCGGTCGGGCATAGGGGGATCCGAGGCCGCCGTACAAGGTCTCAGATCTGATATCTGGAAAACCTTGATTGAACAGTCAGTCAATGTCATCCTCGGTCCACCCCACGACCTGAAGGTGACCCCCGATGCCCGAAGCCACCAGCGGTGCAGCCGCTCCCTCCGTCGACGTCGAGGCACTGGCCGAGACCGATGCCGCAACCATCGAGCGCGCCAAGCTCCGCCGCCATCTCGGCCGCGTCGACGTGCTGCTCTTCCTGCTCTGCACGCTCATCGGCCTGGACACGATCGGTTCGGTCGCCTCCTACGGCGGTCAGGCCATCACCTGGCTCCTGGTGCTGGTCCTGGTCTTCTACGTGCCGTCCGCGCTGCTCATCTCCGAACTCGCCGCGGCCTTCCCGGCCGAGGGCGGTCCCTATGTGTGGACCCGGATGGCCTTCGGACACCTGGCCGGGGCCGTCAACAACATCCTGTACTGGGTGTCCAATCCGGTCTGGCTGGGCGGGACGCTGACCATTACCGCCGTCTCCACCGTCCAGCAGTTCTACCTCGGCGGAAAGTCGCTGGGCGAGATCTGGTTCTACCTCTTCGCCCTGGGGTTCATCTGGGTGGGCATCGTGTCCGCGGTGCTGTCGATGAGCCTGGGCAAGTACGTGACCTCGGCCGGCGCCCTGGTCCGGGTGGTCCTGCTGTCCTTCTTCGTCGTCACCGTCGGCATATACGCGATCAAGCACGGCTTCCACGGCATCCACGCCGGTGACCTGCGGCCGAGCTGGGCCGTCTTCCTGGCGCTCACCCCGGTGCTGCTGTTCAACTTCGTCGGCTTCGACGTGCCCAGTTCGGCCGCGGAGGAGATGCAGGACCCCCAGCGCGACGTCCCGATCGGGATCCTGCGCGGCGGCATCGGCGCCGTCCTCGGCTACATCCTGCCCGTGGTCGGCATCCTCACCGTCCTGCCCACCTCCAGCGTCACCGGCCTCACCGGGTTCACCGACGCCATGCGGGCCGCCTTCACCGTCTACGGCGGCCACATCGCCGCCGACGGCACGGTCACCCTGACCGGGGCCGGCTCCGTGATCGCCGACATCGTCGCCGCCGCGTTCCTGCTCGCCCTGCTGACCAGCGCCGTGCCGTGGCTGATGGGCAGCGACCGGGCCCTCGCCGTCTCCGGCTACGACGGGGCGGCGCCCCGGTCGCTGGGCGTCATCTCGGCGCGCTTCGGCACCCCGGTGCGGGTCAACGTGCTCTCCGGAATCGTCGCGTCGACCGTCTGCGTGCTGGCGCACGAACTGTCCGGCAGTGCCGCCAAGTACTTCGCGGCCGTGCTGGCACTCGCGCTGTCCACCACGCTGCTCTCCTACCTGGGCATCCTGCCGGCCGCGCTGGTGCTGCGGCGCAAGCTCCCCGAGGCGGAGCGGCCGTACCGGGTTCCCGGCGGGAAGCCGGTGGTCGTGCTGTGCGTGGTGGCCACCGTGTCCCTGCTGCTGCTGGGCGCGATCACGCTCATCTACCCGGGCTTCGCCACCGACTGGCTCACCGGCGCCAACGTCGACGACGCACTGCCCCGGGGCTGGGCCGGACAGCGCGGCGCCTACACCCTGTCCCAGGTCATCCCCCTGGTCGGCTTCCTCCTCCTGGGCGTCGCCTTCTACTTCGCCGGCCGCAGGACCCGGGCCGCCGACTGAGCCCGGGCGCAGAGACGGCGGGCCCCGACGGCACCCCTCGCCTGTCGGGGCCGGCTCCTGTGAAAGAACTCACGGCGGCCTTCCCCACGCCGTCAACCGTGAATGAACGAGTGCTCTTGCTGTGAGGCCGGCTGAGGGGAGGCTGTCAATCATGTGACCTGGTAGTGAAGACGCTGGAAATCATGTCGCTCGCGGACCCGCCGCACGTACGTTCGTCCCCCAACACCCCCCAGTAACGGACGGACGACACAGGTGTCTGACGGAGACAGCTCCCAGCCCAAACCCGAGCTGCGAGCGCGCAGGCACAGCCGCCGCACACTCAAGATCGTGATTGCCGCCTTCTCCGCGGTGCTGCTCGCCGCGGGCAGCGCGGCCGCTTACGGGTACTGGCGCCTGGACCACAACATCAAGACCGTGGACATCTCCTCCGCGCTGGACGACGGCAGCTCCGCTTCCGCGTCTGCTTCCGCCTCCGCCAGCGCGACCATGCCCGGCTCCACGGCGGCCACGGGCTCGATGAACATCCTGGTGCTCGGCTCCGACACCCGCTCGGGCAGCAACTCCGCCGTGGTCCACGACCACGCCGCCACCGGCGCCCGCTCGGACACCGCGATGGTGGTCCACATCAACGCGTCGCACACCAAGGCCACGATCGTCAGCATCCCGCGCGACACCCTGGTCCACCGCCCGTCCTGCACCACCGCGTCGGGCGCGACCACGTACGCGGTGTCCGGGGTGATGTTCAACACCGCGTACTCCGTGGGTGGTCCGGTCTGCGCCATCAAGACGGTGCAGCATCTGACCGGCCTGAAGATCAACCACTACATCGAGGTGGACTTCTCCGGCCTGGCCAAGCTGGTCGACGCGCTGGGCGGGGTGACGGTGACGGTCAGTCAGAACATCGACGACAGTTACAGCCACCTCAAGCTCAGCAAGGGCACCCACACCCTCGACGGCACCCAGGCGGTCGCCTTCGCCCGCACCCGGCACGGCATCGGGGACGGCAGCGACCTCGGGCGGATCAAGCTGCAGCAGCAGTTGGTGAAGCAGTTGCTGAAGAAGATCCGCAGCCTGAACGCGTTCACCGACCCCACTGAGCTCTACTCCCTGGCGGAGACGGCCACCCAGAGCCTGACGGTGGACACCAAGCTGGGGTCCCTGTCGAAGCTGGTGAACTTCGCGGTCGGCTTGGACAAGATCAAGACGAGCGACGTCACCACGGTCACCATGCCGGTGGCGGCTGCCCCGAGCGACCCCAACCGCCTCGTCGCCACCAGCGCGGCAGCCAGGCTCTGGGCCTCCCTCGACTCCTGAGGCCGAGGCGGGCCCGGCCGATCGCGGTTTCAATGATGACCGCCACTCGGCAAGCTACTCGGGCGGGTGGTCGCCGTAGGCGGTTACGGACAGGAAGCGGATCGGGACTTCGATCAGTTCCTGGGGGCCGTGGGTGCCCTCGCCGTCCAGTTGGAGGGCGTCCCCGGGGCGGAGGGTGTAGCTGGCCTCGCCGTGGCCGTAGAGCATTTCGCCTTCGAGCATGTAGAGGAGTTCGGTGCCCGGGTGCTGGAAGAGCGGGAAGACCTCGCTGGACTCGGTGAGGGTGACCAGGACGGCCTCCATCCGCTTGTGCGGACCGCGCAGGGCGCCGAGGAGTTCGTAGAGGTGGCCGACCCGGCTGCCGCGGCGGGCGATGCGGGCGCCGTGTCCGGCGGGGACGAAGACCGCTTCGCGCTCGGCGTCGACGCCGCGGAACAGCGCGGTCACCGGCACGTTCAGGCCGATGGCCAGGCGTCCGAGGGTGGTGAGGCTGCAGGAGGTCTGCGCGTTCTCGATCTTGGAGAGCATGGCCTTGGAGATGCCGACCCGGGTCGCCATGTCGCCGACCGACAGGCCGGCCGCGACGCGGTAGCGGCGGACCTGACGGGCGATGACGGCCTCCAGTTCCAGCGGACCGGCTGCTCCGTCGCCGGGTTCCACCTCCCGGTCCGGCAGGACTACGGCGGGATCGCGGGACTCGGAGTCGGTGGTCATGTCGGACATTGTGCCGCATTGGACGACGTCATCTGTGAGGAGACAGGGCGCCGTGCGCGGCCAGTGAGAACCGGGGGTCGGGGCCGGGGCGGCCGGTGGCGAGGTCGGCGGCGTACTCGCCGATCAGCGGGGCGAACTTGGCGCCGTGGCCGGAGCAGGAGGAGCAGACCACGACCGGGCCGACCCGGTCCAGGACGAAATCCTCGTTGGCGGTGGAGGTGTAGAGGCAGGTCGTCTCGTTGAAGGGCTCCGGCAGCAGTCCGGGCAGCCAGTCCCGGACGTAGGCGGTGATCCGGTCGCGGGCCGCCGGGTCGACCCGGCCGTCCCGGCCGGCTGCCGTGGTGCGGGGGCCGGCGTCGTGCTCGGCGATCTTGCGGCCGTCGTCGGGGCCGCCGTCGCGGCCCCCCGGCAGGCTGTAGGTGGAGAGCGCGTCCTTGTGCACGATGACGGGCCAGGGCGCGGTAGCGGGGTCCCGGCGCGGAAAGTGGAAGACCTGCTGCTGGGTGACGGTCAGTTCGGGCAGCGGCACCAGGCCGTCGAGGAGGTCGCGCGTCCAGGCCCCGGCGGCGACCACGACCGTGCGGGCGGTGAGCGTGCCGGTGGCGGTCTCCAGCCGGACCAGGTCGTCCGCCTCCACGCCGATCCGGCGCACCGGGGTCCCGTCGCGGATGTCCGCTCCGCCTCGGCGGGCCAGCGCGGCGAAGGCGTCCATCGCCGCGGCCGGGTCCACCGTGCCGGCCTCCGGGTGGTGCAGTACCGGGCCGTCGAACCGCAGGCCGGGCCAGCGGTGTCCGGCCTCGGCGGCGGGGAGCAGCTCGTGCGGGACGCCGCAGGCGTCGAGGACGGCGGCGATCCGGTCCGGCCGGCGCCGGCTGCCGTGGTCGAGGCCGCCGGTGATCCGCAGCAGGGTCCGGCCGGACTCCTGCTCCAGTTCCCGCCACAGCGCCATGGCCTGGCCGGTCATCGTCACGTACAGCGGGTCGGCGTAGGCGCGGCGCACGATGCGGGCGCTGCCGTGCGAGCTGCCCCGGTCGTGGCCGAGCCGGAACTGCTCCAGCAGTGCCACCGTACGGCCCCGACGGGCGGCGGCCCAGGCGGTGGCGGTGCCCATCAGGCCGGCGCCGACCACCGCGATCTCCACGTCGGCGCTCACAGCCCGGATCCCGGTATCCAGTCCGTGCCCGCCAGCGGTACTCGGGCCATGGCCGCGGCCTCGATGGTGAGCGCCACCAGGTCCTCCGGTTCCAGGTGGGTGAGGTGGGACTTGCCGCAGGCGCGGGCGATGGTCTGGGCCTCCATGGTCATCACCCGGATGAAGTTGGCGAGGCGACGGCCACCGGCGACCGGGTCCAGCCCAGCGGCCAGCGCCTCGTCCTGGGTGGTGATGCCGGCCGGGTCGCGGCCGTCCTGGTAGTCGTCGAAGTACCCGGCGGCGGAGCCGAGTTCGCGATAGGCGGCGTCGTAGCGGGGGTGGTTGTCGCCCAGAGCGATCAGGGCCGCGGTTCCGATGGCCACCGCGTCGGCGCCCAGCGCCATGCACTTGGCCAGGTCCGCTCCGCCGCGGATGCCGCCGGAGACGATCAGCTGCACCCTGCGGTGCACGCCCAGCTCCTGGAGTGCCCGGACGGCCTGCGGAACGGCGGCCAGCGTCGGCACGCCCACGTGCTCGATGAACACCTCCTGGGTCGCGGCCGTGCCGCCCTGCATGCCGTCGACCACGACGACGTCGGCGCCTGCCTGGACGGCCAGTTTGACGTCGTAGTAGGTGCGGCTCGCGCCGATCTTGACGTAGACCGGCTTCTCCCAGTCGGTGATCTCCCGCAGCTCCCGGATCTTGATCTCCAGGTCGTCGGGCCCGGTCCAGTCCGGGTGGCGGCAGGCGCTGCGCTGGTCGATGCCGACCGGGAGGGTGCGCATCTCGGCGACCCGCTCGGTGATCTTCTGGCCGAGCAGCATGCCGCCGCCACCGGGCTTGGCGCCCTGGCCGAGCACCACCTCGATGGCGTCGGCCTTGCGCAGGTCGTCGGGGTTCATGCCGTAGCGGGAGGGAAGGTACTGGTAGACGAGCTGCTTGGACTGGTCGCGCTCCTCGGGGGTCATCCCGCCGTCGCCGGTGGTGGTGGAGGTGCCGGCCTCGCTCGCGCCGCGCCCCAGCGCCTCCTTCGCCTGCGCCGACAGGGCGCCGAAGCTCATGCCCGCGATGGTGACCGGGGTGTCCAGGTGCAGCGGATGCGTCGCGTTGCGGTCGCCGAGGACCACGTCGGTGCCGCAGCGTTCCCGGTAACCCTCCAGCGGGTAGCGGGACATGGAGGCGCCGAGGAAGAGCAGGTCGTCGAAGTGCGGCAGCCTGCGCTTGGCGCCCCAGCCGCGGATGTCGTAGACACCGGTCTCGGCGGCGCGCTGGATGGCGTGAATGGTGGCACGGTCGAACGTCGCCGACTCGCGCAGGCCCTGCTGGGCGAGGTCCTGGTACATGGAGGGCTCCGGGGTTCGCGGGTTGCGGTGGGCGGTGGCCGCCGCGGTCAGTAGGCGCTGCTGTTGCCGGTGTTGAAGTGGTAGAGGCCGCGCGCGGATCCGTAGCGGCGGAAGGCGGCCGGATCGTCCTCGTCGCGCCCCGCGGACTTCAACAGCTGGGCCAGTTCGGCGAGATGCTCGTCCCGCATCGGCTTCTCGACGCAGTCAGCTCCCAGCGACCGCACCCTGCCCCTGAGATAGATGCGGGCCTCGTAGATCGAGTCGCCGAGCGCGTCGCCCGCGTCGCCGCAGATCACCAGGCGGCCGGCCTGGGCCATGAACGCGCTCATATGGCCGACGCTGCCGCCGACGACGATGTCTGCGCCCTTCAGGGAGATCCCGCAGCGCGCGGAGGCGTCGCCGTCGACCACCAGCAGACCGCCGTGGGCGGTGGCGCCGGCGGCCTGGGAGGCGCTGCCGCACACCCGTACCGTGCCGGACATCATGTTCTCGGCGACTCCGGTGCCGGCGTTGCCGTTGACGGTGACCGTGGCGTGCTGGTTCATGCCCGCGCAGTAGTAGCCGACGTGCCCGTCGACCACGACGTCGACGGCGGTGTCGAGGCCGACGGCGAGGTTGTGGGCGCCGTCCGGGTGGGCGATTCTCCAGGCGGTGCCCGGAGCCGCCCGGTGCAGCGCGTGGTTGAGTTCACGGACGGACACGGACCGCAGGTCCACCCCGGTCGCGGTCAGTGCTGCCACAGGTAGACCCTCTCAGGCTCGGGTTCGAAGATGCGGGCCGACTCGATGCCGGGCAGCGCGGCCAGGCACCGGTACTCGGAGGCCATGGCCACCCAGGCGTCGGTCTCGGCGACGACGGCGGGCTTGCAGGCGATGGCGTCGCGGACGACCGCGAAGCTGTCGCCGGTGGTGACCAGCAGGGTGTAGAAGCCGTCGAACCGCTCGCACAGCAGGCGCAGCGACTTCTCCAGGTCCGCGCCCTGCGCCAGTTCGTGGGCGATGAAACGGGCGCCGACCTCCGAGTCGTTGTCGCTGTCGAACAGCGCGCCCTCGGCCACCAGTTCGCGCCGGATGGTGGCGTGGTTGGCGAAGGAGCCGTTGTGGACCAGGCACACGTTCCCGCCGACCGAGAAGGGGTGGGCGGCCTCGGGGGTGACGGCGGACTCGGTGGCCATCCGGGTGTGCACGACCCCCTGCCGTCCGGCGGCCCGGCGCAGCGCGAACTCCTCGATCAGCGTGTCCGGGTGACCGACGCCCTTGAGCACGGCCAGGCTCGAACCGCGGCCGGTGACCACGGCCTCCGGGAAGGTCCGGCGGACGGTTCGCTCCAGCTCTTCGGTGCTCAGCGTGGCCGAGCGCACGACCAGGGCCTGGCCGGCGGCGACCGCGTCGGAGTCACCGCCCAGCCGGGCGGTGGCCTCGGCGGCCGGCACCCGGAGGCCGGTCAGGCTGACCGCGGCGTGGCCGGGAGGGGTGAGCCGGGCGTCGCCGTAGAGGGCCACTCCGGCGGAGTCGGGGCCGCGTTCGGCGGCCTGATGGAGCATCACGGCGAGCAGTTCGCCGAGCCGGGGTTCGAGGGAGGGGTCGCGGACCTGGATGCCTGCGATTCCGCACATGAGCACTGCCTCTCGACGAAGGCGGACAGGACGGGTCAGACGGAGGTGAGATAGCGGTCGATCTCCCAGGCCGAGACGGTGTTGTGCCAGCTGTAGAACTCCTCGCGCTTCAGCTGCGCGTAGTAGTCGCTCACGCCCGCGGCGGGGTCCGCGGCATCCAGCACTCCGCGCACCACCTCGTCGCCCTCCAGCGCGTGCACGGCGTCGAGCAGGGTGCGGGGGAGCAGCGGGGCGTCGGCCGAAGCTCCAGGGCTGCCGGGGTCCAGTCCACGGCGTACGCCGTCCAGGCCCGCGCCGAGTACGGCTGCGGAGGCGAGGTAGGAGTTGGCCGATCCGTCGCCGCCGCGCAGCTCGACCCGGTGCGCGTCCGGTACCCGGACCAGGTGCGTCCGGTCGTTTCCGCCCCAGGTGGCCTGGCGCGGTGCCCAGGTGGCGCCGGACGCGGTGGTGGTGGCGCCGGTGCGCTTGTAGGAGTTGACGGTCGGTGCGATCAGGGCGTGCAGGGCGGGTGCGTGGGTGAGGAGTCCGGCGGTGAACGCGTAGGCCTCCGGGCTCAGGCCCATGCCGTGCGGGTCGTCGGTCCCCTCGGCCGCCGGGAAGCGCGGGCGGTCGCCGTCCCACAGCGAGAGGTGCAGGTGCATCCCGCTGCCGGTGCGGTCGGTGAAGGGCTTGGGCATGAACGTGGCCGTCATACCGCGCTGTTCGGCCAGGACCTGGAGGATGTACCGCAGGGTCACCACCCGGTCGGCGGTGGTCAGGGCGTCGGCGTGGTGGAAGTTCTGCTCGAACTGGCCGTTGCCGTCCTCGTGGTCGCTCGCGTACGGGCCCCAGCCCAGTTGGACCATCGCGTCGGACACCGCCGTGAGGTGGTCGTACATCCGGGTGACCCCGCGCGCGTCGTAGCAGGGCTGGTCGGCGTCGTCGAGTCGGTCCGCGGTGCTGAGCGTGCCGTTCTCGGCGCGGCGGACCAGGAAGTACTCGACTTCGGCGCCGGTGACCAGGGACAGCCCCTCGGTGGCGGCGCGTTCGGCGAGGGACCGCAGGATGACCCGGGGCGCGAAGGGGTGCGGGCTGCCGTTCACATGCGGGTCGCAGTGGACCATGCCCAGGCCGGGGCGGAGGAAGGTCAGCGGGGCGTAGGAGCGGAGATCCGGGACCGCGATGATGTCGGGGTCCCGGGGCTGCTGGCCCATGGCGCCGGCGGCGTACCCGGCGAAGCCGACCCCGTCGCCCTGGAGGGCGTCCGCGGCCTCGACCGGGACCAGTTTGGCGCACGGCTTGCCGGTCAGCGTGGTGAAGGTGGCCAGCAGGAAGCGCACACCGTCGGCCCTGGCGAGGGAGGCCAGGGACTGGGTGCCGGCCGGCGCCGGGACGCCGGGGGCGGGGACCGCGGCGGGCGGAGCGGACATCAGCTGCTGGGCGGACACGGCGTCTCCTCATCCATCAGACTGTCTACTGTCATGACATTAAGTCTCATGTAGTTAAACACGTCGGTCGTGTCCGCCTTGTTGCCGCTCTGTAAACGGACTGGGAGCCGCAGGCAACGGGGCCGATACGAGCGCGTAACCCACGGGGTGTCCACTGACATTACTGTCTGTTTCACTGCAATGAACGGCCGAAGGGAGTCGAGATGGACGCCGAGAACGGACCCATCCGCAAGGTCGAGGGCGGATTCGAGAACCTGCCGAGCATGAATGTCGAGGGCTGCAAGGCCTTCATCGGGGACGTGCACCAGAACCCGGGCGGCTCCGTGCTGTGCTCCGGCTTCTTCGAACTGATCGCCTCCGCCCCGCTGGTCTACGAGTACACCTACGACGAGATGAAGATCGTCATCGAGGGCGAGTTCACGCTCACCGACCAGGCCACCGGCCAGGTGGTGCACGCCAAGCCGCGGGACGTGCTCTTCTTCCCCAAGGGCACCACGGTCGTCTTCGAGACGCCGGACCGGGCCCTGGGCTTCTACACCGGCCACCGTTCCTTCGCGCCCTGACCTGCCGTGCCCGGGGCCCACACGAGCGTGCCGCGGTGGGAGGCCACACCACCCGCCGTCGACACCGACGGAAAGTCCTTCGCAGTAATGTCGTTCGGCCGGGAGGGCCGCGAGACCGCCGAACGCTGGATCGGCGACATCGGCGCCACCGTGGCCGCAGCCCCCTGCTGGACGCACCACACCGAGCACACCGATGAGGCCGTACTCGCCGCGCTGCGCGAGCAGTTGCGCACGGCGCTGGTGGGCTGGCGGCTGATGCTGGCGGGCCCGGAGGCCGAGGTGCTGCCCGCGCGCTCCGAAGCCCTGCGGCACGGCGCCGTACCCGCCGAGATCCGGATCCACGTCACCAGCGCCCGCCGGAAACGGGTGCACTGCCCGCACTGCCAGGACGTGACCGCGACCGACCGCGCCGTCGACGAGAGCGTGCCCTGCGGCGGGTGCGGTCGCGAACTGGCCATCTACCACCACGTGTCCCGACGGACCGGAACCTACCTCGGGTTCATGGCAGACGCGGAGGCCATATGAGCGTCGATCTGTCCCCGGCCGCGATACACGGCCGGGAGGCAACTCTGCTGCTGGAGGTCGCCGACGCCGAACCGGCCGCCCCCGGCATCCGGACGCTCCGGCTGCGGTCCCCGGACGGAGAGCGGCTGCCCTCCTTCCCGCCGGGCAGCCACATCGTGGTCGACTGCGGCACCCGCCGCAACGCCTACTCGCTGACCGGCCCCGGTAGGGAGCCGGAGACGTACACGGTATCCGTCCTGCTGCGCCCGGACGGTGACGGCGGGTCAGAGTTCCTGCACCGGGTGCGGGCAGGGGAGCTGCTCCGGGTCTCCCGGCCCCGCAGCGCGTTCGCCCCGGTGGCGACGGCACGCCGCCATCTGTACGTGGCCGGCGGCATCGGGATCACCCCGCTGCTGTCGCATGTGCGGGCAGCCACCGAGTGGGGGCGCCCGTTTGAGCTGCTGTACGCGCACCGCCCCGGTGCGGGCGCGCACGCCGCCGAGCTGCGCGAGCTGTGCGGGGAACGCCTGCGGGAGTTCCCCGGCAGGGCGGAGTTCCAGCGCGCCCTGGAGGATGCCGCGCGGTCGCAGCCGCTGGGGACGCACCTCTACGTCTGCGGGCCCGCCGGCCTGCTCGACTTCGTCCACGCGGCTGCCGCCCGCGCCGGCTGGCCGCAGGAGCGGGTGCACGCCGAGCGGTTCTCGGCGGCGCTCGACCCGGGGGAGCCCTTCACCGCCACGCTCGGCGGCACCGGGGTCCGGGTCCCGGTGCCGGCCGGGGTGAGTCTGCTCGAAGCCCTGGAGCGGGCCGGAACAGCGGTGCCCAGCATGTGCCGCCAGGGCGTCTGCGGGGAGTGCCAGCTCCGGGTCCTCGGCGGCCGGCCCCTGCACCGGGACCTGTACCTGTCGCCGGAGGAGCGCGCGGCGGGCGACGCGGTGATGGCCTGCGTCTCCCGCAGCCACGACGAGGAACTGGAGCTCGACCTGTGACAACCACCGTGCTGGACCCGCGGATCGCGCGGTTCCCCTTCCCCTTCCGCGACGACAGCTACCGCTACAGCACCAATGTCGAGCCGGCCCGCCGGTTCACCCCCACCGAGGCCGGCGGCTGGGGCGACCGGGTGCTGGACATCGACGACGAGTACCGCGACGAACTCACGCACCGCGCCGCGATCTTGCGGCGCGACCCGAGCCGGTGCACCGTACTGCCGCACATGCGGGCGGCGGCCTGGGACACCCTGCTCACCGTGCTGCGCGAGCTGGCGGCCACCCACCCGCAGCGGATGACCCTGGAGCGCGACGGCGCCCGGTACCGCTGGCGCAACCAACTGCTCGGCACGGAACAGGAGTTCCTCTACGGCGACGACGCCTCGCTGCCCGGCGGCCCGCTCGGGTTCGCCGGACAGCAGGTCCAGGAGGACATCGTGCTGCTGGACCAGCGCGAGGGCTCGCTCTGGGCGGACGCCGGCCTGGTGACCTTCGCCGCCGACTGGTCGCTGGGCTTCGACGTCGGCATGCGCTTCCTGGAGGTACACGGACCGGTGCCCCGGATCCACGAGGAGCGGGTGATCACCCGGGCCGAGCAGTTCCTGATGCGGCTCCAGCCGGGCCAGGAATTCCGGCGCACCAACTGGACCATGACCGTCGACCGGCGGCTGGACAGCTCCACCGAGACCTACCCGGAGTGGGGGCGCGACCGGCGCCTGGTCGTCGACGACGACCGCCTGCCCGACCGGCTGCACCTACGGGTCGAGGTCCAGCACCTGATCCGGCTGGCCGAGTCGGGGGCGGTCCTCTTCCTGATCCGCACCTACCTCGCCTCGCTCACCGACATCGCCCGGATACCCGCATGGCGCCGCCGCCTCGGCTCCGTGCTCGCCGAACTCCCGCAGGACATGACCGACTACAAGGGGCTCACCCGCTACCGCGACGCCGCCGCACACTGGCTCACCGAAGGCTGGAGATACGCACCATGACAAGCTCCTCTGGCTCCTCTGGCTCCCCTGCTTCCTCCGCCCCGGGAACGGTCGATCCGACCGCCACCCCGGGCACCGCCACCATCACCGTCGACGACCGCGCACTGCTCAAGACGATGCACTGGTACGACGGGTTCGTCATGGCGCTGTCCAACCCCGGCTTCATCATCGCCAACATCGGCTACACCGCCGGACAGCTCGGCGCCCTCGGAGCGCTGGCCGTCTGGCTCGGCTCCATGGTCATCGCCGTGCTGCAGAACAAGATCTACACCGAGCCGGCCACCATGTTCCCCACCCACTCCGGCGGCATCTCCATGTACGCCTTCGAGGGCTGGCGCAAACGGTTCACCCTGGCCGGGCCGATGTCGGCGGCCGGCTACTGGGCGGGCTGGTCCTCCGTTCTGGCGATCTTCGGCATGACCATCGGGAGCCTGGTACAGGCGCAGTGGTTCCCCGGCCAGACCTGGAGCGTCTCCGGAGTGGTCCATCTCGACCTGCCACGGGTCATCGCCGTCGCGCTGATCCTGGGCATCTGGATCGTCAACGCACTGGGCGTCAGACCGGTCAAGATCCTGGGGTATCTGACCGGAGGGCTGCTGATGGTGCCGCTGGCGCTGTTCGCGTTGGTGCCCTTCTTCCTGCCGGAATTCGCCTGGTCGCGGATGAGCTGGGGGCTGGGCGGCGCGGGCGTGTCCGCCTGGGGCACCGTGCAGCTCGCCCTGGTCTGGCTGTACCTGAACTCCTGGTCGGCGTACGGAGTGGAGGTCTGCGCGACCTTCGCACCGGAGTACCACGACACCAAGCGCGACACCCGGCTCGCGCTGCAGCGCTCGGCGATGTTCTCGCTGGCCGTCTACGCGCTGCTGCCGCTGGCGCTCGGCGGAGTGGTCGGGCAGCAGACCATGGCCGGCTCGCCCCTCGGCTTCTACACCGGACTGCTCAACCGCGAGATCGGTCACGGATGGTCGGACCTGGTGGTCGTCTTCATGATCGGCAGCTTCGTCCTCGGCATGAACGCGGCCAGCGCCGGCGGGGCCCGGACCCTGTACGGCATGTCGAAATCCGGGATGACCATCCGCTGGCTCGGACACCTCAGCCGGCACAACGTGCCCAACCGCGGCATGTACGTGGACGTGGTGGCCAACATCCTCGCGGTGCTGCTGCTGCCGAGCACCGTCGCCGTGCTCGCCGCCAGCAACTTCGGCTATGTGCTGTGCCATGTGCTGGCGCTGTCCGCGGTGGTCCTGCTGCGACGCGACCGGCCCGGCTGGCCGCGGCCGCTGCGCCTGAAGACGGGGTGGGTGGTCCTGGCCGGGGTCCTGGCGGTGCTCAACGCGGTGCTGCTCGTCGTCGGGTCGCTGTCCTTCGGGATCACCGGGTACGGCGGATCAGGCCAACTGCTGGTCGGCATCGGCCTACTGGCCCTCGCCTGCCTGCTCTACGCGTACCGGCAGGTGGTCGAGGACAAGAAGCCGTTCCGGCTGCGTGACGACGCCGTCGAGACCGTCGAGGGCGTCGGGCCGGTCGAACAGGTCGCCGCATGAACCTGACGATCACCTGCGCCTGCGGCACCGGCGGCACCATCCGGAGCGCCGAGGCCGGCCATTCCTGGCGCTGTCCGGACTGCGGCTCCGCCTGGCGGGCCGACCAGCGGTCCGCCGCGCGGTTCACCGAATTCGCCGCCGCAGTGCGGCGGATGAGGATGGTCGTGCTGTTCGCCCTGCTGCTGGCGGCGGTCGCCGCGGGCGTGCTCGCGGTGGTCGACCCGGGGCGATTGCTGCTGGTCCCGGTGCTGCTCGGGGTCGCCGCGATCCTGTACCGGCCCACCCACCGGCGCCGGCTGACCAGGCTCTACCAGCAGCTGCCGCAGGCAGTCGCGGAACGGCAGCGCTCATGACGCAGGCGCTGCCGGCCCCGGGCCTGCTGCTGCCCGGATTCGCACCACGGGAGCCCGGCCTTGAGACCTTCCGGGTCCGCCCCGGCGCCGTCACCGCCGTCCGGCTCGACGGCGGTGACCGTCTCGACGTCATCGACCCGCACGGACGGCAGAACGCGGAGCTGACGGTCGTGGACGCCGACGGCGGCGCCGGCGCGGCCCTCGGCACCAGGGCGGACGCGCCGGCCCGGGTGCTCGGCGGACTGCCGCGCGTCGCCGAGGACCCCGAGCAGCGCGGAGCAGCCGCGGTGCTGGCGTTCCTGGTCGGGCGCGGCATCGATCCCCAACGCGCCGGTGCGGTACGGCTGTTCGGCGCGTGGTCACCGGCCGGATCCCGCCAGGGATTCACCGCCGATCGCGCGTGCACGGCGCTGGTCGCCGCTCCGGCCGTGCCGATGCGGGTCGACGACGTGTCCGCCAACCCTCCGTCGGAGCTGCTGCTGGAGGTCCGCCGAGCCACGATCCGCCCCGGGTACGAGCCGCAGCTCCCGGAGCCGCTGGCCGATCCGGTGCTCGACCTGCGCATCGACGCGGCCACCGCTCGCGGCTATGAGGTGCGGGCCGGTCAGTACATCCAGGTGATCGACGCCCAGGGCCGCCAGTGCTCGGACTTCCTCGCCTTCAACGCCCGCCGGCTCCAGGACGGCGTGGAGCGCGGCCTGGACGCCACCACCACCCGTTCCCTCATGGGCAACGCCTACCCTCGGCCCGGACTGTTCGGCACCTTCTTCGACCAGGACGCCCAACCACTGGTGGAGATCGTCCGGGACACCGTCGGGCGGCACGACTCCTTCGGGCTGGCCTGCAACGCCAGGTACTACGAGGACCTGGGCTACCCCGGTCACCCCAACTGCACCGACAACTTCAACAGCCGGCTGGCCCGGTACCGGGTCGCCCCCCGCGAGGGCTGGCCCGCACTCAACCTCTTCTACAACACCATGTTCGACGACGACCACCTCTATGTCTTCGACGAGCCCTGGTCCCGGCCGGGCGACTACGTCCTGATGAGAGCGATGACCGACCTCGTCTGCGCCTCCTCGGCCTGCCCCGACGACGTCGACCCGTCGAACGCCTGGACGCCCACCGACGTGCACATCCGCGTCTACGACTCGAAGAGGACGTTCTCCATGGCCGTGGCTCACCGGGTCACTCCGGACGCCGAAATGACGCTCAGTCAGGAGACCGGCTTCGCGCCGCGGACCCGCGCGCTGACCCGGCAGCTGACCGAGTACCGCGGCTACTGGCTGCCCACCCGCTACGACAACCACGGCCCGGAGCAGGAGTACTGGGCGTGCCGGGAGCGCGCCGCGGTGATGGACCTGACCCCGCTGCGCAAGTTCGAAGTGCTCGGCCCGGACGCGGAAGCACTGCTGCAGGCGACGCTGACCCGGAACATCCGCAAGCTCTCGCCCGGGCAGGTCGTCTACTCGGCCATGTGCAACGAGACCGGCGGCATGATCGACGACTGCACCGTCTTCCGTCTCGGCGAGGACAACTTCCGTTTTGTCGGCGGGGACGAGTACGACGGCAGCTGGCTGAGGGAGCAGGCGGCACGCTTCGGACTGGAGCGGGTCTGGGTCAAGCACTCCACCGACCAGCTGCACAACCTCGCGGTGCAGGGCCCGGCCAGCCGGGACCTGCTGGCCGGAATCATCTGGACACCGCCCACCCAGCCCGCCTTCGCCGACCTCGCCTGGTTCCGTTTCGCCATCGGCCGCCTCGGGGACCGCAAGGGCATTCCGCTGCTGGTGTCACGCACCGGCTACTCCGGAGAACTCGGCTACGAGATATGGGTCCATCCCCGGCACGCGCCCGCCCTGTGGGACGCGGTCTGGGAGGCGGGCCTGCCGCACGGCCTGTCCCCGCTCGGACTGGACGCGCTGGACATGCTGCGCATCGAGGCCGGACTGGTCTTCGCCGGATACGAGTTCTGCGACCAGACCGACCCGCTCGAGGCCGGCATCGGGTTCACCGTGCCGCTGAAGACCAAGGAGGACGACTTCGTCGGCCGCGAAGCCCTGCTCGCCCGCAAGGCCAGTCCGCAGCGCACCCTTGTCGGCCTGGAGCTGGAGGGCAACGAGCCCGCCCGCCACGGCGACCCCGTCCACGCCGGCCGATCCCAGATCGGGGTCGTGACCAGCGGCACCCGCTCACCCATCCTGCGCAAGAACATCGCGCTGTGCCGGATCGCCGTCCAGTACGCCGAACCGGGCACCGCGGTCGCGATCGGCAAGCTGGACGGCCACCGCAAGCGCATCGCCGCACGCGTCGTCAACTTCCCGTTCTACGACCCCGACAAGACTCGCCCGCGTTCCTGACCACCCCCGTATGCCCGCCTCCAGGAGGATCACCATGTCCCGCATTGCCGTCATCGGTGCCGGCCCCAGCGGCCTCGCCCAACTGCACGCCTTCGAGGAGGCCCGCCGGAGCGGTGCCGACGTCCCCGAGATCGTCTGCTTCGAGAAGCAGAGCGACTGGGGCGGCCTGTGGAACTACACCTGGCGCACCGGACTCGACGAGCACGGCGACCCCGTCCACGGCAGCATGTACCGCTACCTGTGGTCCAACGGGCCCAAGGAGTGCCTGGAGTTCTCCGACTACACCTTCGACGAGCACTTCGGCGGACCGATCCCCTCCTTTCCGCCGCGCGAAGTGCTGTACGACTACATCACCGGCCGGGCCAAGAAGAGCAACGTCCGCCAGTACATCCAGTTCGACACGGCCGTCCGCCGGATCTCCTTCGACGCCGCCCGCGACGCCTTCCAGGTCACCGTCGAGTCGTACGGCGACCGGTCGGCGCGGACCGAGGAGTTCGACCGGGTCATCATCGGCACCGGCCACTTCTCGATCCCCAACATGCCGGAGTACCCGGGCTTCGACACCTTCCCGGGGCGGGTGCTGCACTCCCACGACTTCCGGGACGCCACGGAGTTCGCCGGCAAGGACCTGCTCATCCTGGGCAGCAGCTACTCCGCCGAGGACATCGCCCTGCAGACGCTCAAGTACGGGGCCAGGTCGATCACCATCTCCTACCGCAACCAGCCCATGGGCTTCGGCTGGCCGGAAGGGATCAGCGAGGTCGCCGCACTGGACCGGGTCGAGGGCCGCACCGCGCACTTCACCGGCGGCAGGTCCCGCGACGTCGACGCGATCGTGCTGTGCACCGGCTACCGGCACCACTTCCCCTTCGTGGACGAGGAGTTGCGGCTGAGCACCGGCAACATGCTCTATCCGGCCAAGCTCTACAAGGGCGTGGTCTGGACACCCAATCCGAAGCTGATGTACCTGGCGATGCAGGACCAGTACTACACCTTCACCATGTTCGACGCCCAGGCCTTCTATGTGCGCGACGTGGTGCTCGGACGCATCCCGCTCCCCCCGGCGGACGGGATGGAGGCGGACATCGCGCACTGGCGTGACCGCCAGGACGCGCTCCACGGTCCCATGGACGACATCGACTTCCAGACCGACTACCTGCGCGACCTGATGGCGGCCACCGACTACCCCTCCTTCGACCTCGAACTCGCCCGTCAGCACTTCGCAACCTGGGAGCACCACAAGGAGGAGAGCATCACTGGGTACCGCGACCGCGCCTTCGCGTCCCCGTGCACCGGCACCGTCGCCCCGCTGCACCACACCCCGTGGTGGACCGAACTCGACGACTCCCTGGCCACCTTCCTCCGCTCCGGACGGCCCAGCCCCCACTGAAGCCCGGCCCGCCTCAGCCACCCGTCAGCGACAGGACCGTCCACCCCGCCCTGCGTGCGGCTGCGGCCCCGGCCGGGGCCGGGGCGAGGTTCCGCCGGCATGGGCCGCGGCGTGGGTGTTCGGGGCGCTGTCAGGCGACGCCGCGCTGGGTCAGGTGCCAGAGCTGGTTGGCGGCGCCGGTGGACGGTTCGAGTTCGATGATCGCGTTGCCGCCGGCGGTGGTGTCGGTGCTGATGGTGGCGGCCATGGTGGTCGCGTACTGGGGGACGAGTTCGTAGAGGCCGCCGCCCTGGGGCACCAGGTTCCAGGTCTGGGCCGCGGTCGAGTTGCAGGTCCAGTCACGGAGCTTGGTGCCCGCGCTGGAGGACTGGTCTGCCGCGTCGAGGCACATCGCGGTGTTGCCGGTGTACTGCAGCACATAGGACCCGTTGGACTGGGCCACGAACACGAACGACTGGTTGAGGCCGCCGTTGGCCGCCCAGGTGATCGCGGAACGGCCCTTGGTGCTGTCGCCGACGGTGTCGGCGCCTTCGATGTCGAGCAGGTTGCCGTTGGACGCGTTGGTGAGCGTGAACCATGACCCGCCGCTGGGGGTGTCCCACCAACTCGCGCCGGAGGTCAGCGCGGTGAGGCCGGTGCCGCCCGGGGTGCAGTACTCCTCGGTGGCGGAGGCGGCGTAGAACAGGCCGAGGCAGTTGCCGAGCGCCGCGTACCCGGCGACCCGCGGGTGGAAGGACTGCCGGACCTCGTTCTCGCACAGGCCCAGCGTGCCGATGCTCACGTCGCAGCCGTTGCGGGTCCGCTCGCTGGTGTCGATGACGTCGCCGTTGGTGTACTCCAGCGCCGAGGTCGTCGACTCCGCGCAGACCTCGTGGCCGTAGGTGGTCCGGCGCTGGTCGAGGAAGCGGACGCCCGGCACCGCCTCGGCGGCGGTGCGGAGCCCGTCGTCGAACGCGGGCACGACGAAGTTGTGCCCCCAGGCCAGGTCCTCGGCCTCGATCGGGCAGCCTGCGGAGACCTTGTCGGCATAGGCGCTGGAGCGGATCGCCGGGGTGATCGGGGTGAAGTACGACTGGAGGACCAGCTGGTAGTCGGAGGCCGCGTAACCGGCGTCGGTCATCGTCGCCCGGATGTCCGCCAGGGCCGCCTCGACCTTGGGGATGACCGCGGCGATCCGGCTCTGGATCGTCGCGCTGCCGATGGTGGTGCGGCAGCCCGTGCTCAGCGGGATCGGGAAGTACCGGGCCACGCACTCCGACATGATCCCGGAGAAGTCGAAGTCGTCGTTGGCGCCGATCGTCAGCACGATCATCTTCACCTTGTACGACGCGGCCGCCGCGGCGAGCTGTACGTCCTGTTTGGCCTCGCCGAAGTCGCCGGACCCGGTTCCGGTGATCGCCGCGTAGGTCGCGTTACTGACGATGTCTCCGGTCTGCGCGCCCGAGCAGGCGAGGTTGATCGGGGTCACTCCGGAGAGTCCCGTCTCGAAGATCTCCGACTTGGTGCTGCGATGGCAGTAGTCGGTCGGGGTGTCGGTTCCGGTGACGTAGGCGTCGTTGGTGTCCGTGCCGGCGCCCTCGCCCGAGATGGCGCTGTCTCCCATGGCGACGATCGCCGTGGTGCTGCTGCCGGTGCTTGCGGCTGCGGGCGTCACCGTGACGCCGAAGGCGGCGATGAGGGCGGCCGCTGTGATCGCGGCGGCTCTGGCGAGTGCTGGTCTCTTCACGCATGTCTCCAGTGAGAGCAGGTGAACCACCCAGCAGGTGCACCAGGTGGTGCGCGGCGGGGAAGAGCGCCGGTTGGGCTCAGATGCTAGATACCGGCGAGTAGCAAAACAAGAGCACTACTCATGTTATTTTCCGCGCCTGACGCGCGTGCTCTGCTCACGGCACCGGTGCGGTGTGGCACTCGGGCTTCCCGGTGGACAGGGGCGTGAGGCAGGCCCGGAGGGACGAACCGTGGAAGAGGGCGGGGATCATCGGGGTGTAGAGGAAGGTCTGGGCGGTGACGGTGTCCGGCACACGCACGGTTCTGATGTGCTTCCCGCCGACTGAGACCGAGAGGCGGTCGCCGACCTGACTGTGCCACACCCGGGCCCAGGCGGCGTGGCAGTGGGGGTTGTAGCGGATTTCCATCCCCGCCCCCGATCGGGTCTGGAAGATCCCCAGGCTCTCCGGGAGGATGCCGCAGTTCATCGCGATCGGGTCGGCGCCGTCGCAGGCGGTCCCCGTGCAGCGGAACGGGGGCGTTGTGCCTGCCGCCGCCGAGCCCGGGGACGGGGCTGGGGTTGGGCGGGCGGGCGCGCCCTGCCGACCGAGGCTCAGGGACGCCCCGAGGCCCAGGGCCGCCACGCAGGCGAGCGCCGCGCTGATCCGGAGCGTCCGCCCGGTCGGCGGTCGGCGGGTGCCCGGAACGAGCGGCTCGTCCTGGGTCGAGTCCGTCTCCGGCGTTTCGGTCACCGGAAGTGACTGCGGCTCAGGGGCGGCCCGGACGGATTCCCGTCGACTCCACTCCGCTTCGGCCAGCTCCCACAAGGCCCGCAGCTGGGCCTCGGGAGCACCGACCAGGTCCCCCAGGGCCAGGACGGCCTGCCATGGAGGCAGCGCCTTGCCGCCCAGGTAGCGGGCCCAGGACGACTTGCTGAACGGGGTCCTGGCCGCCAGGGCCGCCAGGCTCAGGCCCGCTCGGTCCCGCAGGCCCTGCAGCTCGTCTGCGAGGCGCAGGCACGCCGTGACTGCCCCGCTCATCTTCGCAGTGCCGCCCAGGTCTGCGGACCCACCTGCCCGTCGATGTCCAGATGGCGTATCTGCTGCTCCTTCAGGAGCGCGCGGAGGGTCATCGGGCCGAACATGCCGTCCACACCGCCGGGGGAGATGCCCGCCCGCTGGAGCAGGCACTGAACCTCGGCGACCTCAGCGTTGGCCATGCCGTCCATGACGACGTCACTGCTGGTGGTGGCGTTGCCCGCGTACCATTTGCCGTCGGTCCGGGTGAAGCGGCAGCTGTACCGCACCGTCGACGCCGTGGTGCCCGGGTTCGAGATCGCCGATGCCGACGCCGCGTGCGCCGGCATGCGGGCCCCGGTCTGTACGGCCGTCAACGTGACGATCGCCCCGACCATGGCGGAGACCACGGCGACCAGCACGGTGCGCGGGGGCAGGAGGAGGCGGGCTCGCGTCAGTGTCGGGGACCACCGTGGGGGCGTGGGTGCGGCGAGATCCTTCGGATCCCTGTCCGGTGATCCGGTCGGGTCGGAATCGGGCTCCTGCGGTGCACCGGTCGGCCAGGCCTCTCGTGCCCTCTCAAGCAGTACCAGCACGGAGACCGGATCAGCGCCGACCAGGGCGACGATCGCCTCGACGGCCCGGCGCGGAGCAAGGGCGCGTCCGCTGAGATAGCGCTCCCATGACGAGGTGCTGTAGCCGGTCCGCTCGGTGAGCTGGGCGAGGCTCAGGCCGCTCTCGTCCTTCATCTGCCGCAGTCGGACGACCAACTGCAGGGCCAGCGGGTCCAAGTCTTCGGGTAGCGCCTTCCAGCGAGCCATGTACGCCCCCTGATTCTCCGTCAGTTCTTGTACTGTACCTGACGATCCGTGCCGTTCCATTGTCATTGGGTAAGGAAGACTGGCAGGTCAGAGCGCTGTTCATACCACATTCTCAGCACTTGCCCGTAAACGGTCGACACGGCAGGGAGGCTCCCCGAGGATCCTCCGCAGCGGCGCTGAGAGCCGCCGGGATCCCACGCCGGACGCTTCGGCCCGGCCTTGCTCTGCCGTCAATCCTCGTCGCGCTCAATGCTCTGCACCCTCGATATGCAGATCCTGCACGACTGGGGGCACACAGACGGTCATTTGCTGACGGGGCGCTGTCAGATATGACCATGGACTCTCGGGGGATACGTGTTGATCGAGACCGTACGGTGCAATGAGGACCTGCCTGCCGGCGACAGGTTCGAGTGGTGGCGCGAAATGATCCTGCGATCCGCGATGCCGGCCCTGGTAAGCAGTGACCACACCGAGGACTTCCGGGCCAAGGCCACGGAGTTGCACCTGGGCCCCTCACGGGTGTCGGTTCTGGCCTATTCTCCGATGCGGATCAGTCGGACCTCAGCCCTGGTCCGCCGGTCCGACCCGCAGCTGTACCACCTGCACCTGGCCCTGCGAGGCGATCACGGGATGTCGCAGTGCGGGCGTGAGGCGTTCCTGAGCCAGGGCAGCCTGTTGCTGTCGGACACCTCTCACCCCTACAGCGCCCAGTCCTTCGGCGAGGGGGGCATGGTGGAGGGGATCATGATCGACATACCTCGATCGGCGCTGCCCCTGCCCAGTGCGAAGGCCGACCGCCTGCTGGGGACCGCACTGCCCGGGAAATCGGGCACAGGGGCGCTGCTGTCCCAGTTCATGACCCGACTGACAGCCGAGTCCGGCTCCTTGCAGGTGCCGGACGCCAGTCGCCTGGGCGCTGTGCTGACCGACCTGGTCGCCGTGTTCCTGGCCCACCACCTGGACGCAGCGGACGCCGTCACCCCCGAGAGCCGCCACCAGGCCCTGATGGTCGCCATCCACGCCTTCATCGAACACAACCTCGGCGACGCCGCTCTGTCACCTGCCACCGTGGCCGCCGCGCACCACATCTCGGTGCGCTACTTGCACCTGCTCTTCCAGCGGCAGAGCACCACCGTATCGGCCTGGATCCGCCACCGCAGGCTGGAGCGCTGTCGCCGGGACCTCACCGACCTCCATTGGGCTCAACTCCCGATCCATGCCGTGGCCGCCCGGTGGGGCTTTCGGCACCCGGAGGAATTCAGCCGGGCATTCCGGGCAAGGTACGGGGCGGCACCGCGCGACTACCGCGAGCAGTATCGACGCGTTACCTAGTGCACGGGGCATCAAGGGCACTGCGTGGACCGTCAATGACACTCCTCCGTTCTTCGGCGAGAGTCGTCGTCAAGCACCGTCGGGAGTGATTGCTCCCGACCGGCTGCTGTCACGCACCAGCCCTTCCAACAAGGAGCGCACATGGTCCGCAAGAAGATCGCGGTCTCACTCGCCGCCACCGCTCTCGCTGTCGGTCTCGGCATGTCGGGCGCCGGCAGCGCGACGGCTGCCTCCGTTCGCCCCGCCGTCGTCCGCCCGCTGGCGACCGTCTCCTGCGGCGGCCACACCACGAACGAGCCCATCACCAACGAGTACAGCACGAACTCCTCGGCCGTGTACGTGCTGCAGTGCCTGCTCAACCTGTCGTTGTACTACGTGACGATCGCCGAGGACGGCAGCTTCGGGCCGGCCACGCTCGCGGCGGTCAAGCGCTTCCAGACCTGCGACGACCTCACAGTGGACGGCAGTGTCGGCCCGCAGACCTGGCCGGCACTCGTCTCATGGGCCAACAGCACGGGCTGGGTCGACTATCCCTGCGACCCCAGCTGACCGTTGGGCGCTCCCGGCTCACCGGCGCCTCCGCCGGCGGGGCTGATGTCTCTCCTGGCCGACTGCAGGCAGCTGATGCGGAGCGGGTGCCCCCAGAGAGCTGGGGGCACCCGCTCCGGCTCTGCCTGCCGGAGTCACCTGCACGGTACTCGCGTACCCCGCTACGGCGAATGACGTTGAAGAACCGTTTCGCGCAAGGGTGTTCAGCGGTTGATCCGCCGTGACCCACTCCCGCCGTGCGGCGTGCGTTTCTGTCGGCCTGGCCGCCTCCGACGACTACCGAACCCGGTGGGAGGTCTGCGAGTCCATCCACGCGCTGGAGGACACGGACCTGTCCGTCCTGGCGCCGCGCTCGGTCGCCGCCTTGAACGCGCGCCTGGTCAGGGCCGGGCTCTACCGCTACGACTGTCGGCTCTCCGCCGCCGCGCCGGGCCCCGTGGTGCCTGGCTGACGGCGCATCGACGACCCGTGCCTGCAGGAGTAGCCGGCCAGTCCGTTCAGGCCAGCGCGGGGCGTCCGGGGCGGGTGGAGTCGTCGCCGTCGTCCAGGTGCCAGTGCAGGTCGCGGATGCCGGGCTCCAGGGACAGGCGGGCGATGAGCTGCTCCAGGGCGCGGGCCGGGTCCCCGCTGACGTCGACCGTCGCGCGCAGGCTGGTGGTGTCCTCGCCCTCGCGGGTGGCCCGCGGTCCGGTGGAGGTCAGGCCGCTGCCGGCGAGGGCCTGCAGCAGCAGGGCGCGGACGTGTGTCTCGGCCTTGCGCTCGCACACCAGGTGGACGGTGGCCCCGGTGCCCTCGGTGTCGGGGTCGTCCTGCGGGACGCGGTCGATCAGCCGTCCGGCCGGGCGCAGCACCAGGTGGATGGTGAGCACGGCGGCGGCGCCGATCCAGGCGAGGACCAGGTGGCCGCCGGCGGCCATGACACCGGTCGCGGCGGAGCACCAGAGTGTGGCCGCGGTGTTCAGGCCGCGTACGGAGGCGCCGTCCCGCAGAATCACGCCACCGCCCAGGAAGCCGATGCCGGAGACGACGTAGGCGGCGATGCGGGTGGCGTTGTCCAGGCTTCCGGTGCTGTCCCCGTAGAGCACGAACAGGGTGGCCCCGGTGGCGACCAGGGCGTTGGTGCGCAGGCCCGCCATCCGGGCGCGCCACTGGCGTTCGACGCCGATCACGGCACCGCAGCCCGCTCCGGTGGCCAGTCGGATCAGGAAGTCGAAGGTGGTCACAGGTCGATGATGGCGAGGATCCGGGCAGCCGGGGGTGAGGCGCGCGGGGACGGGCTGCTATGCGGCGTTGGTGTGGTGGGTGGGGATGGCCTGTTCGACGGCGGCTTTGAGGGCGGCGAACTCGGGTTGCTGGGCACGGGTGAAGGTCACGGACGTATTGTCGGCGCCGACGCCGGCCACGGTGAACTGGATGAAGCCGGGGACCAGGGCGCTGGCCGGGCACCAGCGGATCCCGGTGACATGGGCGAGGGGGATGCGGTGGTGCCCGCTGTCGGCTCGGCCGAGCCGGTGGTAGGCGATGGTGATGTAGGAGGAGTCGAGCCAGAGATCGGCTCGCTTGCCGTATGCTTCGATGCGGGCTGCCATGCTGGGCCCCTTTGGCGGCGCGTGCGGGCGGTTGGGGGTTGGAGTCAGGGGGTGGCTCCGTCCGGGAGGGAGGACGGAGGGACGAAGCCGACCCATAAACATCATGCTCGCTATGTTCCTTCGATACGCCGGGCGGACGCGCTTTTCACCCCTTCGGGTGGCGCTGCGGCGAAGTCGAACGTGCCTTCCAGCACGCGGGCGCTCCCCTGTTCGATCCGGAACAGGTGGGGGGTGCCGGGTCGGGGAGCCGCGGCCTGGAGGTAGGCGGGCGGTTGGTGCTCGGTGAACGCCAGCGGGCGCATCTGCATCCCCGTCAGCCGCAGCCGCGGGTCGGCCAGCTGGAGCAGGGCGTGCTGGCGCGCGGCCTCCAGCAGCAGCATGCCGGGCAGGTGGTCGGCGGGGTGGTCGAAGAAGAAGGGGTGCTGGGGATCGGCCGGCGCGATGAGCCAGCGTCCGTCGGCGGCCTCGGCGATGACCACATCGGCGGTGCGCGCCACCGCGACCTGGCCCGGGGTGGGGCGCCGCAGCAGGCCGGCGGTGGCTGCCATGGGCCGGAGGTCCCTGGGTGCGGCGCGCACTGCGGTGTACTGCTCGGGGGTGAACAGCCGCGCGGTGCCCGCGGCGGTCGCGAAGACCTCGGCGTCGTCAGCGGTGCGGTAGGCGGCCCGCATGGTCAGGGCCACCAGCTGTCCGGTGGCCGGGTCGTGGCGCAGGTCGCCGACGTCCACGTCCATCACCAGGTCGGTGGCCGCACCGCGGGCGGCCGGCTCCCGGCCCGGATCGATGGTGAAGGCCAGGGACTTGATGACGAACCGGGTGTCGCCGGGGACGTCGAAGTAGCCCTGGGCCAGGCAGAGACAGGCCTGCCGGATCGACTCGGCCACCAGCAGCGAGCTGTGCCGGCCCCCGACTGCGGTGCGGTGGCCGCTGGGCCAGCGGGCCGTGCAGCGAAAACGGTGCGAACCGGCCCGCGCCCGGGCGGTGATCAGGACCTCCGCGTCGGCCGCGCGGTGGACCTGCTGCCGGGTCACCGGCACCCCCGACGCGACATGCGGGCCTGCCGGGCCGGAAGGCGGGCCGGGTTCACTGGGTCCCATGCGCGACACTGTAGGAACCCGGCGCCGGTACGGCGCATCGGCCTGCTCCATCCGGGTTCCCGCGCACGCTATCGTGGAGTTCTCGGGCTTCCGCGCACCGCACGGCCCAGACAAGGAGCGCGAGTGCAGGAACGTGCGCAGAGCACCCGGGAGCTGATCCTGCGCTCGGCAGCGGAACTGTTCGATGCCAAGGGCTATGCCGTCACCAGTGTCAACGCGATCGCCCGTCAGGCGCAGTGCACCAGCGGCGCGCTGTACTTCCACTTCGCCAGCAAGGACGAACTGGCCGCCGCCGTCGTCGAGGCGCACTTCGCCGCCTGGCAGCCCATGGTGCACTGGGCACAGGAACTGCCGGTGCCGGCGCTGCAGCGGCTGCTGACGCTCAGCTACGCGGTGGTGCGCGCCTTCCGCGACGACGTGATCGTGCGGGCCGGGGGCCGGCTGTGGAGCGAACGCCGGTCCATCGACGCCGGGCTGCCGAAACCGTTCGTCGGCTGGATCACCGTCGTGACCGACCTGCTGGGGCAGGCCGAGACCGAGGGATCGCTGCGCACCGGACTCGACCTGGCGGAGGCGGCCGAAACGGTGGTGTGCGCCCTGTTCGGCGTCCACTCGGTCTCCGACGTCATGGACCGGCGCAAGCTCGTCGAACAACGCCTGGACGCCCTGTGGCTGCTGCTGCTGCCCGGATTGACGCAGTATCAGTTCAGTGAGCTGCCAGGACTGATCGACTCCTGCCGCACCCGCCCCGGACCCACCGGCACCACCCAGGACCGGCGCCCCTCCCGACTCTGAACGGCCAGGTGCGGAGAAACCGAGGCGCGTCACCGAGGTCCTTCGAGGTTCACGGCGCTGCCATGGCCCAGCAGGCGTGCGGCGGCGACAGCCAGCAGTGCCAGTCCCAGCAGCGGGTAGATGTCCGCGCACAGCATCTTCCAGTAGGGCAGGTGCAGGTCGGCCATATGCCTGCCGTTGACCCGCCACATGGCCTTGGAGGCGAACGCGATCCAGACGGCGACGGCTGTGATGCGCCATCCCAGGCGGCGCTGCCCCCTGGCGGCCCGTGCCTCGCGTGCCGCTTCCGCGGACAGCAGCACCAGCAGCGGCAGGCACCAGACCCAGTGGTGGGTCCAACTGATCGGCGAGGCGAGGAGCCCGGTGACCGCGCAGAGGATGATGCCCCATGCCCCGGCACGCTGCGGATCCGCTGCCCTTCGAGCCGTGAAAGCAGCCACAGCGAGGCCGGTCACGCCTACCACCACGGCGGCGATCGTCGCCGGCAGGCCCGGCTGAGGGGTGTGCAGGAGCCGCGCTACCAGGCCGCTCAGGGACTGGTTGTCGACGATCCAGGTCCTGCCCACGCGACCGGTGTCGTAGAGGTCCTTCGTCCAGAAGTCGAACGAGGCACCGGGCAGCGCCACATAGCCGAGCAGGACGGTGACCAGCGAGGTGGCCAGCGCGACGAGGCCGGCCCGGATACGGCGGGTCAGTAGGAGATGGACCGCGAAGACGCCGGGGGTGAGCTTGATTCCGATCGCGATACCGATCGCGACACCCTTGCTGCGCCGGTCGTCCGGGCGCAGCAGGTCCCACAGCACCAGGACCACCAGCAGCAGGTTGATCTGGCCGTACTTCAACGTGGTCCAGATAGGCTCCAGCCACAGGCCGGCCCCAGCGGAGAGGAGGGCCACCGCCGGCCGTAGCCTCGGGCGCGGCCAGGCGGCCAGGCGGCAGGAGAGACAGGCGAGTACGCCCACCAGCATCAGGTTTTCGCCCATGACGATCCAGCGCATGACCGAGACCGGCAGCCAGGCCGCCGGGACGAAGAGCAGCGCCGCGAACGGAGGGTAGGTCGCGGCCAGATGCCACGGCGCGACGCGCATGCCGTACAGGCTGGTGTGGTCGAGGACGCTGCGGCCCTCCGCCCGGTACACCACCATGTCCACCAAGGGGTAACCGTGAATCCGCCACTGGGCCAGCACAGCGAGGGCCGAGACCAGCGCGAACACCGCGGCGCCCAGGGTCAGCCACCGCTCCTGCCCCGCGAACAAGCCGGCCTTCCGGGGCACCGGTTTCTGGGAAAGGGAGCGGGGAAGGGTGCTCTGTGGAATCGCGGTCATGGCGCGTGAGTGTGCCACCCGATTTCCGCGCCGAGGAAGAGAGTCTCTTACCCTTTGAATCAGATTTCACGAATACCGCCCCCGCCTGTTCCTTTCCGGTGAGGAGCCAGGAAAAGCACAGGTCAGAAGAGTAGGGACGTGCCTGCAGGCGAGCGCCTCGTGGCGGTCGAGGTCCGGTCGGCTGATCGCCCGGACATGAGAACCCGCTCACACCTGCCGCCACCTCCTCACCTCCTTGCACAGCTCCGTGACACACCATGGCTGGCATGGCCCCCACTCTCACCACCCCAACCGCCCCTGGGAGGGAGCCCTCCCTGGCGACCCGCGGCCCCGCCCGGCCCCGCCACGCCCGACCGGCCCTGCTGCTCATCGCGGCGGTCGCCGCCGTCGCGTTCTGCTGGGACTGGGAAAACGCCCGTTACCACGCCTTCTATGCCGACGCGGTGCGCAGCATGGCGGGGAGCTGGAAGGCGTTCTTCTACGGCTCCTTCGACCCGGCCGCCACGATCACCGTGGACAAGCTCCCCGGCTACCTGTGGCCGCAGGCCCTTGCCGCCCGGGTGCTGGGCTTCCACACCTGGACGCTGCTGCTGCCGCAGGCGATCGAGGGTGTGCTGAGCATCCTGGTGCTCTACCGGGCGGTGCGCCGCTGGACGGGGGCGAACGCCGCGCTGCTGGCCGCCTCCGCGTTCGCGCTCACGCCGATCGTTGCCGGACTGTTCCGCACGGTCACCGAGGACGCGCTGTTCACGCTGCTGCTTCTGCTCGCTGCCGACGCCACCCAGCGGGCGGTGACGGACGGGCGGCTGCGACATCTGCTGGCAGCGGCGGCCTGGGTGGGGCTGGCCTTCCAGGCGAAGATGGTCGAGGCGTGGGCGGTACTGCCGGTGCTGGGCCTGGTGTACCTGTACGCGGCCCCGGTGGCGCTGCGCACCCGACTGGTACGCGCGGGGACGGCAGCCGCGGTGGCGCTGACGGTCTCGCTGTCCTACATCACGGTGGTCGCGCTCACCCCCGCTGCGGACCGGCCCTATATCGACGGCACCACCGGCAACTCCGTCTTCAGCATGGTCTTCGGATACAACTTCCTGACCCGCTTCCAGGGGATCGGTGTGAGCACCGCGCAGATCGGCACCGTGGCCGCGCAGTCGGGCTCGGCCGGCTCCGACGGCGGGCCGTTCAGACTCTTCTGGGGCGAGTTCGGGACCCAGATCGCCTGGCTCTACCCGGTCGCCCTGCTGTCGCTCTGCTGCGGACTGCTGTGGCGGCGCGGCCGTCCCCGCACCGACCGGGGCCGGTCCGGCTATCTGCTCTGGGGCGGCTGGCTGGCCGTGTTCACCCTGGTGCTCAGCACGGGGAGCGTCAACGGCCACACCTACTACCTCGGCGTACTGGCCCCGCCTCTCGCCGCGCTGACCGGCGCCGGTCTCGCGGCGTTCTGGCGGGCCTTTCGCGCGGGCGGTCGACACGCCTGGGCGCTTCCCACGGCGATCGGCACCACGGCGGTGTGGGCGCTGGTTCAGTCCATGCGTTACCCGCTCTACCTCATCTGGGCGGCGCCGACCGCGATGGTCCTCGCCGGTGCGGCGATCGCGCTGCTGCTGTTCGGCAAGAATGGACGGCTGGTGGCGGCGGGAGCCGCGCTCGGGCTGGTCGCCATGCTGCTGACGCCCGCCGCCTGGTCCGCCTCGGTCTTCCAGACCCGCTACGGCCACTCCTGGCTGGGTACCGTCGGCGCCGCTGGACTGCGCGACGGCAAGAGCGTCAGCGGTGTCTCCGGAAAGCTCGACAAGGAGCAACGCAGGCTCTACGCCTACCTGACGGCACACCGCCAGGGGGCGAAGTACCTCATGGCGACCTGGTCCTGGAGCGCCGCCACCCCGTACATCCTGGCCAAGGACGCCTCCGTACTGCCTCTCGGCGGCTACTCCGGGCTGGTGCCCTCCACCACGCTCGCCCAGTTCCAGCGGTACGTGACCGCGGGCCAGGTGCGCTACGCGCTCGTACCGGCCAAGGTCCACACCGGGAACAGCGCGGCCGTGGAGATCAGCGCCTGGGTACGGACCAACTGCGCACCGGTGCAGGGCCAGGCGAAGGGCCTGGGAAAGCTCTACATGTGCGGCGGCGCGGAACAGCGGGTCAGCCCTGGGTCCGGGTCCCCTCCCCAGTGAGGGACCCGGACCGCTGGCGGGGCACGGGCGGTGATCAGTCCCGGTCGTGCCCGGTCTCGGCAATCTGCACAGCCAGGTGAAGGCGGCGCGTGTCGTCGTTGCAGAACCTACGTCAGCTGCGGGCGGTGCGAAGTGCCTCGCTGCACGGTGAAGCGGTCCCGCCGGTGTCGAACCGCACAGCGAGCACATTGTGTACCTGTCACCACCTGGATACTCTCCGGTCGAACGGACTTCGACTGTCGATGTGAGGGAGCGGCGTGCACGGTGGTCGGCCAGCGGACACGGCGACCGTCGGACGGATCCGACGGGCCGACGACGTGCTGGACATACAGCGCGCCGCGCGCGGGGGCGGCACCGCACCGGTGCTCAGCTGGCTGGCGGCCCGCTCCGGTGCCGACGTCTTTCTGATGAACTCCGCAGGTGCGCTGACCCACCCGGCACAGGCCCTTCTCGGCGAGGTCGAGCACGCTCTGGCTCTGTGCGGAGTGCGAGAGATGGCTGTGCGTGGGCGGGGGTCCGTGGTCATCGACCAGGGCGGGCTCACCTGCATCGTCCTTCCTCTCGACGGGTCGCGGGGCAGCCGGGCGCCCTTTCTCGTCGCTGTGACGTCCCGACCGACAGCACCAGAACTTCCGGTCCTGCTCGCGGATGCCACCTCCGTGCTGAGTCTGACCTGGCCGGCGGAGCACACCCGGCAGCAACAGCGTCGGCTGCGGATCGCAGATGCCCAGAACCGCGAAGCAGTCCTGCATCTGCTGATGAACGGTCAGACATCCGTCGCGCGCCAGGTCGCGGGGGCGCTGCGACCGGCTCTGCCCGCGACGGCGAGGATGTACGTCATCGAGGGACCGCCCGGGGTGCGTGCCCGGATGGTCGAGGAACTGGCCCAGGTCGCCGAGGGCGCGTGGATCGTGCCGTGTCCGGTGTACGCCGACCACATCCTCATGCTCGCGCCCGCCGACGGCGCCCCGACCTGGGTCTGGCCCCCCGAACTGGAGGCCGCCTGCTGGATCGGAGTCAGCAACGCCCTGCCCCTGCGCGACACCGCCACCGGCTACGCCCAGGCGTTCCACGCCCTCGCCGCCGCGCGCGACCGCTGCGACCGGCGGTCCTCGTTCGCGGCCGACCCCGACCTGGCCCTGACCATCGGGCCTGCCGCGGTGGCCTGGGCCGAGGACTTCCTCGCACCGATCCGCGCCCACCGGGCCAGACGTCCCCAGGACCCCGACAGTACGGAACTGCTGGCCACCGCCGCGTCCTGGCTCAGCTTCCACTCCCACGCGACGGCCCACCTGAAGATTCACCGCAACACCCTGAGTGGACGCCTGACCTGCATCCAGGAGCTGCTGGGCCTGGACCTGCGGCGGCTCGCCGACCAAGCCGCACTGGCACTCGCTCTGCGCGCGACCGCCACAGAAATCCCGCCCCCGCCGGAGCACGACGCCACCGGGGCGGGGTCGGCGCCCAGCCTGGACGAACTCCTGGTGCTGCCACGGGTCGTGGCCTGGGCTCGACGGCAGCTCCGTCCGGTGAGCGCGCCCGACGTTCCAGCCTCCATCGCCGAGACACTCACCACTTGGCTGCGCCTCGACGCGCGCATCGGTCCCACCGCGGCTGCGCTGTCCGTCTCGGTCTCCGCCGTACGCAAGCGTCTGACACGCAGTGAGGCACTGCTCGAACGCTCACTGCTGCGGTCTCCCAGCGCCGTCCACGACCTGTGGCTCGCCCGGCGGGCCATCGAGCTGGCCGAGGCCGAGCGGACCTCGGTGCAGTGATCTCCGCAGTTGGAACCGGTGGTCACCAGGGGAGGTTCCCGGACCGGTCGATGAACTGTCCCGTCGGCCCGTCCGGGCCGATCGTCGCGAGGGTCACGATGGACGTGGCGCCTTCGGCGACGCTGTGTCCGAGGCCGCCGGTGAAGTCGGTCGCGGTCTGTCCGGGGTCGGCGGCGTTGACCTTCACGTCCTTGAGCTCCCTGGCGTACTGCGTGGTGAGCATCGTGACCGCGGCCTTCGAGGCGGCGTAGAGGGGCAGGGCGTACTGCGACTCGATCCGCGTCGGGTCCTGGGTCATGGCGAAGGAGCCCATCCCGCTGGAGACGTTGACGATGACGGCGTTCGACGACTTGCGCAGCAGCGGGAGGAACGCGTGCGTGACGCGCACGATCCCCAGGACGTTGACATCGAGGACGGCGCCCATGTCGGCCGCGGTGTACTCCTCGACCGGGCCGACTGGTCCGAGCACGCCGGCGTTGTTGACCAGGACGTCGATCTTTCCCTCGTGCGCGGCGATGTCGGCGGCCGCAGCCTGGACCGAGGCGTCGTCGGTCACGTCGATCCGGACGAACCTGGCGCCGAGTGACTGGGCCGCAGTCCGGCCGCGCTCGGAGTCGCGGGCGCCGATCAGGACGGTGTGTCCCGCCTCGACCAGGCGTCGAGCGGTCTCGAAGCCGAGAGACTTGTTGGCTCCGGTGATGAACGTGGTGGTCATGCTGATTCCTCCTGGCTCCTGACAGCATCGTTGTGCGCTGTTCCCACACTCGATGCTGAGCCACCGCAAGCGGCGGAGGGAGCTACCGGACTTCCTGGTACAGCGCGTACCACGCAGCGGCCCGTCGCGAGCGCGGTGGGCCGGGTTCTCAGACCTGCGGAGACATCCGTTGGACGCCTATGGCGGCAAGCAGTTCGAGTTTGCTGCGCGCGTCGGTGTTCGGCTGCGGTGTGTAGATCACCAGGCGCAGGTCCATGTCCTGGGTGGTCAGGACGTCCGAGTTCAGGGCGAGGTCTCCGACGTCCGGGTGCTGCACGAGCTTCTGCGAACTCTGGTGGCCGCCCACCGATCGGCGGCTCCACAGCAGGCAGAACCGTGAGCTGCGGTTCAACCTCGTGATCAGTGTCGCGAGGTCGGGATCATGGGGGTATCGGCTCGTCGTCGCACGTAGATCGGCGACGAGGGACTCCTCGAACGCCTCCCGCTCGGCCGCACTCTGCCGCACTCGTGGCAGCTCGCCCAGAAACTGCCAGACCAGGACGTTGCGATCGCCGACGCTGCGAACCGTGGGATCGCCGAACGTGGCCGCGAACAGCGGATTCCAGTGCAGCAGCTGCCAGGTGGCGTCGTAGATCGCCAGTGGGTTGCCGGCCAACTGGTCGACGATCCGGTACAGACTCCCCGGGATGATCCGCGGAACCCGGCCCGGGTCCGCGGCGTGGCCCGCCATACGCAGGAGGTGGGCGTGTTCGTCGTCGGACAACTGCAGGGCGCGGGCCAGAGCGGCGCAGACCTGCGCCGAAGGTGTCGCCACCCGCCCCTGCTCGAGCCGGACCACGTATTCGACCGAGATGTCGGCCAGCGCCGCCAACTCCGCGCGTCGCAGACCCGGGACACGGCGGGGTGAGCCGTGCGCGAAACCCACCGCTTCCGGCTCCAGCCGGTCCCTCCAGGCCCGCAGCGCGGCACCGAGTTCATCCATGGACACCATGATCCCGCACCTGCCGCGCCACTGGGTGGTACGCGCTGTACCACGACGCACCGTGGCTCCCGCCGCCTCCGCGCGGGCCTCAGCATCGAGGGCATGGGCAGCGCACAACGGATGCTGTTCGAAGCCAGAAGGAGCCGGCATGACCGCCACATCGAACCAGTACGTCACCGTCCTGTGGGAAGCCAGGGCCAAGCCCGGCAGGGAAGCCGACATGAAGGCGTTCATGACCGAAGCCGTCACCGCGTCACGCTTCGACGCGGGCAACATCGACTACGAGGCCCACGAGGTCGAAGGGCAGCCGGGCACATTCGTCATCTTCGAGCGCTGGCAGAACCGCGCCGCCCTCGACGGCCACCTCCACGCACCCCGCATGCAGGAACTGGTGCCCCAGCTGCTGGATCTGATGGACGGCAGCATCGAGGACGGGATCCGTTTCCTGCAGCCCTTCCGCCCGGCGCGGTAGGGCCACCCCGGCACCTGGGCCCCGGCCGGCCACCTCGAACCAGCCGCCGGCCCCAGGCAGCAGGCGCGGGGCGGATGCCGGGGCCGGTCGCGTGCCTACTTGAGGTGCACTGCTCCGAGGGTGTACTCGGAGGCGAGCGATGCGAGGGCGGAGCCGGTCAGTGACTTGCTGCTGCCGTTCGCGGTGGTGTAGCCGACCTTGGTGACGGGGGAGACGGTGAAGTACGCCTGGTCCGCGATGAGGTAGCCGGCCTTGCGTGCGTTGGCGAGCGGCGACAGGTCCGCGGTTGTGACGGGGGTGTGGGTGACCTTGCCGGGAAGGTGTGCGACGAGGTACGCGACCGTCCTGGCGGCGTTCGCGGAGGCGAGGGCCGGGTCGTAGGCGTCCGGGTACCAGGGCGTGTCCGAGATTCCACGGACGAGCGTCCACGGCACGCCGGCGGCGGCGTTCGCGTAGGCGAAGCCGCTGCCCTCGTTCTCCTCGGCGTCGGTCTGGAAGAGCATGTTCTGCGCCTCGATCCAACTGAGCGGCTCGGTCCAGACGTTGGCCGCGCCGATCGCCCCGACCACGACCTTGTTCGCCACCGTGCCCGTCGCCTTCGCGTCGCCGGTGGCGTCGGCCACGCTGGTGCTGCCCAGGGCCGTCTTCGCGGCGGTGGTCACCAGCTGCCTGCTGCCCGCGAAGGCGGAGACGAAGACCCAGTTCTTGTCGGTGGTCGCTTTGTACGTCGAGGCGTTGGACGGGGTCGGGTACTGGTCCCCGTAGTCGTTTATCATGGCGCCGGCGATGTTGGAATCGCCGACGTTGTGGATCTCGATGCCGCTGTAGGCGGTCTGGTAGCCGCCGGTCTGGTAGTGGATGTCGGACTTGTCGACGACATATCCCGCCAGGGTGACGTCTCCGACGTTGATCGCGGCGTTCTGCGCCCCGGCCGTGCCTGAGAACAGGGTCGCGCGCGGGTGGAAGACCGTGTCGAGCAGCCAGGTCGCGAGTTCGGCGCTCTCGTCCTTCTCCCCGCCCGCCACGTCCACGACCGGTTGCCCGGCGATGGTGCCTTGGTAGTACCGGTAGCCGGCGATGTCGATGTGCCCGGTGACGTGCATCTCAGTGAGGACGGCAGCCTGTTCCCTGCCGGTCGCGCTGACGATCCCGACCGGTGCGAGATGCCCGTCGGCGTGCGCGCTCACCGCATCGGCTGTCGCCGCGAGCAAGCCGAACGCGGCTGCCAGCACAGCGGTTCGGCGTGGCCAGGAGCCGACACACGCGGCGAGCAGCGGACCGCCGAACTGCAGCCCCCGCTTGCGGAGGACTGGCCTTTCGGTGGGCGTGAACACGCTGCTGTCACTGCTCATGTTGCTGGGCATTGCGCAGGTCCCTTTCACTGTGCCGGTGGTCCCGGCGCCTGGGCGGACATGAGGACAGCGCTTTGCCACTGTGTTGTCCCCGAATACATCCGCACGTCTCTGATGAGCTACACATTCATCACGGAATTCACTGTGCCCACGTGCGGGAACAGCCTTCGCCGACAAGAGCGGTGGATTGCTGCTGATCTGCGGTGACGCGCGTCGCGGTGCATGCCGGGACGACGCGGCAGGAATTGCGCGGGAGCGTCGAACCGCAGATCAGTGCGCAGTCAGGCGCGAGAGCCCTCGGCCGCCCTGTGCGAGGCGTGCGCCACGCGCCCGCGTGTCCAGGCCGACTGGTGGGCACGGTACCGGAGGTCCGTGAAACGCCTACTGGCGAGACTCATCTCGCGCTCCCCTCCGTGCTCAGCGCCGACGATCACCTGCCGCGCGATTCAGGTGAGAATGACGCACGGACATTGCTCCGCCATTCCCTGATCGTTACGTGCGGATCTCATAGACTGTGTGGCTCGCATACGGAATCCGGGTCCGCGATGGCACCGGCGGCCTGTTGGGCCCGTGGCGTAATTCGTTGGACAGTGCGCCTGTTGGCGCCGATGGTGGTCGGCATGCAACAGGAGCAGATCTGGGACGTCGACACCGCCCAGCGCTACGACACACCGGGCAGCGGCATGTTCGCGCCCGAGGTGCTGGCGCCGACCGTGGCCTTCCTCGCCGAACTCGCGGACGGCGGGCGCGCGCTGGAGTTCGCCGTCGGAACCGGGCGGGTGGCCGTTCCGCTGGCCGAGCGGGGAGTGCCCGTGACCGGCATCGAACTGTCGCTGCCGATGATCGAACGACTTCGGACCAAGGCGGACGAGGCGACCATCCCGGTGGTCGTCGGTGACATGGCGACTGCGGTGGCTCCGGGGGAGTACACGCTGGTCTACCTCGTTTACAACACCATCTCCAACCTGCTCACCCAGGCCGAGCAGGTCGCCTGCTTCCGCAATGCCGCCCGGCATCTCACGCCGGGCGGCCGATTCGTGATCGAGCTCGGCGTGCCCGACCTGCGCACGCTGCCGCCGGGCCAGCAGGGGGCGATCTTCGACGTCCAGCCCGGCTACATCGGCCTGGACACCTATGACATCGTTCGGCAGCACCTGGTGTCGCACCACTTCACGTTTGACGACGGTCGGCAGGCCCGGCTGCACCGCAGCGAGCACCGCTACGTCTGGCCGGCCGAGCTCGACCTCATGGCCCAGCTGGCCGGATTGGAGCTGGAGTCCAGGCAGGCGAACTGGGCCGGGGCCGAGTTCACCGCCGAGTCGCGGTCCCACGTCTCGGTCTACCGCCTCCCCACGACGAAGTGAGCCCACGCCTCGCCGCCCTTCCTGCAGCGCTGACCTGGCCGGTCAGCGATAGGCTCGACGGCGGCCAGGGTCCCGCGTCCAGGAGGGAAGTCCGTTGGGTGGCAGCGAGGTCGATCCGCATCCGGTGGTGCAGCGGACCCTGTCCGACGCGCTCGACGGTCTGACGTCCGGACCGACCCCTCCGGGCTGGGCTGCAGCGGTGTACCGGGCGGCCGAGCTCCAGGCCCCGGCCTGGCAGCGCGACGTGGCGCCGACAGCCGAGGTCGACCTGCAGACCCTGGCCGTGGCCCTGTACGTGCTGGCCCACCAGGGCGGTCGGGAGCCGTCGGCGGTGTCGCCGGACGAGATCCAGAACCTGCTGGACGGGCCCGAGGACTGGAACGGCGAGCCGCAGCTGCGTGCGGTCTCCGCAGAGACGCTGAGGGCGCTCGGGCACCTTCCGCCGGACCGCGACTCGATCGAGGGGATCCCGGATCCGGTCGGACGGATCTGGCAGGACCTGACCTACCAGCGCGAGCCCGAGGACCCGATGGACGACAGCAAGCCGGACCCGTCCGCCATGTGCGGCGCCGTCGAACGGCTTCGCCGTTCCCTGTAGCCGGATACCCCAGGGGGTACGCTGGGGGCGAGAGCCTACGAGGAGGAACCCAGCCGTGATCGTTGCCGAGGAAGCCACCACCGCCGTCCTGAACCGTCTGCGCCGCGCCCAGGGACAGCTCGCCGGCGTCATCGCCATGATCGAGGCCGGACGCGACTGCAAGGACGTGGTCACCCAACTCGCCGCGGTCTCCCGCGCGCTGGACCGGGCCGGCTTCAAGATCGTCGCCAGCGGCATGCGCCAGTGCATGAACGCCGCCGACGGGGACGCACCCCCGATGACCGAGGCGGAACTCGAGAAGCTCTTCCTCACCCTCGCCTGACGGAGGAGTGCAGGGGCGCGCCTACGCGGGCGGGGCGACCAGGGTGTCGGACTGGTTCGCGCGCCGGAGCGCGTCTGCGATGAACCCGCTCGCCTTCAGCTCCTCGACCAGGTCCTGGAGGAACCGGACGGTCTCCGGCCGCCGGGTCCTGGTCGTGCCGACCGCCTGCCGGATCTGCATGAACCGGTCCTCGATCAGCCGGTACTCGGGATGGGCCGCGACGAACTCCGTCATCGGCTGCCTGATGCCGGCCGCGACCTCCAGCTCCTGGGCGCGGAACTCGTCGACGCCTTCCTCCCCGCGCACGACGCTCGCGTGCCGGAGCGTGCGGGAGAGGAAGAGGTCGTACGCGGACCCGCGCTTCACGCCGATGCGGACGCCGGCCCGGTCGGCGTCGGCGACCGTGTCCACAGCTGAGCTGCGCGGTACTGCGAAGACGCCCTCGATCACCACATACGGCGCGGTGAAGGCGACCTCGGCCTCCCGCGCCGGCTCGACGGCCAGAAAGCACATGTCGGCCCGGCCGGTCGCCATCGCCTCGTAGGACTTCCGTGCCGCGTCGAAGCAGAGCAGTTCGACCGGAACGCCCAGGCGCGCACCGACCTCGCGCGCGATGTCGACCGTGACGCCGGTCGGCGCCGCCGGGGTGCCCTGAGCCAGGACCGGATTTCCCAGATTGACGGAGACCCGCAGCACGCCGCTCGGTGCGAGGTCCTGGCCGACGTCAGCGCTCACGGTCATGGAACGGATTGTAGAGCCGTCCAATGTGTCCAAGCTCGGCTGAGATCGTGCGAAAGTTCTGGCGGGGGATGTCAAGACGACGGCCGCGGCTCCGACCAACCGGTCGAAGGAGCCCCGCCGGGGCTCGCGAACCACGAGGAGTACGAGATGCAGTTCCTCATCAGCCTGCACATCAACCCGGCCGTGCTGGACGCGCTCAGCGACGAGGAGAAGGCGGCGATCGGCGCCGGCCACGGCGCGTTCATCGAGTCCCTGAAGAAGTCGGGCGAGCTGCTCACCACCCAGGCGCTGGTCGACCCGTCGCAGGCCGCCGTGGTGACCGTGCGCAACGGCCAGCCGGTGGTGACCGACGGACCCTTCCTGGAGGCCAAGGAGTTCCTGGGCGGCTTCTACCTGGTCGACTGCGAGAACAAGGAGCGGGCGATCGAGCTGGCGGCGCAGATCCCGGACGCCGCGATCCAGGGCCTGGGTGTCGAGGTGCGTCAGGTGATGTTCGCTGACGGACCATTGGAGGCATGACAGCATCGGTTATCGAGGACCTGCTGCGTGAGCTCACGCCGCGGGTCCTCGGCACATTGGTACGCCGGCACGGCCAGTTCGAAGGGTGCGAGGACGCGGTACAGGAGGCCGTCCTGGCTGCCACCGTGCAGTGGCCGGCCGAGGGGGTGCCGGACAACCCGCGCGGCTGGCTGGTGACCGTCGCCTCCCGTCGGCTCATCGACCAGATGCGCAGCGACCACGCGCGCCGCGAGCGGGAGTCGGCGACGGCAGGCGAGGTGGTGCCGGAGGACGTCCCGGACACCGACGACACGCTCGTGCTGCTGTTCCTGTGCTGCCATCCGACGCTGACCGCTGCCTCGCAGACGGCGCTGACGCTGCGCGCGGTCGGCGGCCTGACCACGGCCGAGATCGCCCGGGCGTTCCTGGTGCCGGAGTCCACGATGGCGGCCCGGATCAGCCGGGCCAAGCAGCGGATCAGGGCCGCCGGCAGCTCGTTCAGCCTGCCGGACGGCGCGGAGCGCGAGGAACGGCTGCGGGTCGTGCTGCAGGTGCTCTACCTGATCTTCAACGAGGGCTACACCGCCTCCTCCGGCAGCGAGCTGCACCGCGCCGACCTCGCGCGCGAGGCGATCCGGCTGACCAGGACGGTGCACGCGCAGCTGCCCGGGGACGACGAGGTGACCGGGCTGCTCGCGCTGATGCTGCTCACCCACGCCCGCCGGGAGGCACGGACGACGGCGACCGGCGACCTGGTGCCGCTGGACGAGCAGGACCGCACGACGTGGGAGCGGGGGCTGATCGACGAGGGCACAGCGCTGGTCAAGGCGTCGCTGGCCGGCCCGGCGCTGGGGCCCTACCAACTGCAGGCCGCCATCGCCGCCACGCACGCCGACGCTGCCACCGCCGAGGAGACCAACTGGCAGCAGGTGCACGCCCTCTACCTGATCCTGGAACGGATCGCGCCCAACCCGATGGTCACCCTCAACCGGGCGATCGCGCTCGCCGAGACCGAGGGCCCGGCGGCCGGGCTGGCGCTGCTGTCCACGTTGGACGGCGACGAGCGGATGGCCGGGCACCACCGGCTGCTGTCGGTGCGGGCGCATCTGCTGGAGAAGACCGGCGACAGCTCCGGGGCGTACCAGCACTACCGGCGCGCCGCGAAGGCCACCGCCAGCATCGCCGAGCAGCGCTACCTGGAGTCCCGGGCCGCACGGGTACGGGCGGAGACCGGCCCAGGGGGTGTGGACGGCCAGAAAAAGTGATATCACTAAGTTAGCACTTTGAATGAGACGACGGAGGTAGTGAGATGGCCGTTGGAGAGCCCGGCGAGATCCGGGCCCGGATGCCGCAGCCACCGGTGAGCGAGTACGCCGCGCGGGCCTGGTCGGGTTGGCTCGCGCTGGCCGTCGGCCTGGCCCTGGTCGTCGGCGCGGTGGTGCTGGCCTCGAACTCGACGACCGGCACCGGAATCTACGTGGCGGCGCTGATCGCGGCCGGGGTACTGGTGCTGATCGGCCTGACCGCCGTCGCTCCGGGCCAGGCCCGGGTGGTGTCGCTGTTCGGCCGCTACGCCGGAACCATCCGCGACACCGGCCTGCGCTGGGTCAACCCCTTCACCAGGCGCCGTCAGGTCTCGACCCGGATCCGCAACCACGAGACCGCCGTGCTCAAGGTCAACGACGCCGACGGCAACCCGATCGAGATGGCCGCCGTGGTGGTCTGGCAGGTCGACGACACCGCCCAAGCGGTGTACGCGGTCGACGACTTCGTCCAGTTCGTGGCGATCCAGACCGAGACCGCGGTCCGCCACATCGCCGGCAACTACCCCTACGACGCCCGCCGCGACGAGCAGTTGTCGCTGCGTCAGAACGCCGCCGAGATCACCTCGCAGCTCTCCGCCGAGATCAGCGCCCGGGTCGCCTCCGCCGGCGTCCATGTGATCGAGTCGCGTATCACCCGGCTCTCCTACGCCGCCGAGATCGCCCAGGCCATGCTGCGCCGCCAGCAGGCCGACGCCGTGGTCGCGGCCCGCACCCGCCTGGTCGAAGGGGCCGTGGGCATGGTCCGGATGGCCCTCGACGACCTCGCCGAACAGGGAATCGTCGATCTCGACGAGGAACGCAAGGCCGCCATGGTCAGCAACCTGCTCGTCGTACTCTGCAGCGACCACGCCACCCAGCCCGTGGTGAACACCGGCACCCTCTACCAGTAAGCAGCACGGTGACCGAACGCAAGAAGATCCTGCTGCGGCTGGACCCGGCGGTGCACGACGCGCTGGCCCGCTGGGCCGGCGACGAGTTGCGGAGCACCACCGCCCAGATCGAGTACCTGCTGCGCCAGTCCCTCGCCCAGGCCGGACGCCTGCCGGGGGACGTCGGCGCGCTGCCCCGCCGCGGCCGACCGCGCAAGGACACTGCCCAGGCGGCGGATGCGGACCAGCCCCGGGCCGACCCCGACGACACATCGACATCGGCGCCGGCGCCGGGAGCGTGACATCCACCCCACAGGATGGCGAAGTGTCGGCTACATCACACCTACCCGGGATGCGTGCGGGGTCCCAGGGTCCGATGATTGCCTTTCCGGGACGGGGATCGGACCATGGAGGCGTGGGTGCGTTCGGAGCGAGCGGGCACCGGCTTGGGCGACGGCGACGCCGTACTGCCCACTGGTTCCCCCGACGCCGACGGACTGCGCGCCCTGATTGCCGACCGGGACCGGCTGGCGCTGCTGAACGAGGCGGCCGAGCGGATCGGCACCAGCCTGGACCTGGAGGTCACCTGCGCGGAGCTGGCGCAGTTCATGGTCCCGCGCTACGCGGATCTGGCGATCGTGGAGCTGCTGCCCCCGGAGGCGCTCCCGACCGGACCGACCGTCGGCTCGGGGCCGCTCCGTACGCAGCGCAAGGCGCTGGCGGCCGTTCCCGCGTCCCGCCGCCCGGGTACCCTCACGCCGGTCGGCGAATGGGTGCGCCACCGTCCCGGGTGCCCGACCGCCCAGTGCCTGGCGAACGGCCAGGCGTTCCCGGACCACCGGCCGTCGGCCGGCCGTGGTGGGCCGGTCGGTGAGGGCTGGCCCTGCGAGCTCGATACGGGAGCCGGGTCGGTGCTCCACGTCCCGCTGCGGGCCAGTGACCGGCTCGTCGGTGTGCTGACCCTGTTCAGGCCGGGGAACGGAACGCCCTTCGACGACGACAGCGCGATGATCCAGGCCGTCGCGGACCGGGCGGCACGGAACATCGACAACGCCCGGCGCCATGCCCTGGCCCAGGACCTGACCATGGAACTCCAGCGGGCACTGCTGGCCGAGCCGGGCAACCCGCACGCCAACCTGGAGCTGGCCTCCCGCTACCTGCCCTGCGGCAGCTCCGCGATGGTCGGCGGCGACTGGTTCGAGACCATCCGGCTGTCCTTCGGCCGGACCTTGCTGGTCATCGGCGACGTGATGGGCCACGGCGTGGAGGCCGCCGTCGACATGAGCGCCTACCGCACCCTGCTGCGCTATGTGGCGGCCGCCGACCTGCCGCCGCACCGCATCCTGCGCCAGCTGGACCACCTCACCGCGGAGAGCGACGCCACCCGCCCCGCGACCTGCCTGCTCGCCCTGGTCGAACCGGCCCGGCACCGGGCCACCTTCGCCAGCGCCGGACACCTGCCGCCGGCCCTGTTCCGCCCCGACGGCCCGACGCGACTCCTGGAGATCCCCACCGGGCCCCCGTTGGGCACCGGCCTGGGCGACTACCAGGCAGTCGTCCACCCCCTCGGCCCCGAACAGGTGCTGATGCTCTACACCGACGGCCTGGTCGAGCGCCGCACCGAGGACATCGACGCCTCCCTGGCCCGGCTCACCCGGGTACGCCACCAGCGCGGGAGCACGTCCCTGGAGGACCTGCTGAACCACGTCCTGGCCACGGTCATGCCCGCCGTCCCCGACGACGACATCGCCGTCCTGGCCGCCCGCATCCAGGGCTGACAGCGGTCGACCCCGAAGCGCACAGCTGTCCGGCGACGAGCAGCGGGACGACGTCACCCTCGACGAATGCTTCGCCATATACGCGGGAAAGGCGTCTGCGTTCGCGGAATGCGCGTGCACTCTCGGCGGTGTGCTCTCCAACGCCGACGCCCGCCACGTTGACGCCTTGGCGGCGTTCGGGCACCACACTGGCCTCAGTTGGCAACTGCACAACGACTCCCTCGCCATTTGGGGAGACCCGGCACTGACCGGAAAGCAGGCCCTGTCCGACCTGAAGTCCCGTAAGAAGACGTTTCCCGTGATCGCGGCGCTGGCCTCGACCAGCACCGACCGGGACAGGTTGGCCGAGCTCTACCTCTGCGGGCGGAACCCGCTCAGCGACGACGACGCACAACTCGCCGCAGATCTCATCGAACGCTGTGGCGCCCACGAACAGACCGACCTGGAGACCGAACGCCACCTGAGCGCGGCCCTGCGTGCGCTGTGCACCCTGATACCTGAAACCCAGGCCAGGACCACCTTGGAAGCGCTCGCCCGATTCCACACCCAAAGCCATCGATGACCGCACCGGGGCTTCGGGAATCAACATGATCCTGCGAGGCCGTGCAGGTCATGACGTCGTTGACGAGTCTGCCAGTTCGGCTTGGTTGTCGGCGGCCCACTGTGCAAGCTGGGCCAGGGGTCCGTTCGCGAAGGACTCACCGAGCGGCGAGAGTTGGTAGACCGCGCCTGTATGGGCAGGCGCTTGCCCGGTGCAGCGGACTTTGGTCACCAGCCCGCGCGATTGAAGACGCTGGAGCACCTGGGTCAGCACCTTGTCGCTGACTCCTGCGATGTGCCGAAGCAGTTCGTTGCGTCGCGTTGGCCCCAGACGCAGTGCGGAGAGCACGACGGGATCCCAGGTGTGGTTGATCAGCTCGGCTGCCGCGCGCACATGGCAGTCGGATACGAACCTCTGGCAGGTCTCCTCGATCACGCAGTCCAGTGTCGCATCCGCCGCCTACCAATCGGTAGGAGCCGGGCTCGTAGCGTTCCTGCTGCAGGCACCGGTTTCGGATGAAGGAGTAGTCGCTGTGAACGTAGGAATCCTGGGCACCGGCAACCTGGCCGCGACGCTGGGCCGGGCGTGGGCCGCGGCCGGCCACTCGCTCTTGGTGACAGGGCGCGACGCCTCGCGCGCCGGTCAGGTCGCCGACGGCATCGGCCACGCTGCGAAGGCCGTCGACCCCGCGGCCTTCGCTGCTGAGGCCGACGTGGTCGTGGTCGCGGTCTCCTTCGAGGGCTTGGAGTCGGCGCTGTCCCTTGTCGGCGCCCCTCAGGGGTCGCTGGCCGGCATGACCGTGCTCGACTGCACCAACCCGGTGGACTACCGGACCGGGCGGCTCAAGGCGGCGAACGGCTCGGCGGCGGAACGTGTGGCCCACGCCGCCGCGGGCGCACACGTCGTGAAGGCGCTGCACCTGTTCGCAGGTGCCTCGTGGCCGTATACGGGACCGCGGGCCGGAGCACCGGTCGTGGCCATCTGCGGCGACGAGCCGCGTGCACTTGATCGCGCAACGGCGCTGATCGCAGACCTCGGCGGGCGCAGCGCCACGGTCGGCGGGCTGGAGAGCGCACGGCAACTGGAGGAGGCGGCGGGATATGTCATGAGACTCGTCGCAGCGGGCTACAACCCCCGGCTCGCCATTCCCGATGTGGACCCGGCGGCCCTCGGACTGGCCCGGGCCACGACCGACTGAGCCAGCCGGCCGTCCGGCAGGGCCGTGCAGCACCGTCACGGCCCTGCCGTCCGCACGGACTCAGCGCGCAGGAGCCCGCCGCAGCCGTGGCGGGCTCTGCTGGGGGCGGCGGTCCGGTCGGCGGTCTCCGGCTCGGTCAGCGACGCCGAATTGGGCAGCGCGCTGCTTGAGGTCGCCGCGATCTCCCGTGCGCTCTATCGCATCGCCGACAGCAACCTGCGTCTGTATGTGGCCGTTCTGCGGGCGGCTCAGGACCAAGTCCGTCGAGGTCGGCCCGAGGCGGCCTTCCGCCTGGTCGAACGACGCTGGACCGCGTGGCGCGGCCGTGGCCTCACTCTCCGGAGCGTCGCCCGACCTCGGCCGCGATGCGGTCGACCTGGTCTGGGGACCGGAGCAGGTGGTCAGCGCCTGGCGCTGACCACCCCCACCGGGAGACCTACGTGCTACTTGGCGTTGGCGAGCGCCGTCTTGGCGGCGCTGAAGAACTGGGTGACGCCGGCGCCGATCGACAGCTTTCCGAAGGCGACGCCCTGGGCCGCGGCGTCGAGCGCGGTCTTGACGTCGCCGTAGCCGGGGGGCGCGGTCGGGGCGGCGGTCAGGCCGTCCTTGGTCACCTGGGCGGCCACGTACTCGCCGTAGTTGACGTCCCGCTTCTGCGAGGCGGTCAGGGTGGGCAGCAGGATGTCCTTCGCCTTCGCCGACGGGGGGAAGCCGCGCTGTGTCCCCATGGCCTTGATCGCGTCGGTGTCGTTGAGGAAGAAGTCGATGAGCTTGGCCGCACCGGTCGGGTTCTGGCTCTTGGTGGGGACGGAGAGGAGCACGCCGCCGTTGAGGGCCTGGCCGGTCTTGCCGTTGCTGCCCCGGGGGACGACCACCAGGTCGAGGGTGTGCTGCGTCAGCGGCTGCATCTGTGCCAGACCCCAGCCGGTGGTCATGGCGACCTGCCCGGCGATCAGCGGGTGGGTGCCGCTGGCCTCACCGGCGTTGGCGAGCAGCGTCGCCGGGGAGATCGCGCCGCTCTTGCGCAGGCCGGCCCAGAAGGTGAACCACTCGGTCAGGTCGGTGGAGTCAAAGCCGAGGACCCCGTCGGCGGTGTAGAGGTCCTTGCCGCGCTGGCGCAGCCACGGCTGGAAGGCACCGGAGTCGTCGTTGGAGGCGTCCAGCGCACCGTACTTGTTCGCGCCCCACGCCTTGGAGATCTCGCCGGTGATGGTGGCGAAGTCGTCCCAGGTCCAGTTGTCGCCGGGAGCGGCGATCTTGAGCTTGTCCAGCACCGTCTTGTCATAGAGCACAGGGGCGTAGCCGGAGCCGGATGCCACGCCGTAGTTCTTGCCCTTGACCGTGCCGGCGGTGCGCAGCGGAGAGTAGAGGGTGTCCAGCTGGATCGTGCCGGGGATGTAGGAGGCCAGGTCGATCAGCACGCCCTTGGCGGCGTAGGTGCTGACCAGCGCGGTGTCCATCTGGAAGATGTCGGGCGGGTTGCCGCCGGCGAATTCGGTGTTCAGCTTGTTGAAGTAGCCGTCGTAGCCGGAGTACTGGGCAGTGACCGCGATCCCCGTCTTCTGGGTGAAGATCTTCAGTGCGGCCTGGTACGCCTGGTTGCGGGAGTCGCCGCCCCACCAGCGGAACACCAGGGTCTTGCCCGCGCTGCCGGACGCTCCGGAGCTGCTGCTGGTAGGCGTGAAGCCGCAGGCGGAGGCCGTCATGGCGACGCTGCCTGCGGCGGCGAGACCGAGGAATCCTCTTCTGGACAGGATTTCTGACATGGCGTGACTACTCTCTGTGCTGTGGGGTGAGGGTGAGTGGAGCGAGGTGAGGGTTCAGCCCTTGATTCCGGAGTTCGCCACGCCGTCGACGAGGCGCTTCTGGGCCAGCAGGAACACCGCCATCGTGGGCACCAGGCTCACTACGGACATGGCGAGCATGTCGCCGTAACTGGAGCCGCTCGCCCGGTCGATGAAGGCGTTCAGGCCCAGCGGCACGGTGTAGCGGGTGTTGTTCGACAGGTAGACCAGCTGGCGCAGGAAGTCGTTGAAGGTCCAGATGAACGTCAGCACGGCGGTGGTGATCAGCGCCGGCCGCAGCAGCGGCAGGATGACCGAGACGAAGGTCCGGAGGTGTCCGGCCCCGTCGATGGCGGCCGCCTCGTCCAGTTCGCGCGGGATGCCCCTGATGAACTGCACCATCAGGAAGATGAAGAAGGCGTCGGTGGCGAGGAACTGCGGTACCACCAGCGGCAGGAAGGTGTTGACCCAGTTCAGTTTGAAGAAGATGGTGTACTGCGGGATCAGCGTTGCCTGGAAGGGCAGCATCAGGGTGCCCAGCATCAGCGCGAACCACAGCTTGCGGAACGCGAAGTCCAGGCGGGCGAACGCGTAGGCGGCGAGTGAGCAGGCGATGAGATTGCCCAGCACCGCGCCGATCGCGACGGTGGCCGAGTTGGCCAGGTACACCGTGAACGAGGTGCCGGTGGAGGTCCAGCCGCTGGTGTAGCCCCTGAGGGTGAAGTGGAGCGGCAGCGGGTCGAGCGTGGTGAAGATCTGGTTCTCGGGTTTGAACGAGGCTCCGACCATCCAGATGAGCGGGTAGATCATCACGATGACGGCGGTGAGCAGAATCGTGTGGATACGCCAGTGGTTCCAGGTCCGCTGCTGTCCCGACTGGGGGAGGGACTGGGGGAGGAGTGCCATCTCTGTCCTTTCGCCTGCTTTGCGCTGGGAGTGGTGACAAGCGTTCAGTTGGCGTAGGTGACAAAGCGCCGTGACATCGCGAAGTAGATCGCTGTGAAGACTCCGATCACCAGGAACAGCACCCAGGCCATCGCGGAGGCGTAGCCCATCTGAAGGCTGCCGAAGCCCTTCTGGTAGAGGTAGAGGGTGTAGAAGAGGGTCGAGTCGATCGGTCCGCCGCTGCCGCCGCTGACCACGTAGGCCGGGGTGAACGCCTGGAAGGCGTTGATGGTCTCCAGCACCAGGTTGAAGAACACCATGGGGGACAGCAGCGGCAGCGTGATCTGGAAGAAGGTCCGGAACCGGCCGGCGCCGTCCAGGGCAGCCGCTTCGTAGAGGTCCCTGGGCAGTTGCTTCAACCCGGCCAGGAAGATCAGCATCGGGGTGCCGAACTGCCATGCGGACAGCAGGATCAGGGTCCACAGGGCGAACCTGGGGTCGCCGATCCAGTCCGCGCCGCGAATGCCGAACCAGCTCAGGAACTGGTTGAACAGGCCCTGTTGGGAGAAGATCTGCCGCCACATCACCGAGACCGCGACGCTCGTCCCGAGCAGCGAGGGCAGGTAGAAGACCGAGCGGTAGAAGCCGAGGGCGCCGAGGCCCTTGTTCAGGGCGACCGCGACGACCAGCGCCAGCGCCAGCTTGAGCGGAACCGAGAACAGCACGTACTCAAGGGTGACCGTGACCGACTTGAGGAACTGCGGGTCCTGCCACAGCGCCTTGTAGTTGGCGAGTCCGATCCACTTCGGTGAGGTCAGCAGGTCGAACTTGGTCAGCGACAGGTACAGCGAGTACCCCATGGGGATCAGGGTGAAGCCGAAGATGCCGATGAACCACGGTGCGAGGAAGGCGTAGGCGACGCGGTTGTTCCGGTGCCTGCTGCGCCTGGCCTTCCCGGGTTCGGTCCTGCTCCCGGCGGCGGGCGGACTGCCCGGTGCCGGTCCGCGCTCGGTGGACTGGATGTGCTCCGGCGCGCGGTCAACCGGAGAGCTGGGAATGGCTGACGCCATGTGCTTGGCTCCTGGGACTTCGGTGCGGTGCTGCTGGCATTGCCGTCGGCATGGGATCGCTGGGCGACGTTCTGGGGAGAGTCTCTCCTGCCCGTGCGCGGCGCTCCTTCCGGACGATCCGTCCCAGGGATTCGGAAAGCGCTTGCCGCGACCTTAAGGAGCCCTTTGTCCGGTGTCAATAGTGTCAATAGTCGAGCCCGGTCACGAAGCGGTGACGGCGTCGCGGATGCCCTGCTCGCGAGCGATGTGGGCGGCGCCGACGAGGGTGGCCCGGTCGCCGAGCCGGCTGGCGATCACCTCGGTCGGCCAGCTCAGGGCGTCAATGGTGTCGACTATGCCGCGGAGCAGCAGCGGGTTGGTGCCCACGCCGCCGCCCAGGATCACCAGGCCCGGGTCGAGCACCGCGCAGATGGACGCGGCCAGCTTGCCCACCTCGGCGGAGTGCTCGGCGACCAGCTCGGCGGCGAGCGGATGCGCCTCGCCGGCCAGCGCGAAGAGGGCGGCGGCGCTGTCCGGGACCGGTCCGTGCGCATCCGACCAGCGTGCGCGGACCCGGCGCAGCAGGCCGGGTGAGCCGAGCCGGGCCTCCAGCGCCTCCCGGCCCGCGGGCAGGTCGTCGGCCCAGGGATAGGCGAGCCGCGCGACCTCGCCGGCGGCCCCGTTCGCCCCGCGCAGCAGTCGGCCGCCCACCACCACGCCAGCGCCGATGCCGAAGCCGACCTGCAGGTAGACGAAGGTGTCGCGGGAGTCGTTCGATCCCTCGTGCAGTTCGGCGATGGCACCGCAGTTGACGTTGTTCTCGGTGAACACGGTGGTGCCGGGCGGCAGTCCGAGCGAGGCGGTAGAGGCGCGCACCCGGCCGGCGGTCTCGGGATCGCCGGTGCCGTCCGGGGAGACCACGTCGGACACGGCGGCGACGACCGCCCGCAGCGGGCCGCTCCCGTCCCGGCGGCGCAGCGCGGTGCGGATCATGGTGTCCGCCGAGGCCGGATCGTCGGTGTGGCCCTCGTCGAGCACCTGCCCGTCCAGGCTCACGGCGCGGAAGGCGACCTGGGTGGAGCCGCGGTCGACGGCGAGAGCGTACCCGGCGGCCGGACCCAGCCGGTAGACGGCGGCGGAGCGACCGGTGGCCCCGTGCGAGGTGCCGCTGCGCTCGACCAGACCGCCCGCCTCCAGCTCGGCGACCGCGGCCGAGACCGTGGGCTTGGACAGCCCGCAGGAGGCGGCGAGCTGCGGCCGGGTGGCCCTGCCGTGCCCCGCGAGCGCGGTGAAGACCTCCCGGGCGCTGTCGCTGAGGCCAGTGTCGACCATGCCTACCTCCGCTTTCGTTGATCCGCGGATGATGATCGCACGGCGTCTCTTGACAACCTCCGGGGATAGTAAGTTTACTGCTTAACGAACAGGGCGGGTCCCAGCCGCTCTGCGACTTCACCTCCCGTCAACATGACGGCACGCCGGACAGCGGCGTGCCGGACAGATAGAGGAACGCTGTGCCGGACCTGATCTCCGACGTCCGAGTCGGGATCGACGTCGGCGGCACCAAGACGCACATCCGCGCTGCGCTCGGGTCGACGGTCATCGCCGACCGGGTGTACTCCAGCGAGGGCTGGCACCCCGGGGACTTCCGGCGGGCCGCGGCCTTCCTGGCAGATCTGATCGGGCAGACGCTGCCTCCGGCGACGACCGTCTCGGCGGTCGCCGTCGGCGCGCACGGCTGCGACAGCGAACGTGACTGCGCGGGTGTGCGGGCCGAACTGGAGCGACTGCTGCCCGTCCCGTGCCTGGTGCTCAATGACGCCGAACTACTCATCCCTGCGGTCGGCCTGTCCGCCGGTGTCGGCCTGGTGGCCGGAACCGGCTCCGTCGCCGTCGGCCGGAACCGCTCCGGCGAACCCGTGTACATAGGAGGCTGGGGCTGGCTGTTCGGCGACGAGGGCAGCGCCCCCGGGCTGCTGCGCGAGGCGGTGCGGGCCAGCCTCGGCGCCCGCGACCGCGGTGAACCGCAGGACCTGCTGACCGACCTGCTGCTGCGCTCCTTCGAGGTGGCGGAGGTCACCGACCTGCCCGAGGCGATGGCGGCCGACTCCGGCGCCAGCGTCTGGGGCCGGCGGGCCCCGCTGGTGTTCGACGCGCTCCAACAGGGTTCCGCGCTCGCCGAGGCGGTGGTGGAGGACGCGGCGGGCGCGCTGGCCCAACTCGTGGTCCGGATGGCTGCCCGTGACGTGGCGGTCGACGACGTCGTGGTGGCCGGCGGGGTCATCCTCAACCAGCCCCCGCTGTTCGACTCCTTCGTCCGGCAGTTGGGGGCCGCCCTTCCGGACACGCGTGTCCACCCCCTGGACACCGCCCCCGTGCACGGCGCGCTGCGGCTCACCGAGCGACTGGCGGTGACCTGATGGGCGAAGCTTCCCGCGCGGGCGTGCCCCGCGTGGTGCTGATCGGGATCCACGGCCACGGCCGGGTGCATCTGGAGGGCCTGCTCGCCCGCGAGCGGTCCGGCCGGCTCGCTCTGTGCGGCCTGGCCGACCGGCGCGAACCGAGCGGTCCGGACGGCGGGAGCGCGGACGGCCGGGTCTTCGACACGGATGCGGAACGACTGCTGGGCGCGCTGCGTCCGGACATCGCCGTCATCGCCACGCCCATCCACACGCACGCCGCGTTCGCCGAGCGGGCGATGCGGCTAGGCGCGCACGTACTGCTGGAGAAGCCGCCGGTGACTGCGGTGGCCGAGCACGACCGGCTGCTCTCGGTGGCCGACTCCGAACGGCGGCACTGCCAGGTGGGCTTCCAGGCGTTCGGCTCCTCCGTCGTCCGGGACCTGCTCGACCGGGTCCGGGCCGGTGAACTCGGCCGGGTCGAGCGGATCAGCGTCGTCGGCGCCTGGCGACGGGACGCGGACTACTACGCCCGCTCGGCCTGGGCCGGCCACCGCAGGCTCGGCGACATCGTGGTGGCGGACGGCGCGCTGACCAATCCGTTCGCGCACGGGCTTGCGCTCGCGCTGCGGCTTGCCGCGCCCGGCGATGGCGGGCCGATCCGGGCCGTCGCGGTCGAGCCCTACCATGCCTACCCCATCGAGACCGACGACACGATCAGCGCACGGATCGAGACGAGCACCGGAGTGCCGGTGACCGCTGTGGTGACCCTGTGCGCGCGGCAGGAGTTCGAGCCCTACGTCGAGGTGTTCGGCACCGGCGGCCGGGCCACTCTGCACTACACCCGGGACCGGCTGCGGCTGGATACCGGGGCCGGTCCGGTGCAGACCACCGGCGGGCGGATCGACCTGATCGACGACCTGATCGCGCACCTGGACGACGACCCGGCCGAGGACGTGCTGTGCAGCCCGCTGCGCGCCACCCGCACCTTCACCGAGGTGCTGGAGGCGATCCAGCGCGGGCCGGAGGCACGGTCCGTCCCCGAGCGGTATGTGCGCGCCTCGCCGGAGGGCCGGACCATCGTGGGCATCGAGGACGCGGTGGTCCAAGCCGGCGCGCGCGGCTTGCAGTTCTCCCAGCTGGACCTGGATTGGACCAGGCCGGACTTCCCGACGACCTGAGAGGGACCGGATGAACCCGGTGTACCTGCCGAGCCAGCACGCCGCCGTGCACGACCTGCCTGTGGACGCGGACCGTCTCAGGACCGTGCTCGACGGCGCGGTCGCCACGGCGATGCTGCACCAGCAGTCGGACGGCAACTTCGAGGACCCGGCGGCCGACGACGACATCGGTGACATGTCGTTGGGCGTGACGTCTTTGCTGTGCCTGTCCTGGCACCGGGGCGACCGCAGGGACGCCGAGCTGGTCGACGCGGTCCGGCGGAGCATGGACTACTTCCTGGCCCACCGGGTGTTCCGGACGGACAACCCCGGCGAGCCGTTCCTCCGGATCCGCAACAGCGGCGAACCCTACGCCCGCTATGTGCCGGCGACGGGGGAGCACCCCTTCGGCGACTGGCCGAGCACCGTCTGGGCCATGCTGCACGCCGTCAATGTGCTGGAGCTGGGCCACGGACTGCTGACCGAGGCCCAGTACGCCGAGCTGACCGGGACCGCCGTCGGCTACTGGCGCTGGCTGACCCAGGTCAGCCTGTTCAACCCGCAGCAGACCGCCAACCAGGCGATCGGCGCGGTGGCCGGTGGCCTGATGCTGGGACGGCATCTGCGCAGCGAGCACCGGGAGAAAGAGGGGGAGCGGATCGCCGGGGAGGCGATGGCGCTCTATACCGAGGTGATCCGGCCGGCACGGGTACCCGACCGGGGCTTCCTGCTGCCGCTGGAACACGGCGCCGGGCACGACCAGAACTATGTGCCGATCTCGCTGACCTTCCTGGCACAGGCATACCGGGTCAGCGGAGAGCAGTGCTTCCTCGACGACGGTGAGCAGATCGCACGGCACCTGGAGTGCCGACTCTCGGCCCGCGGGTTCGACTTCGGCGGCCCGCGCTACAGCGAGCAGCACTGCGGCGCCGAGGGCATGCTCGGCCTGCGCTTCTTCAGCTCACGCATCCGTGCCGAGCTCGGCCGCTACCTCGGCGACCGGCGAGTCTCCTACTACCCCCTCGCCGCGACCGGGGCGCCGAGCGGGCACTTCGCCTTCGCCAGCGTGTGGCTCTGGCAGGACGATGGCGACTGGTACCGGGGCACCGACATGCCGCACCACACGCCGTACTCGCTGCGGCACGGAAAGGCGTCGGTCTCGCTCACCGAGGATTTGACGCCCTATCAGATCGACGCGGGCGGAACTGTGGTGATCGAGTCGATCACCGACCACCAGCACGGGATCGGGCCGGTCGTACGCTATCCCGACGGCCGCTCGCTGCTGCTCACCCGCCCGCTCGGCCCGATGCGCAGTCGGGACGCGTCCGTTGCCGGGCTCGCCGCGAAGCTGGTGACCAAGGCCGTGGTGACGCACGATCAGATCCTGCTGTCAGTCCAGCAGTTGTACGTGTCGGACGGCGAGCGGATCCATGTCTTCGCGGTGCTCGACCGCGCGGCCCTGCCCGCTGACGCCGAACTCGCCTTCCTCGCCGGTCTGCCCTACGTCGAGGCCGAGGGCGAGCGGCAGCGCAAGATCCTGGCCGTGTCCGAGCCGGACGGCGCGCCGTTCGACCTGGGTCGGCCGGGCGCGGTCCTGGAGGTGGGCGCGGGGTCGCTGCTGGCGGGAGGTATGGCGGTCACTGCGGCGGCCGGCCTGCGGGTGGTCAACCCGCCGGAGGGCCGGACGCACTTCAACAGCCCGGAGACGATCGGGCTGACCCAGGAGCAGGTGGCGTTCGCGCTCGCCGACGATCCGCGCGGATACGGCAACCCGGACAGCGGCTGGCGGCGCGTCACACAGACCAACCAGGTGCTCGTCCACGCGCTCGGTCCGGACGCACCGTCCGGTCCCGCCGTGTTCGCGCTGAGTTACGGACCGGCCGCGGACGCCGACGGCGGCCCGTTCCGGGTCACGGCCGAGTCGGTGGAGCAGGGCGTGCTGGTCCGCACTCCGCGCTTCACCGCGCTGATCGGCCATCCGGCCGGCGATGAGCATGGCGAACCCGTACTGCGGCTCACCGCTGCGGGGAGCGGGACCGCGAAGTGATCACCCTGCACGCGGGGCGGCATGCCGTCGCCGACTATGTGACCGCCCCCGACCTCGCGCCCGACCTGGTCCCCCGCCCCTACCTGCACCCGGTGCGGACCCTCGCCGGCACCGTGGTGACGGACCTGCTGCCCGAGGACCACCGCTGGCACCTGGGCGCGTCCCTGGCCATGCCCGACGTGTCCGGGACCAACCTCTGGGGCGGCCGCAGCTACGTCCATGGGCAGGGGTACGTCCCGCTGGACGACCACGGCCGGATCGAGCACACCGGATGGCACAGCCGGGCCGACGACGCGGTGGACGAGGAACTGCGCTGGACGGACCGCGCCGGGGCGACCCTGCTGCTCGAACGGCGCACTCTGCGCGCGGAGGACACCGGCGACGGCCGCAGCTGGCTGCTCACCGTGGCCACCGCGCTGACCAACCCCGGTGCCGCACTCGTCGAACTGCGCAGCCCCGCTGTCAACGGCCGTGGGGAGGGCGCGGGTTACGGGGGGTTCTTCTGGCGTCTCCCGGCGTCCGCCGATCCGCGGGTCACCGCCGGAGCGTTGCGCACCGAGGACGCGGTCAACGGATCGGCGCAGCCCTCGGTGACCGTGTCCGCCGGTGCCGGGGACGCCGCCTACACCCTGACCTTCAGCGGCCTGCAGGACGACGACCGCTGGTTCGTCCGCATCGCCGAGTACCCCGGCGTCGGCGCGGCCCTGGCCTTCGAACAGCCGCTGGTGATCGCTCCGGGCGAGACGGTGAGCCGCCGCTACCAGGTCCTGGTGAGCGACGGCCGGCCCGACGCCGCCCGGTGAGCCCGGGCGGCCCCGACGGTCAGGGGTGGTCGACCACCTCGACCGGTACGGCCCGGGTGTAGCGGACGGTACCGTGGCAGGCCAGCTTCACCAGCGCCCAACTGCGGTTGCCCGGCCGGGCGGTCGCGGCGAGACGGACGGGAAAGCGCAGCTCGGCGGTGCCGCCCGCGGGGACGGTGAAGGGTTGGGTCCACGGTGTGACGGTGAGGTCGGCGGTGTCCCCCCAGGTGCCGTACGGACTGATCAGCTGGGCTTCGCCCCTTGCCTCGCCGACTGTCGTGCCGGTCAGCCGCAGCACCAGGTCGCCTTCGCCGCCAGGCGGCAGCGCCAGGCCCCGGGGGCCGAGTTCGCCGAGCACAGGGACGAAGTCCTGGTCGGTGTCCGACTCTGCGGCCCCGAGCTCGACGGCGACCGTGTCCTCCAGCAACTGGCCCAGATGGTCCGGGATCCGGGCCCCCAGAAAGTAGGTGCCGGGGACTCCGCCGTCCGCTCGCACGGAGACCTCGAACTCGGCGAAACCACCCGGAGCGAGGTCGTAGTCGAGGCTGTCGTGCGGTTCGACGGCGAGGCCGTCGGGCACGTCCAGGACGACCGTTCCCGACGCGGGCAGCACCGAGCAGCTGACTGTGATCTGCAGCGGCGCACTGCCGGCCTCGGCGCTCAGCCGCAGTGCGGTCGGCGAGACGTGCACGGTGACCGGCAGGTTCCCGCTGGGCGCGGGTCCCTTGTTGTGCATCCAGTACCGGGTGAAGACCGGTTCGACAGGCTCACGCCACGGCTGACTGCGGGACTCGGGGTCGAGCAGGGATGCGAGGACCGGGAGCCCGGTCAGGGTGGCCACGTCCGCGGGGGCCAGGCCAAGGGTGACCTCGCCGTCGAGTTCGGTCGGCGCGCCGTGCACCGCGCGCTCCTCCAGCAGGTCGGTGCGGGCCGGGTCGACCAGCCCGCCGTGCAGGCGCACCCGCGCCGCCGCGGGTCGCCCGGAGGACTCGTACAGCCGGAGCGTCACTCCGTCCGCGGGGTCGCCGGCGTTCGGCAGGCCGGGGGCGCGCGGGTTTCCGCGCGGCTTGAGGGCGGCCAGCACGACCTGCGCGGGCTCCACCGAGAGCAGGCTCGCCCGTGGCGGGAGGATTCCGTCGTGAACGTCCGTCTCGCGGGTGATGGGGGAGTGGTTGAACTCCTGGCCGGCGCGGACGAATCCGGCCTGCCGCCAGTCACCGGGGCCGGCCACCAGGCTGTAGTCGAAGGTGTGCGTCCAGTGCTGCTGGGAGAAGCTGCTGCCGTCGGGAACGGTGCTCCGCGGGCCGTCCAGCCAGACGCCGCTCGGCCAACCGGTGTGAGCCCGCATCAGGTTGAGGTAGAGCGTGCCGTCGGTCTCGGCGACGAAGCCGGGGGTGCCCCGGTTGAGCAGGGCCGCCGAGTAGTCCTCGAACGGTTCGGCGGTGCCGTGCAGTTCTGCGGGAAGCGGCACGTCGATGACGCCGTCGGCGAGGTCGGCGGCCAAAGCCCCTATCGCGTCGGCCAGTTCGCCCTCGGGTCCGGAGACGATCAGCACCGGCAGGTCGCGCGGCCCGCACAGGTCCGCGTCGGGCACCCATGCCTCCCGGCGCGCGGCGGAGGCCGGGACGAAGACCCGTCCGGCGCGGGCCAGTTCGCCGCAGTAGGCCCGGCGCCGCGCGGGCTCGACCGCGTCGAGGACTGCCTCGGCGAAGGCGTTGTCCGCGCCGAGCACGATGCGTACGTCCGGGAGGTTGGAGTCGACCTCCAGCGAGCCGTAGCGGCGGCCGTCCGGCGTGGTGCAGGTGGCGGTCACTCCCTGACCGGCAAGCCGGACCAGGAGCGCCCGGACCTCTCCGGCGTGCGCGCCGCCCTCGGGCGCCACCACCTCGGCGATGCCGATGGCGTGGTCCTGCCGGGAGCCGTCCGGGCGGTGCAGGGCGATCCTGGCGGTGGCGCTCAGCCCGGCCCAGGTGTGCGCCGGGCTGTCCAGCGTCCACAGGTGCGGGGAGGCGTCGGACTGCGGGAAGCCGAAGGACCGTCCGACGGCGGCGTAGCCCACCTCGGCCACCGGCAGCGCGCCGGGCAGGTCCAGGCCGAAGCGGACCCGCAGCAGGCGTTCCTTGTCGAGCGAGCCGTCGACCTGGGTGCGGAAGTCGATGCGGTCCACGCCGTACCAGAGATAGGCCTCCTGAGTGAGCGTCACCTCGCCGATCCGGACCGTGGAGAGCAGGCGCTGCCCCAACGGGCTCCGGTCCACGCGTACCTCGGCCTGCCGTGTGCCCGCCGCCCGGCCGGGGCCCTTGGGCAGCAGGTGCCAGGGGCCTTCCTTCCACTGCGGGTGGTCCTGGTGCTCGTCCTGGACCAGCAGTTCGGCGCCGAGCGCGCCGGGGCGCAGCAGTTCCCGGCCGGTTCGGCGGTCGAGGATCCGGTCCAGGGCTCCGCCCCGGGCCGGGTCGGCCTCGATCCGGAAGGCGGCGTTCTCCGCGTGCCGCAGTCCGGTTCGTGCAGACCAGTCGGCGGGGGTCTCGGCGCTGTCGAGGACCCGGTACAGGCGGTGGCCCACCGAGGGGAGGTCGCGGGCGAGAAAGCTGAGGGTCACCTCGGCCAGGGTGCCGTCGGGATGGCGGCGCACGCCCTCGGCCAGCGCGGTGACCGGGGAACCGCTCGCGTCCTGGATCGCGACCCCGGGGGTGCCCGGCTGAGGGAATGTCAGACGGACTCTGGCGATGGCGTCGCGGGTCCACGACAGCGGGTTGACGACCAGCACGGCCCGTCCGCCGCCGCGGGTGTCCACGCAGTCGGCCAGGTGGTCGACGGCCGCGTCGCGCACCGCCGAGCCCAGCTCGAAGGCTTCCCGCCAGCCGCCCAGCAGGTCCAGGTAGACCTGGTCGGACTCGGTGCCAGTAATGGCGTCGTGGTGGGCGCCGTACAGCAGTTGGCGCCAGGCCTTGTCCAGCGCCTCGGCGGGGAAGCGGGGGCGCGGCGCGGCGTCGGTGCCGACCAGGGAGGCCAGGGTGGCCAGCCGTTCGGCGTCCAGCACTGCCACCTCGCCGGCCCGTTGGGCCTGCTTGGTGTCGATGTAGGAGACGTCCTTGCCGGTGTAGACCGGGTTCATGTCGCGGGTCTGCGGGCTGAGCGAGGTGCCGCGCTCGGCCAGCTCCCGGCGGACGGCGCCGAAGAACTCCCGGGGCAGGCCGACGGCGAAGCGCGGCCAGACGTAGCGCTTGGCCCACTCCCGGTGCACGACGGTGCACCAGCGGGAGGGGACGTTGTGGTCGTGGCCGACCGGGAGCATCACATTGCGCGTGGCGGCGACCCGCTGGAGCTGGCTGAACTGCTCGTAGGCCCGCGCCATCGACTCCTCGGCGGAGGAGACGCGCTCCAGCGCCCAGCCGGCGGTGTAGTGCCCGGCCATGTAGTGGGTCAGCACGCCCCGCCCGGTGGGGGAGATCCACTCGAACTCGCTGGGGAACTGCATCCGCGTCATGTCCCCGGTGTGGGTGCGGGGTCCGTGCATGTGGAACGGGCCGCGAGCCCAGGCGGACGAGTCGAGGCCGGCGTCGGCCATCAGTCCGGGGTAGGAGGGGTCGTGGCCGAAGACGTCGACCATCCAGGCCGAGCGCGGGTCGCCGCCGACCACGTCGCGCTGCAGGCCGATGCCGTGGATCGCGTTGCGGACCGTGGACTCGGGGTGGGTGAGGTTGGTGTTGGGCTCGTTGTAGTTGCCGCCGACCAGTTCCACCCGGTCCTCCTTGAGGAAGCGGCGCAGGTCGGCGCGGTCGCGGGGGAAGACGTCCCAGTGCGGCTTGAGGTAGTCCGCCTCGGCCAGCACGAAGCGGTAGTCGGGGTCGTGCCGGGCCGCCTCCAGATGGGCCCGGACCAGGTCGAACGCGGTTCGCACATGGGGGAGCCGCATCTCGGCCACCCAAGGGAGGTCGGGCAGCCGGTGCCACTGGTCGGTGAAGCCTGCCTGGGTGTTCCACCAGACCGGGTCGTAGTGGAAGTGGGAGACCATCCACATGGTCCAGCCGGTGGCGGCCGCCTCGATCCGCCCCTCGGCGGTGGCCCGCAGTTCGGTGGAGTGCGGGTCGGTGGCGTGCGGCGGGCCGGACTCCGCCACGGCGGTCACCCGGTGCACCGACCCCTCGCTGTGCGGGGCGGCGATCCGCACCCCGACCTCCACCACCCGCTCCTCGCCGGGGGCGAGGCCGGTCACCGTCTCGACGACCGGGGTGGTGACCGTCGGACCCTCGACGCGCACCCGTACCGGTCCGCTCACCCCTCGGTCTCCGGCCGCGAGGGTGACCCGGACCACCTGCCGCGGCGCCTGCGCGGGGCCGAGGAACAGATCGGTGGAGTCGACGGTGCGGATGCGCATGGGCGGCCTCTCAGCATTTGCCATTCAGAGATGGCAAATGTGCAGGGCGACCTGCCCGCATGTCAAGATCTGCTCTCAGCGCTCGGGCAGTCCCGTGATCACGCTGATGGTGTCGCCGGCCCGGGCGACCGCGGGCGCTGGGCCGAGTCGCCGGGTGATCACGTCCTCGGCGAGCGTCTGCAGGCGCGTCGACACCAGCGCGTACACCGGGGTCGAGGGCCGGAGCACCGCTCCGGCCAGCAGCGGCGCGGTCTCGGCGTGGAAGGGCGAGACCGCCGAAACGGCGTCCAGGGCCGAGCGGCGCGGCGGCAGCTGTCCGGTCAGCAGACAGGTCCGGACCAGGGCGTTCGGCTCGACGGCGGCCCGTAGCAACCGCATCGCCTGCTGCGGATACGTCGCCTGACGCGGCACCAGGTAGGCCATGCCTCCGCACAGCGCCGACGAGCGTCCGTGCGGTCCGCGCGGCATCGGCGCGAAGCCGAAGCGCTCGTGCACCCTGGCCAGCGGCAGCCCGGACTCCTCGGCGAGGTCGCCGGCCTGGTAGCTGGCGCCGACGCACAGGTCGGCCCGGCCCTGCGCCAGCAGTCGCACCGCCTCGTCCTTGGTGTGGCCGACGACCTCGGGGGAGACCACGCCCTCGTCCACCAGGCGGCGCAGGAAGCGCATGGTCTCCACGGCCGCCGGGCTGTCCAGCACCACGGCGTCGTCACGCAGCACGGCACCGGCGCCGTTGGCGGCCAGCAGCGCCAGCAGGGCGTAGGTCGTGGTCTCGGCGGCGGCCCGGCCCCCGGGCAGGGCCAGCGCATGGGCGTCGCCGGTGCAGTCCTCTGCGAGGCGCCGGCCGAGGGCGTGCAGCTCGCGCCAGGTCCTGGGCGGATCGGCGCCCAGGCGCGCGAGCGAGTCCCGGCGGTACCACAGGCCGGTGACGTCGGACGGGGCCTGGACGGCGACCAGCGCGCCGCCGAAGCGGTAGGCGTCGCGGAAGGGCTGGAGGAAGTCGGTGTCGTGCTCGTCCCTGATCCAGTCCGGGTCGAGGTCGGTCAGCGGGGTGAGGAACCCGGCGCGGGCGAACTCGGGCACCCAGACCGAGTCGAGCACCGCCAGGTCGGGGCCGCGGCCCTCCGCGACGGCACGCAGGAACGCGCCGTGCAGCTCGGGGAACTCCACCGTCTCCAGGTCGAGCTGCGCCCAGTCGCCGGCCGCGCGTCTCAGCTGGTCGGGGCCGGTGGTGCCGGTGGCGAGCACACGCAGTCGCGGGGTCTCACCGCTGCCCGCCAGCCACTGCGGATTGACGAAGGTCCCGCGCCGCCGGTGCCGCAGCACCACCCCCTCCTGGGCCAGCTCGGACAGGGCCCGGGTCACCGGAGTGCGGCTGAGCCCGTACAGCTCGCAGAGCTCGTGCTCGGTGGGGAGCCGGCCGTCGGGGCCGTACCGCCCGTTGCGGATGTCCTCCAGCAGGCGTGCCTTGAGCTGGTGGAACAGCGCTGTCGGTTGGAGCGGCGGCATCGGTCTCCTCGGTCGCTGGGGCGGGGCTCGCCAGGTGGCAGCGTAGGACAGGCGGGCGGGCGGACGCAGGGGCGGCGGTGGGACGGCACTTCCGCGGGCACTTATTTGCCATTATTGTCACTCGAACTGCTGTCGTGGGCGAATGCCCGGAAGATCGTCCAGGGGATCAGCGAGGAGTAGCCATGCCAGTCCGGATCGGCGTGATCGGCGTCGGGGTGATGGGCGCCGAACACGCCCGGCTGCTGAGCCGGGTCGTCTCGGGGAGCGAGGTCACCGCGGTCGCGGACTTCGACGCCGAACAGGCCCGCACGGTCGCCAAGGCCTACGGGGCCCGGGTCTTCGACGACCCGCTGCAGTTGATCGCGGACGACCGTGTGGACGCCGTGCTGATCGCCTCCTCCGACCCGACCCATGAGCAGTTCGTGCTGGCCTGCCTCGCCGCGGGAAAGCCCGTCCTCTGCGAGAAGCCCCTCGCGGCGGACCTGGACGGCTGCCTGCGCATTCTCGACGCCGAGCAGGAGGCAGGCCGGCGGCTGGTCACCGTCGGCTTCATGCGCCGCTACGACCCCGGCTACCTGGACATCAAGGCCACGGTGGACGGCGGAGACATCGGCCGGCCACTGGCGATGCACTGCGTTCACCGCAACGCCGGCCCCGGCGGCACACCCACCGCCATGCTGATCACGGGCTCGGCGGTGCACGAGATCGACATCGCCCGCTGGCTGCTGCGGGACGAGATCGACACCGTCACGGTGCACCGCCCGCGTGCCTCGGCGCGTTCCGGCGGCACCCAGGACCCGCTGTTCCTGGTGTTCTCCTCCGCCGAGGGCGTCCTGATCGACGTGGAGGTCTTCGTCACCGCCGGCTACGGCTACGAGGTGCGCTGCGAACTGGTCGCCGAAGCGGGCACGGTCCTGCTGGACTCGCCCGCGCCGACGGTGCGGCGAAGCGCCGGTCGGCGCTCCCGGGACGTGCCGGCCGACTGGCGCCCCCGGTTCGCCGAGGCCTACCGCCGCGAGCTGCAGGACTGGGTCGACGGCGTCGCCACCGGGGACCCGGTGCGCGGAGCGTCGGCCTGGGACGGCTATGCCGCCACCGCGGTCGCCGCCGCGGGCGTCCGCGCGCTGGACAGCGGCCTGCCGCAGACCGTGTCCCTGCTCGACCGGCCGGAGCTCTACCGATGACCGCCGCCGCGAAGGTGCCGCGTGCCGTGACCGGGAGGGCGCACGCGTGACCCGGTACCTCCCCGCGTCGGGTCTCGCGACCACGATCACGCCCGAGGACGCGGGCTGGCACTGGGCGGGTCTCCGTCTGCTCCAGCTGGCGCCGGGCATCCCGCAGACCGTGGAGACCGGCGACGCGGAGGTGTTCCTGCTGCCGCTCTCCGGCGGAGCCCTGACGGTGCGGGTGGCCGCGGCCGACGGTGCGCCCGAGGCCGAGTTCGAGCTGACCGGGCGCGACTCGGTGTTCAGCAGGGTGACCGATTTCGCCTACGCGGGACGGGACTGCCTGGTGACGCTCACCTCCACCGGCCGTGCCGAGGTGGCCGTCCCGTCGGCCAGGTGCTCCACCCGCAGGCCGGCCGCCTACGGTCCGGCCGAGGATGTGCCGGTCGAGGTGCGCGGCGCCGGACCGGCCACCCGGCAGGTGACCAACTTCGGCACGCCCGGTCACCTCGGCCGGCGGACGGGTGGCCGGCGAAAGGAACGGGAGATGACGGACCTGTCCGGTTGACGACCGCCCAGGGGAGGGACCGTCAGAGTTCCGCGAGGAAGTCGATGCTGCGCCGGACGTCGAGGACCGGACCCGCGCCGGGCTCGGGCTCGCCGTGCAGGGCGCAGTCCTGCTCCAGCACGTACCAGCCCTGGTAGCCGGCGCTCTCCAGCGCGCCGACGATCGCGGGAATGTCCAGGTCGCCGGAGCCGAGCGGGGTGTAGAGCCCCTCGCGCACCGCTCCCATGTAGTCGCTGTCCCCGGCCGAGACCGTCTTCGCCACGGCGGTGTCGACGTCCTTGAGGTGCACGTGCGCGACGCGGTCGGCGGCCCGCTCCAGCAGCTCCAGCGGGTCCGTCCCGCCGATGAGCAGGTGGCCGGTGTCCAGGCAGAGGGCGATGTCGCTCTCGTCGAGCAGGCGCAGCACGGAGGCGCGGTCCTCGATCGCCGTCCCGACGTGCGGGTGCAGGGTCGGCGTCATGCCGTGGTCCCGGATCACCGTCTGCAGGCGGGCGATGTTGCCGAGCAGCACCGGCCACTCCTGGTCGGACAGGGGCACCTTGCGGTCGTAACTGCCGTCCGCGGACCGTGCGGCGAGGACGACCACCTCGGAGCCGCCCTCGGCGAGGGTGGTGATCGCGTCGACGGCCTCGGTGAGGTCCAGCGCCGGGTCGATGTGCAGCGGCACCGGCAGGAAGCCGCCGATCAGGCGCAGGTCGTGGCGGGCCAGCTGCTCGCGGACGTCCTGCGGGCGCGCGCCGAGGTAGCCGGTCGGGCCGAGCTCGGTGGCGCGGAGCCCGAGCTCGCGCATCTCGCCCAGCACCCGCGCGGGGGCGATCTCGTGGCCCCAGCCCGGGGCCTCGCAGACCCCCCAGGAGATGGGGGCGCCGGCGATACGGTCGCGGATCGGCGTCGTGTGGTTCATCCTGGCTCCTCGGCTTCGACTAGAGCGCTCTAGATCTGGCAACTATCGTAGACTCGGCCGCCGCAGTCAATGCTCTGGGAAGCAGTGGGAAGGCGTCAGATGCCGCAGGAACCGACCCGGCCGCCCCGGGCCGGGCGAGCGCCGACGCTGGAGGACGTGGCGGCCCGGGTGGGAGTGTCCCGGGCGCTGGTCTCCATCGTGATGCGCGACGTGGCCGGCGCCAGCCAGGCGACGCGGCAGCGGGTCCTCGCCGCCGCGGAGGAGATGGGGTACCGGCCGGACGGGCGCGCCCGCCTGCTCGCGGGCCGCAGGACCCGCCTGCTCGGCGTCACCCTGGCGCTCAACAACCCGTTCCACGCCGACGTCGCCGAGGGCGTCTACGCGGCGGCGGAGCCGCACGGCTACCAGGTGGTGCTGAGCGCGATCACCGGCACGCGTTCGCCGAGGCAGGCCGTGGACGCGCTGTTGTCGTACCGCTGCGAGGCGGTGGTCCTGGTCGGCGCGCTGGTGCCGCGGGCCGCGCTCGGAGCCCTGGCCGATCAGGTGACGGTGGTCGTCGTCGGCCAGCCGTCCACCCATCCGGCGGTCGATGTGGTTCGGGCGGCGGACGCCCACGGGATGCGGATCGCGGTCGACCACCTGGCCGATCTCGGGCACCGCCGCATCGTGCATGTGGACGGCGGCCGGGCCCCCGGCGCGGCGGTCCGGCGCAACGGATACCGCGCGGCGATGAAGTCCCGCGGGCTCGGCGACCAGGCCCGGACGGTCGCCGCCGGCGAGCGGGAGGAGGACGGTGCGGCGGCGGCGGACCAACTGGCCGACCAGGGCCTGCCGGAGGCGGTCATCAGCTACAACGACCGCAGCGCCGTAGGGCTGTTGGACGTCTTCGCCCGCAGGGGGATCGCCGTTCCGGACACGCTGTCCGTCGTCGGTTACGACGACAGCCAGATCGCCCGGCTGCCCTACCTGCGGCTGACGACGGTCAGTCAGGACACCGGCACACTGGCGGCGTTGGCGGTGCAGCGGGCCATCGCCCGACTCGACGGCGAGCCGGTGGCCGACCGCGAGGTGCTGCTGCGGCCCCAGTTGGTCGTTCGCGGCACCACGGCCCGTCCGCCGGCGTCCGCATAAGCGGCAGACCCGAGCCTCAGCTCTTCTGCTGGGCGTAGTGACGGGCCGCCTTGGCGCGGTTGCCGCAGGCGGACATGGAGCACCAGCGGCGGCGGCCGTTCTGCGAGGTGTCGAAGAAGGTGAGGATGCAGCGCCCGTGCGCGCATTCGCGGATCCGCTGCGGCCCGCGCGCGAGCAGGTCCAGGTAGTCGTCGGCGGCCAGCCAGGCCGGCAGCCAGGACGGGTCGGCGACCTCGGGTTCGTGGTGCGGCAGGCCGTCGGCGCCCAGGGTGCGCCGCACCCGGCCGCGGGCCAGCACGGCGTTCAGTGCGGTGACGTCGTGAGGGTCCGCGCGGAGGGCCAGCAACGCGGCGCGGGTCTCCAGAAGCGCTGCGAGCGTGGCCCGGTCGGCGGGGGCGCGGCCGGTCAGGTCGTTGGACGCGAGCCAGACGGCGAGGCCGTCGGGCCGATCGAAGAGCTGGTCGTCGTGCCAGCGGGTGTTCAGCAGGTCCAGCGACAGCGGTTCGCCGCGGAGCGGCCGGGGGTCGACGAGGGCGTCCATGCGACGAGTCTAACTGTTCAGGTTCCTTGGAACGGTTGCATGCCATGATAGCTAACCGTTATGGTCCCATTGAACGGTTAGAGTATCGCCTTCGGAACAGGAGCCCTGCCATGCCCGCCTCCCTCCGTACCGGACACGTCGGCATCAACGTCACCGATCTGGACCGCTCGGTCGCGTTCTACCGCGATGTCCTCGGCCTGCAGGTTCTCGGCGGCTCGGCCCCGGGCACCGCGCCCGAGCGCCGCGTCGCCCAGCTCGGCAAGGAAGGGACGCTGGTGCTCACCGTCTGGCAGCAGGCCGCCGGGGCGCACGAGCGCGACCGGGCCGGGCTGCACCACCTCGCGTTCGAGGTCGACACCGTGGCGGAGGTGCGCGAGGCGGAGTGGGCGTTGAAGGAGCGCGGCGCGACCTTCCAGTACGACGGCGTGGTCCCGCACGGGGAGGGCCGCGACTCCGGCGGTGTCTTCTTCAGCGACCCGGACGGCACCCGGCTGGAGGTCTTCACCAGCAGCGGCGTCGCGGATGAAGGCAAGGCCCCCTTTGCCGACGCCCCCACCTGCGGCTTCTTCTAGACCATGGCTGTCGTGGGCTACCACCGCGGCGAGCGCGCCGCGCAGGCGCTCGCCGGCGAGACGGAACGGGCCGATCACCTCGGGCGCAGCTTTCGCGACACAGTCCCGGCGGTGGCCGCGAGCTTCCTGGCACAGCGTCAGCTGCTGGTCGTCGGCGCGGCCGACGGAGCCGGGCGGATGTGGGCGACGGCGCTCGCCGGTGAGCCGGATTTCATCTCCGTCCCCGACGAGCGGACGGTGAGCGTCGCCGCTGTGCCGCACCCGGACGATCCGCTGCGCGAGGCGCTGGGCGGGCCGGCCGTGCGGGTGGGCACGATCGCACTCGAACCGGCCACGCGGCGGCGGATGCGTGTCAACGGCACTGCGCGGGGAGGTGACCTGGGGTTTGTCCTCCATGCCGAGCAGGTCTTCTCCAACTGCCCCAAGTACATCCAGAAGCGCCACCCGGTCCGGGACGCTCAGGCCCCTCTCCCAGGACCGGCACGCCGGGGCAGCGAGCTGACGACGGCTCAGCGGATCGTCGTCGGCACGGCCGACACGTTCTTCCTCGCCACCGCGGACCGCGATGGGCGGGCCGACGCCTCGCACCGGGGCGGCAACCCCGGCTTCGTCGAGACCCTTTCGCCCACGGCGCTGCGCTGGCGCGAGTACCCGGGCAACGGCGCCTACATGACGCTGGGCAACCTGGAACTGAACCCGCGCGCCGGGCTCGTCCTCCCCGACTGGGAGACAGGCGACCTCCTGCTGCTCACCGGTGAGGCCCGGACCGACTGGCAGGAACGATCGGTCACCTTCGAGCTGACGGCGGCGGTCGAACTGCCCGGCGCGCTGCCCCTGCGCTGGAGCGAGCCGCAGTACTCGCCCGCCAACCCGTCGCCGACACCCCGGTCACCGGCGCCCTGGTCCGGACCCACCCCGTCGCCTCGGACGCGGGGATGCGCTAGCGTGCCCGGGCACCCCCTGGCCACGAGGAGCCCGAGCTGATGACGCAGACCCCGCTCACCGACACGGCGAGCGCATCCGCGCCGACCGGCCCGAGGCCGGACGCCCCAGTCTGGGCCCGGTTCGTGACCCGGGCCGTGGACCCCATGAACATCATTCTTGTGATCATGGTGGGCTTCGGCGCGATGCGTTACGGCCTGTCAGGTGCCGCCTGGGGACTGGTCGGTGCGCTGTTCTCCGGGGTGCTTCCGCAACTGGGCATCACCGCCGGGCTGCGCCGCGGCCGGGTGACCGATCGGTACGTCCGCGACCGGGCCAGGCGGGTGGTCATCCTGCCGTTGATCATGCTGTCGGTGGGCGTCGGGCTGGCCCTGATGTATTTCGGCGGCGCTCCGCGTCCGCTGACGGCGATGATCCTGGGCCAGTTCGCGACGATGATTCCGGTGACCGTCATCACCACCCGGTGGAAGATCTCACTCCACACCAGCGCCGGTGGGGGCGCCGTCGCCATGCTGACGGTGGCCTTCGGCGCGTGGGCGCTGCTCGGCTACGCCGTCGTGGCGGTGGTGGCGTGGTCACGCGTCGTCCTGCGCGACCACACTCGCGCTCAGTGCCTGGCAGGCGCCGTGCTCGGCTCGGTGGTCGCGGGCACGGTCTTCTGGGCGGCACGCTAGGACGGAACGGCATCTGATCGGGCTTCAGAAGCGGCTGGCGTTGCGCGACCCGGCCGGTGCCGTGCCGGCGTCAGAGTAGGCGTAGCAGTGACCGTTGACATCCCTGGGCGGAACGGGAACACACCATGAGAATCTATGCACAGGTCCCCGCACGCAGGACCCGACAGGTGGTGGCCGACCTCCTGGCCCTGGCCGTGATCGCGGTGTCGGTGTGGTTCGCCCTGCTGGTCCATGACGCGATCATGCTGCTGGCCGGTCCGGGGCGGGCGGCCCAGAGCGCGGGCGACCAGCTCGCCGGGGGCCTCACCGACGCGGGCAACGCGGCGGCGAGGGTGCCGCTGGTGGGGGACACTCTGAAGCGGCCGCTGCTGTCGGCGGCCGGGGCCGGCAGCGGTCTGGCGAACGCCGGGGAGTCGGTGCAGCACTCGGTCGGGCACCTGGCGTTTCTGGTGGCGCTCGTGCTGATCGTGCTGCCGGTCCTGATCGTGCTGCTGCTGTGGCTGCCGCCGAGACTGCGCTGGGTGCGTGGAACGGTCAAGGCGCGCCGACTCCTCGACGGCCCCGGCGGCGCCGACCTGTTCGCGCTCAGGGCGCTCACCGGCCCGCTGCGTGACCTGGCCGCGGTCGAGATCCCGGCCGGGGGTCTCGCGGACGCCTGGCGACGCGGCGACGAGGCCACGATCGACGACCTCTGCCGGGTCGGTCTGAAGCAGGTGGGGCTGCGCCCGTAAGTGCCGTCCGGACCGGAAACGGCGGTCAACGGGTGGTGTTCGCGGGGCACAGGGGTATCAGAGAGGTATGAGCGGAGCCGTTCGTCTCCGGAGGGCCCGCCTGTCGAGGAGAAGAGCGTCATGGGCATCTACGAAATGATGGCCGAGTACGCGGGCGGGGGGACCGCGGGACCGATCGTCCAGTGGCACATGATCCGGGACAACGGCACCACCGCCCTGTGCGGGGTCCGGCTCGACCCCGCTGCGGAGAAGGTCTCGGACGAGGCCTGGGGCCACACCAGGGAGAAGTTCTGCCACACCTGCGGGGCGCTCTATCTCCGCCAGGTCCCCTGAGCAGTCCGCGTCAGTCCGGCAGCCCCGTGAGTGCCGCGGTGGCGCGCCAGAGCTCGGCCGCCGTCCCGCTGTCGCGGGCGGCGCGGGAGGGTCTGCCCAGCTTCGGGTGGCCCTTGACGCCGCCCGGGCCGTCCGGGCCGACGTAGGAGTTGCCCGGCAGGTTCTGCGTCGCGGCGAACAGGGTCGGCAGCGCACCGTGCTCGGGGTCGTTGAGGAGGAAGCGCATTCTGTTGATCCGGTTGGACCCGGAATGGCTCGCCAGGGTCGTGGTGGCGATCCCGGGGTGCGCCACCATGGACCGCACCGCGCTGCCGGCGGTCGTCAGCCGCCGCTGCAGCTCCAGCGAGAACAGCATCAGGTCGAGCTTGGAGTCGCTGTAGGCGTCCAGCTGCCGGTAGGGCCGCTGCTCCCAGTTGAGGTCGTCCGGCCGGGCGTGACCCATCCGGTGCAGCTGTGAGGCGATGTGCACGATCCGGTCGGTGATGTGCGGCAGCAGCAGCCGCGTCAGCGTGTACGGCCCGAAGTAGTTGGTCGCGGTCTGCAGATCCAGCCCGTCCGGCGTTCGGGTGAGCGGGATGTCCATCACACCCGCGTTGTTGACCAGCACGTCCAGCTCCCCGGTCCAGCCGTCGGCGAACGAGCGCACCGAGTCCAGGCTCGACACGTCCAGGCGCCGCACCTCCGCGTGGCCGGCGATCCCAGCCAGCGCGGCCTCGGCCTTCGCGACGTCGCGCACCGCGAGCACCACCCGGGCCCCGGCCCGCGCCAGCTCCCGCGCGGTGATCAGGCCGATCCCGCCGGACGCGCCGGTGACGACCACCGTCCGGCCCGACAGGTCCGGAAGATCGGCCGCGGTCCACTTCGCCATGAGGTTCTCCTTGATCCCGCTCGTCCGCCGCGCTGGCGGTGTACCCGAGTAGACGCCCGGCCCGGGGAGGCAACCAGGAACCGCCGAGCCGCTGAATGCCGGACAGTGGCTAACGGACCGGACACCCGCCGATAGTGGATCCGGCGGCGCCACCAGCACCGGGTCGCCACCCGAACGGGAGCGGAGACGGACATGGACACGGACGAGCTCGGACGCTTCCTGCGCACCCGGCGCGAAGCCCTGCAGCCCGAGGACGTCGGCCTGCCCAGCCGCGCCCGTCGGCGTACCGCAGGGCTGCGACGTGAGGACGTCGCCGAGTTGTCCGGCATGTCGGCGGACTACTACGCCCGGCTCGAACGCGGATCCGGCCCGCAGCCCTCCGAGCAGATGACGGCTGCCCTCGCCCGCGGCCTGAGACTGTCCCTGGACGAACGCGACCACCTGTTCCTGCTCGCCGGCCACAGCGCCCCGCGCCGGGCCCTGCGCGCCCAGCACGTCAGCCCCGGACTCATGCGGGTGCTGGACAGGCTGCAGGACACCCCCGCGCAGATCATGGGAGCGGTGGGGGAGACCCTCGCCCAGACCGGTCCCGCCGTCGCGCTGTTCGGCGACGAGACCCGGCACACCGGCCCCGCCCGCAGCGCGGTCCACCGCTGGTTCACCGACCCCGTCGCCCGTCGCCTCTACCCCGTCGAGGACCACCCCCACCACAGCCGGGTCCAGGTCGCCCAACTGCGCACCGCAGCGGCCCAGCAGGGTCCGCAGTCGCCGGCCGCGGAGCTGGCCCGCACCCTGACCGGTCTGAGCGAGGAGTTCGCCGAGCTCTGGAGCGGCCGCCAGGTCGGACTGCGGTTCACCGAGCAGAAGCGGTTCATCCATCCCGAGGTCGGCCGCATCGACCTGCACTGCCAGCTCCTGCTCGACCCGGACCGGACCCACTCCCTCCTGGTCCTCACCGCCACCCCCGGCAGCGAGAGCCACGACAAGCTCGCCCTGCTGGCGGTCCTGGGCGCCCAGGCCCTCACCCGCTGACCCCGCCCCGAGCGAGCAAGGCCCCCGGCCGTCGCGGGATCAGCGCGTTCCGAAGGCGCCGCGCAAGGCGGTGACGGCCTCGGTGATCGCGGCCTCGGCGGCGTGGGTGCCGCGCAGGGCGTTGAGCATGACGAAGTCGTGGATGATGCCCTGGTAGCGGACGGCGGTGACCGGGACGCCGGCCTGGCGGAGCTTGTTGGCGTAGGCCTCGCCCTCGTCGCGCAGCACGTCGGCCTCGCCGGTGACGACCAGCGCCGCGGGCAGTCCGGCGAGCTGCTCGGTGGTGGCGCGCAGCGGGCTGGCGGTGATCTCGGCGCGCTGGGCGGGGTCGGTCGTGTACTGGTCCCAGAACCACTGCATGGCGTCGCGGCGCAGGAAGTAGCCCTCGGCGAACTGGTGGTACGAGCCGGTGTCGAAGCCGGCGTCGGTGACCGGGTAGAACAGCACCTGCTGGACCAGGGGAACGTCGCCGCGCTCCTTGGCCATCAGGGTCAGTGCGGCGGCCATGTTGCCGCCGACGCTGTCGCCCGCGACCGCGATCCGGGCACTGTCCAGGCCCTTGGCGGCGCCGTCGGTGACGATCCAGCGGGCGACGGCGTAGTTCTGCTCGATGGCCACCGGGTAGCGGGCCTCCGGGGAGAGGTCGTACTCGGGGAAGACCACCGCGGCCCCGGCGCCGACGGCGAGTTCGCGCACCAGACGGTCGTGGGTGTGGGCGTTGCCGAACACCCAGCCCGCGCCGTGGATGTAGAGGATCACAGGGAGGCTGCCGGACGTTCCGACGGGCTTGACGATCCGGGCCCGGACGGAGCCGGTGGGCCCACCGGCGACGGTGATCCACTCCTCGTCCGCGGCAGGCTCGGGGATGTCGGCGGACTGGACCTCGTCGACGGCCTTGCGGCCCTCGACGGGGCCGAGGTCGAACAGGTAGGGCGGGTTGGCGGTCGCTGCGGCGAACTCGGCCGCGGCCTGCTCCAGCACAGGTGCGACGGGCGTGTAATCGGTCATGTCCGACTCCTTCGGAGTGAGAGCCCGATGGGCTCCGCCTGACAGGTAACCTAGTGCACGATTACCTCGTGCACAAGTTAAACGCTGAAGTTGTAATCGCCTGATGGGATACTCTGGAACGGCCGTAGATCGGAAAGGGGCCGTTCTCCATGATGAAGGCTGCCGACGCACCTCGCGAGGCCGAGGACGGCTTCTCCCTGCTGCTGGACGATCAGCTCTGCTTCGCGCTCTATGCGGCGTCCAGGGCGGTCACCCACCGCTACCGGCCGCTGCTGGAGACCCTGGGGCTGACCTACCCCCAGTACCTGGCCCTGCTGGTGCTGTGGGAGCACGGAACCGTGCCGATCAAGGACATCGGCACTGCCCTGCAGCTCGACTACGGGACGCTCACCCCGCTGATCAAGCGCCTGGAGGCGAGCGGCCTGGTGCGTCGCGAGCGGCTGCCGGAGGACGAGCGCACCGTCCAGGTCAGCCTGACCGAACAGGGGCACGAGCTGCGCGAACGCGCCCTGCAGGTCCCGGCTGCCATCGGCGACGCGATGGGCCTGAACCCCCACGACTTCGAAGAGGTACGCAGGATTCTGCGGCTGCTGACCGACAACGTGTCCGTGCAGACCTGACGCGCAGACCTGACGCGCAGACCTGACGCGCAGACCTGACGCGCAGACCTGACGCGGAGGCATGACGCGGAGGCATGAAGCCGGGCAGTCGGCCTGCGGCTCAGCGCCTCGTCGCGGACATCAGGTAGGCGAGGACGGCCAGGACGCGGCGGTTGTCGTCGTCCGAGGGGGCCAGGTCCAGCTTGGTGAAGATGCTGGTGCTGTGCTTGGACACGGCCTTGTCGCTGATGAAGAGCCGGTGCGCGATGGCGCTGTTGGTGCGCCCCTCGGCCATGAGTTCGAGCACCTGGCGTTCCCGGTCCGAGAGCCGGGAGAGGGGCTCGCTGCGGTTGCGGCGGCCCAGCAGCTTGGTGACCACCTCGGAGTCCATGACCGTGCCGCCGCCGGCGACCGTTCGGATCACGTCGACGAACTGGCCGTCGCTGAACACCCGGTCCTTGAGCAGGTAGCCGACCCCTCCGGCCTGGTCGGCGAGCAGCTCCTGGGCGTAGATCTGCTCGACGTACTGCGAGAGCAGCAGGATCGGCAGCCCGGGGATCCGCTCCCGGGCGGACAGTGCGGCGCGGAGCCCGTCGTCGGTGTGCGTGGGCGGCAGCCTGATGTCCACGATCGCGAGGTCCGGCCGGAACTCCAGCAGTGCGCCGAGCAGGCCCGGCGCACTGTCGGTGGCCGCCGCGATCTCGAACCCGTGCGCCTTGAGGAGCCTGACCAGCCCCTCCCGCAGCAGGAAGAGATCCTCCGCGACGACTATGCGCACGGTACCTCCATGACCACGATCGTCGGCCCCCCGGGCGGGCTGCTGATCGCCAGGATGCCATCGAAGGCCGCCAGCCGTCGCTCCACCCCGGCCAGCCCGCTGCCCCGGGCGGCGTCCGCACCGCCGAGCCCGTCGTCGACCACCTCGATCCGCAGCAGCCCGCCGGTGCGGGCCATCCGGATCCGCAGGCCGCTCGCCGAGGCGTGCCTGACGGCGTTGGTCACCACCTCGGCAACGGCGAAGTAGCAGGCCGACTCCACCGGGGTGTCCAGCCGTCCGGGCAGATCGATCTCGGTCTCGCAGGGCAGCGGCAGGTCCAGCGCCAGCGCCCGGACCGCCTCGCCCAGGCCCCGGTCCGCCAGCACCGGCGGGCAGATCCCCTTCACCAGGCCGCGCAGTTCCTCCAACGCCGCCACCGACGCGACCCGGGCCTCGGTGACCAGCGCGGCGGCCTCCTGCGGACTGCTGAGCATCAGCTCCTCGGCAGACCTCAGATTCATCCCGATCGCCACCAGCCGCCCCTGCGCGCCGTCGTGCAGATCGCGCTCGATCCGGCGCAGCTCCGCGGCCGCGGAGGTGACTGCCTCGGTCCGGGTCTCGGTCAACACCTGCACCCGCCGGGCGAGCACCGGATCCGTTCCCCGCCCGAGCAGTCGCCTGGCGTCCGGCAGTACGGTCAGCGGCAGCAGCCACAGCCCCAGGGCCAGCAGCAGCACCCCCTGGATCCCGCCGAGCACCGCCATGTGGTTACCCGCATCAGCGGGGATGCCCGGCATGGGCCAGCGCGCGGAGCCGAAGGTCTGCACCACCACCAGGGAGCCTCCGAACACGCCTTGGAGGCTGCCGTAGGCCCCGATCCCCACCAGTCCCAGGGCCACCAGGTCCGCCGACGCCCGCGGTCGGCGCACCGCCGCGACCATGGCGGCCACCAGGAGTGCCAGTCCCACCAGATAGACAGCTGCCGCATGCCCGACCCCGGCACCCGGTGGCCAGACTGCCCAGGGGTCGACGCCGAGCAGGCCGCTGAACATCACCATGACGGCGGGCAGCAGCAGCGCCCATCGCACGGACCTCGCCGCGTCCGTTGCGGCCGGACGTGTCGGTGCGCCGGTCGTCGGTCGAGGCAGTGCGATCCCGGCGAACGCGGCGAGGACGAGGACGCCGGCGGCGGCCGGCAGGAGGTCCAGCTGCGGGGTCCGCCCATGCGCGAACTGGTTGATCCCCACCATCAGTTCGCCGGTCATCACCGCGATCGCCGACAGTACCCACCGCCTGGGCGCGGGCGCCCGGGGGAGCAGCAGGGTGGCCAGCAGACCGGTCAGCAGCAGCGCGACCGGGAGCACCCCGAGGGGCGTCAGGTCCGGCACGCTCAGGATGACCGAGTCGCCGACCGCACCGGGAATCTGCAGGTCACCCAGCAGTACCGACACACTTCCGTACGCCGCCATGCCCAGCAGCCCTGCGACGACCGGCCAGCCGAGCCACCTCGCCGGACCCGTGGCGCGCGCCGGGCGGCCCGGCGCCCGCTCCGCCCTGACGGCCAGCACCGCGCAGAGCGCGGTCAACCCCAGGATCGCGCCCTGCGGCCAGGCCCCTACGGGCATCGGAAACGGCCACATATCCGCCCTCGTCTCTTCTCCGGGGCCGCGAACCGCGGCCTGGAGATCATGCTGCTGCGCGGGGCCCGGCGGGCGCCATGGACCGGGGCCTACTTCCCGGGTAGGCACATACCTACTCCGGCAGCCCCCCTTAGGCTGATCGCCATGACCTCAGCAGGCTGGGCCCGCATCGGCCGGGACGAACGCGGGGTCATCACCCGGTTGTCCGCCAGAGGGCAGGGCCTGGCCGTATCTCCGGTGCTGAAGCCGGAAGAGCTTGGCGGTCTTCGGAGCGTCGACCTGTCCTTCAACGCCCTCTCCGATCTCCCCGGCGAGCTCAAGTCACTGCCGTCGCTCGCCGAGTTGCGCCTCGACGGCAACGGACTCACCACGATCCCGGATGTCGTGCCGGAGTTGTCGCACCTCGAACTGCTCAGCCTCTACCGCAACCGGCTGACGTCGGTGCCGGCGACTCTCGGCGGTCTGCGCGGGCTCCTCACCTTGAATCTGGCGGACAATCAGCTCCGGGAGATCCCTGAGGCCATCGGTCGGCTCAGCAGGCTACACACGCTCGATCTGGGACACAACCGGATCGAATCGCTGCCCGCGAGCATCGGCGGGCTGGCGGGTCTCAGTCGGTACCTGTATCTGAGTGACAATCAACTCACCTCGCTACCAGCAGCCCTGTGTCGGCTCACCCGACTGGGCTACCTCAACGTCACCGACAACCGGCTCACCGGCCTCCCGGCTCGCTTCGGTGACCTGGTCGGCCTGCGGGAACTGCGCCTCTACAACAACCGGCTGGCCTCGCTCCCCGAGTCGGTCGGCGCCCTGGCCGGGCTGCGCGAGGCCCACCTCATGGACAATGCGCTCACCCGCCTGCCCGACTCCATCGGCAACCTCGCCGACCTGCGCGAACTCCGGCTGATGGACAACCAGTTGACCGAGCTTCCGCCGACCGTCGGGAATCTCCATCGCCTCAGCCGACTGGACCTGCGGGACAACCGGCTGAGCGCACTGCCGGAGTCCCTCGTCGGCCTGACCGCACTGACCCATCTGGACCTGCGGAACAACCGGCTCGACGCCCTGCCCGCCGGCCTGGCCGGCCTCCCGGCTCTGGAGAAGCTCGACCTGCGCTGGAACCTCATCGATCCGTGGCCGGACTGGCTGCACGGGTTGGAAGAGCGCGGATGTGCCGTCCTGAGGTGACGGCCAGGAGGGCGGCCGTCAGCCGGCGGCGGGGGGCTCGGCGTCGGCGAAGGCGCGTACCAGCTGGCGCTCCGCGTCCGCGAGGTAGACGGAGAGGAGCAGTTCCGCGTGCTGGGTGTTCCGGGATTCCAGGGCGGCCAGCAGTTCGCGGTTGCGTGCGAGGTAGGGCTCGTGGAAGCGGCGCGGGTTGTCCATGACGTGGAAGACCAGGCGGAGTTCGGCGTGGATGCGGAGCATGAACTCCTCCAGCCGCGGGGATCCGGCCAGGTGCACGATCCCTTGGTGGAACTGCAGGTTGGCTGTTCCGACGTCCGGCCAGCGGTCTTCGGACGCTGCGCGCTCGCCGTCCTCGACGGCTGTGCGGATCGCCGCGATCACCTGGTCGGGGGCGCCGGCCAGCTCCCGGACGGCGGCGCCCTCCACGAGTTGGCGCAGCCGGTACAGCTCGACCACGTCGTCCCTGGTGAGGGTGCGCACGAAGACGCCGCGGTTCAACTCGTGCACGAGCAGGCGTTCGTGGGCCAGCAGCCGGAAGGCTTCGCGCAGGGTGTTGCGGGAGACGCCCAGAGCCTCGCCGATGGCCTCCTCCGACATCCGGGTGCCGGGTGGGATGAACCCCTCGGTGACCCGGTTCCGGAGGATGCCGGCCACGCGTTCGGCGGTGCTGCTCCGCCCGATCAGGTCCTTGTCCTTCTCGAGATCGGAGACCCACGTCCCGGGAGCGCCTGTGCTCACTTGTGTCCTTTCACCGCCTCACCCCGAGGCTCCGCCGACTGCTTCACCTCCGAGTCTCTCATGGGATCGTTGAACAAAAGCACTGCCCCGGGCGGGGTCGCCGGGACGGAATCGGACGGACTGGCCGGGTCGGAGCTGAGCGGCCCGGTCGATGTCCCGGTCGGTGAGCACGGCGATGACGGGGTAGCCGCCGGTGACGGGGTGGTCAGCCAGGAAGAGGACGGGCTGCCCGTTGGGCGGGACCTGCAGGGCGCCCGCCACCATGCCCTCGGAGGGCATCTCGCGGTGGATCGAGCGCTGCAGCGGTGGGCCGTCGAGGCGGGCGCCGACCCGGTTGCTGTCGGCGGTGACCTGGTAGCGGGCGGAGCACAGGGTGGCCAGCGCAGCGGAACTGAACCAGTCGTCGCGGGGGCCGGGAATGATGCGCAGCACCGCCTCGTCCGGGTAGCCGCGCACCGGTGCGAGGTCGACGACGGGATACCCGTCCACGGCCCGGCCGATCGGCAGACGGGTGCCGGCGGCCGGTAGGATCGGGCCGATGCCGGAGAGGGTGTCGGTGGCACGGGATCCCAGGACGGGCGGCACGTCGATGCCGCCGCGCACGGCCAGGTAGGTTCGCAGCCCCGCGGCGGGCATGCCGACCTCGAGCGTCTGACCGGTTCGAACGTGGATGGGTCCGTTCATCCCCACCATGCGCCCGTCCAGGGCGGCCGGGCACGGCGCCCCGGTCAGCGCGACGGTTCCCGGTGCGTGGAAGCGGACGGTCAGCGAACCGTAGGTGAGTTCGAGGGCGGCTGCGGATTCGGCGTTGGCGACCAGTCGGTTGGCCAGCCGCAGGCTGCCGCGGTCGGCCGCGCCGGAGGCGCCGACGCCGAGGGCGGCGTGGCCGGGGCGGCCGAGGTCCTGGACGGTCGTGAGCAGTCCCGGGCGGAGGATCTCGATCACGGCCGCACCTCGACGAAGCGCACCTGGCGGCCGGGTGCGAGGAAGGCGGGCGGGTCCCGGTGCAGGTCCCACATGGCGGTTCCGGTGCGGCCCAGCAGGTGCCAGCCGCCGGGGGACTCGCGGGGGTAGACGCTGGTGAAGCGGTCCGCGATGGCCACCGATCCGGGTTCCACCCGGGTCCGGGGGACGGGTCGGCGCGGGAGCAGCAGGAGCGGATCGAGACCGACCAGGTAGGCGAATCCCGGGGCGAATCCGCCGAAGGCGACGCTGTACCGTCCGGCGGTGTGCCGCTGGACGACCTCGCGGCTGCTCAGTCCGGTGGCACGGGCGACCTCGGCGAGGTCGGCCCCGTCGTACACGACCGGGATCTCCGCCAGCCCCTGGTCCGAGGGCTCGGCAGTGGACACCCGGCGGCCGGCGATCGCGGCCGAGAGGCTCTCGCGCGTGGTGACGGCGGGGTCGAAGGCGACCAGCAGGGTGCGTGCGGCGGGGACGAACTCCACGGCCCCGGGAGGGGGGCTGTCGCGGAGGCTCGCGTGCAGGCCGCCGACCTCCTCCAGCCGGTCGAGCTCGACCAGGACGGCGCGGGTGCCGGCGGTCAGAAAGCGCATCGTGCCTCCTCGGGGGCGAACGGGGCCAGCAGGACCCCGGCGTCCAGGAGCGAGGCCCGCACCGCCCGCGCGATGGCCACCGCCCCGGGGGTGTCGCCGTGGACGCACAGCGAGCGGGGCCGCAGCGGCACGACGCTGCCGTCGATCGCGGTGACCTCGCCGCGGAGCGCCAGGGAGAGGCAGCGCTGCACGATCACGTCGACGTCGTGGATGACCGCACCCGGCAGGCCGCGCGGCGCCAACCGCCCCTCGCGGTCGTAGGCGCGGTCAGCGAACGCCTCCTCGACACTCTCCAGCCCCCTGGCCCGCGCCCGGGACAGTCCTGGGGATCCGGCCAGTCCGAGCAGGACCAGCCCGGGGTCGTACCGGTGCACGGCCTCGGCCAGGGCCGTCGCCTGTACGGGGTCGGCGACCACCGTGTTGTACAGCGCGCCGTGCGGTTTGACGTAGCCGACCCGGCTCCCCGCCAGGCGGGCGAAGCCGTCCAGCGCGGCGATCTGGTAGACCACGTCGTTGATCAGGTCCTCCGGATCGATGACCAACTGTCGCCGGCCGAAGCCGACGAGATCGCGGTAGCCGACGTGGGCGCCGATGGCGACGCCGTTCTCGGCAGCCGTCCAGCAGCTGCGCCGCATGGTGTTCGGGTCCCCCGCGTGGAAGCCGCAGGCGATGTTCGCGCTGGTCACGACGGACAGCAGGGCATCATCGTCGCCCAGCGTCCAACGGCCGTACCCCTCACCGAGGTCGCAGTTGAGGTCGATGACCGGGTGCGGATGCTTCATGGTGGGTCGACGTCCTTGCTGTTCGGTGCGGGCTCTTGGGTGCGGGCGGTCAGGCGATGCGGTAGTCGACGTCCCGGGCGTCCGTGACGAACATGTAGCCGGGCGCATGGGTGATCGCGAACGGGGGCTTGGCCTGCATGACCGCCGTCTGGGAGGTGACACCGCAGGCCCAGAAGACCGGCACGTCGCCGTCCCGGAGCGTCACCGGGTCGCCGAAGTCGGGGGCGGACAGGTCGTGGATGCCGAGCACCTCGGGGTGTCCGACGTGGACCGGGGCGCCGTGGACGGCGGGCATCATGGCGGTGATCTGGACGGCCTTGGCGACCAGGTGCGCGGGCACCGGGCGCATCGACACCACCAACGGGCCGTGCAGCCGCCCGCCCGGCACGCACGGCCGGTCGGTGACGTACATGGGGACGTTGGTGCCCTGTTCGACGTGGCGCAGCGGTACCCCCGCGTCGCGCAGCAGGGTCTCGAAGCTGAAGCTGCACCCGATCAGGAAGGTCACCAGATCGTCCCGCCAGGCGTCCGTGACATCCGGGACGGCGTCCTGTGCGCTACCGCCCTCCGGGCTCCCGTCCCGCCAGACGCGGTAGCGCGGGACGTCGGTGCGCAGGTCCGCGCCGGGCGCCAGCCGCGAGTGCCACGAACCCGGTTCGGTGACCTCCAGCACCGGGCAGGGCTTGGGGTTGCGCTGGGCGAACAGCAGCACGTCGTAGGCGTAGTCCCGCGGTACCGAGATCAGGTTGGCCTGGGCGAACCCGGGCGCGACGCCCGAGGTCGGTACGGCGGCTCCGGAGCGGAAGGCGGCTCTGGCCTCGGCGGGTGTGCAGCCGCTCAGATCCGGGACGCCGGTGGTCGCGGTCATCTGGATTCCTTCTGGAGGACGGGAACTGGCGAGACGTCAGCTGAGTTCGCTGCCGCGGGTCTCGGGCAGGCCGAGCAGGGCCACGACGGCGACGCCGTAGCCGACGGCGCCGTAGGTCAGGGCACCGCCAAGGCCGTGGCCGCCGGCCTGGAACCCGACCGCGGTGGGGAAGAACGCTCCCACGGCCCGGCCCACGTTGTAGGTGAAGCCCTGCCCGGTGCCGCGCACCGCGCCCGGATAGAGCTCGGCCAGGTACGAGCCGAAGCCGCTGAAGATGGCGGAGGAACAGAACCCGAGCGGGAAGCCCAGGACGAGCAGCAGACTGTTCTGGCCGGCCGGGATGTGCGTGTAGGCGATGATGATCGCGGCGCTGAGCACGGCGAACAACGCGATCGCCTTGCGCCGCCCGAGCCAGTCGGTGGCGTAGCCGCCGGTCACATATCCGACGAAGGCTCCGGTGATGAGCAGGAAGAGGTACGAGCCGGTGCCCACCACGCTGAGGTGCCGAACGGTCTTGAGGTAGGTCGGCAGCCAGGTGGCGATCGTGTAGTACCCGCCCTGTACGCCGGTGGCGAGCAGCGAGGCGAAGAGGGTCGTGCGCAGCAGCCCGCCGCGGAACACCGCGGACACCGGGGTCCGGGTCCTGGCCTGCCGCTGCTCCTCGGTCAGCGGCGCGTCGGCGACACCACGGCGCAGGTAGAGCAGGAACAGGCCGGGCAGTGCGCCGGTCCAGAACAGGATGCGCCAAGCCAGCCCGCCGCTGACGTGGTCGAGCACCACGGTGGCGACGATCACGGCGAGTCCCCAGCCGACCGCCCAGGCGGACTGGACGAAGGCGACGGTGCGCCCGCGGTAGCGGGTCGACGCGTACTCGGCCACCAGGATCGCGCCGGCGGCCCACTCGCCGCCGAAGCCCAGTCCTTGCAGGGCGCGGAACGTCAGCAGCATCGGATAGTTGACGGCGAAGCCGCACAGCACCGTGAACACCGCGTACGTCGCTACCGTGATCATGAGGGTGCGGACCCGGCCGACGCGGTCGATCAGCATGCCGGAGAAGACGCCGCCGAGTGCGGAGACGACCAGGGTGACCGTGGTCAGCAGCCCCGCCTGCCCCTTGGAGATGTGGAAGTACGCCGCGATCGCGACCATGCCCAGAGGCAGCACCTGGAAGTCGTAGGAGTCCAGCGCGTATCCGCCGAACGCGCCGACGAAGGCGCGGCGGCCCTGGGATCCCAGGGTGCGGAACCAGGCGAACGGGCCCCCGGCTTCCTCGGCGGCGGTGGTCAGAGGGGGTCTGGCGGAGACTGCGGTCATAGCGCACCTCATGGGGAAGGGAGCGGGTCCTGCGTCTTCCCCATAAGGTAGGGATTGTTCAACGATCCTTCAAGGGGCAGCCCTGAAACGGTTGTGTTAACGCCAGCTGGCGCTACTGGCCTGCCACCTTATTGTTGAACGAAACTGCACGGGTCTCGACCCGGCAGTCGGATCCGGGGAAGACCTCGCCCCGGTGCCCGTCCTCGAACTGGACCAGGTACGGGGGCTCGCCGTCGGCTCCCAGCACCTCCACCACCTGACCCACGCGGTCGGGCATGCCTACGCGCCGCCCGGGAAAACGCAGCCTGTCGCCCTCCGATACCTTCACGGTGCCCGCCTCCTGCTATGTGTCGTCCGGCTGTCCTTCTTCCATCGTCGCCTCATGTACCTCGGGCCGCGAGTGGCGCGCATCACGGTGCCGGCGGGTCAGTGCAGGTGCACGACCTTGTGCATGCCCAGGAAGGCGTGCGGCACGCCGAGTTGGTCGTCGGGGATGAAGCAGAGCAGCACATGGGTGCCGGGCTTCAGGCCGTGGGCCCGCAGCGCGTCGAAGAACGCCTGCACCTGCGCGTCGGTGCCAAGCGGGCACTGGCCCGAATGGCCCCGATCGGTCTACTGCACCGCCGGAGTGCTGGAGGCTGCGGCGGTGGAGTTCGTCGGGACGGCTGTGCTGGGGCTCGCCGTAGAGGTGGGGGTGGACGAGGGGCACGCTGTGGCGGGCGGGGTGGTCGGCGCCGAAGTGGAAGGGGTCGGCGTTGGCGTGGGCGTTGGAGTCCCGGCTGTCGGCGTGGCGGTGGTGGGGCACCCGGCCGGGGAACTGGCTGTGGCCGACGGTGTGGGCGTCCCGGTCGGCGCCGGAGTCCCGCTGGTGCTCGCGCTGGGGTCCGGAGTCGGCGAAGCCGACGGCCGGCCGCTACTGGCCGAAGCGCTGGGACGCGGCGTGGACGTGGTGCGCGAGGGGGTCGCGGACGGCGTGGCCGAAGCGGTGGCCGACGCGGGCGGTGCGGTCGTTGCGGTGGCCGTCGCGGTCGGCGATGTGGGTGTGGCGGACGGCGTGACCGGTGCGACGCCGGTGACAACGCTGTGCTGGTAGTAGCTCATCCAGGCCAGCACGGTGTTCGCATAGGTGTCGGAATGGTTGTAGCTGAGGATCGCCCCGCGAAGATCGCCCGACTGGTTCAGGTCGCGTGAACCGGCGCACAGGTAGTGTCCCGCCGCCAGTGCGGCGTCGAAGACGTTGTTCGGGTCGGCGACGCCGTCGCCGTTGCCGTCCGCACCCCACGTGGCCCAGGTGGAGGGGAGGAACTGCATCGGCCCCTGCGCTCTGGCCCAGTTCCCGCCCGCGTCGCGGATCGCTGCGGTACCGCTGCTGCCGTCCAGGAGGGGTCCGAGGATCGGGTGCAGGGTGGTCCCGTTCGCGCTCACGTCACCGCCCTCGGCCTGCCCGGACTCGACCTGTCCGATCGCCGCGAGCAGCGTCCAGCTGAGGTGGCAGCCAGGGGTGGTGACGGCGACACTCGCCTCGGCACGACGGTAAGCCGCCAGTACGACCGCGGGGATTCCGACCGAACCGGCCCCCGTCGCCCGGACCGGGGAGGCGGACGATCCTGCCGCAGTGGTGGCGGTGCCGACCGGGGTGGGCACGGTGAACTGCGCCGTCGCCGAGACGGCCGGGGGCGGCGCGAGGTCCAGTGGAGCGCTGTCGCCGGTGGCCGTCAACGGCGGTGCCTGCTGCGGGCTCGGCGATACGGGCACCACGGCCCCGAGAGCCTGGGAACCGCCCAGGAACACCAGGGCCAGCAGCGCGCCGACGCCGACCGGTGCGGCCCGCCTTCGCGGATCCGGCCCTGCCGCCGGGCGCTGGCGCTGGGAGACTCGGCGTGGCGGGCGCGGGTGGGAAGGCAGCTCGGGATGCATGGGGAAGACAAGCCTCAACTTCGCGAAAGGTGGAGTGACGCTGGGTCAGAAACTGTTTCCCCACACCCCCTTCCGCGAAGCCCGTCCCTTGGTCCGGTACAGCCAAGGACTTTAGCGGCTCGGCCGGCCAGATGCCCGACCCAGGGGTGATATTCACTCAACTCCTCCCTGGACGACCGACCACGTTCAAACGGCTCGCGGGCAGCGCCGTTCAGGCTGGCCGGGGTTGGCCGTAGGCGCGCTCCACCCGGAGCTTCAGCACGAGGCGGCGGTCCTCGACCATCGCGCGGCGGTAGTCGTCCCAGTCCGGGTGCTCCTTGCCGCTCACGGTGCGGTACAGGTCGATCAGTTCCTCGACGGTGGCGTCGTCCGGAGCCTCGGCGACCGGCGTCAGTTCGGCGGTCCCCTCGACGACGGTCCAGGACCAGCGGTCGGAGCTGGTGACGTGGTAGCTGGCGCGGGGGTCGCGGCGGAGGTTGCGGGTCTTGGCGCGGTCGTCGGTGATGGAGACGCGGATGAGGCGACGCGCGGGGTCGTAGTGGTGCGTGACGTTGGAAAGCTGCGGCCTTCCGTCACGCTTGAGGGTAACCAACACCCCGCCGTTGGTGTGGGCGAGGAGTTGGAGCAGGGCGTCCTGGGTCTGGTCGGTTTCGGTCATGCTTCGAACAACCGGCGTCGGAGGGAAGTGATTCCACCGTGGGAGCGTTGGGGATCAACAGGATCCCCTGCCGAGAGAGAAGCCTCCGCCATGACCGACCGTCCCGTTCTGCAGCCCAGCCCCAGCCATCCGATCACCGTCGTGGCCAACCCGGCCCGGGTCGTCGTCACGGTGGCCGGCCGTACGGTCGCCGACACCCGCAACGCGCTGACCCTGCGCGAGGGGAAGTACCCCGCGGTGCAGTACATCCCGCGCGCCGACGTGGATCTCGCGCTGCTGGAGCCCAGTGACACCGCCAGCTACTGCCCCTTCAAGGGCGAGGCCGGCTACTACAGCATCCCCGTCGGCGGCGAGCGCTCGGTGGACGCCGTGTGGGTCTACGAGTCCCCGTACCCGGCCGTCGCCGAGATCAAGGACCACGTCGCCTTCTACCCGGACCGGGTCGACAGCATCTCCGAGCTGCCGTAACGAACGCAGGGCTGCTGACCCCTTACCTCTGGCGCGGCCCGCCGTGCCGGACGAGGCCGCAGCGCGGACACTGGATACAAGCAGAAAAGTGCGGCGAGGCGCGGCAGGCCGGAGGTGGCCGGTCATGGACGAGACCCTTACCGAACGGGAGCGGCGGATCCTGGCGGATATCGAACGCAACCTGGCGGTCGACCACGGCCTGGACCGGCGCCTGCGGGCCGGCGGTCTCGGACTGCGCGGGCTCTGGTACCGGGCGGTCCTGGTCGACGTGGTGCTCGCGGCGGCCTGCGTCGCCGCGACCGCGCTGAGCCTGGCCGCGGCCCGGACCGGCCTCGCCGCCCTGGCGCCGGTCTGCGTGGCGCTGTGGGCGGTGACGGCCCTTTTCCTGGCCCGGAGCGTGTTCCTGCATCTGCGCAGATCCCCGCCCGGGTCCTGAGTCCGCCCGAAGGTCAGCGGGGGTCCAGGCCCTCCAGCATGTCCGGCAGCTCCTGGCTGTGGATGACCCCGAGGCTCTTCGTCGCGCGGGTGAGCGCGACATAGAGGTCGTTCACGCCGCGGGTGTGCGCCGCGAGGATCTCCGCGGGCTCCACGACGAGAACCACGTCGAACTCAAGTCCCTTGGCCTGGGCGGCCGTCAGCAGGACGACGGGGGAGTCCAGTGCCGATGGGTCGTCAGTTGCGGTGACGCCGTCCAACTCGGTGAGTGCACCGATCAGTTCGGCCGGCCACCCGGGAGCGTGGACGATCGCCATCCGGCGGCCGTCCAGGGCCGCGATCTCCTTCTCGACGGCGGCGCGCAGCGCCGGTCCTCGGTCCTCCTCGGGGATGCGGAGGCTCCACGGGCGGATACCGCCGCTGCGCACCGCGGTGGGGCCGGTGAGCGCCGGGTCGACCGCCCGCAGGACGCCCTCGGTGACCCGCATGATCTCGGCCGGGGTCCGGTAGTTGACGGTGAGCTCCACCGTGCGCCAGCGTCCCGCCGTGTACTCGTCGAGCGCCTCACCCCAGGAGCTCAGCCCGGCCGGCGCCCCGGTCTGCGCCAGGTCGCCGACGATCGTCATGGAACGGCCGGGGCAGCGGCGGGTCAGCAACCGCCAGTCCATGGGGGAGAGTTCCTGCGCCTCGTCCACGATCACGTGCCCGAAGCCCCAGGTCCGGTCCTCGGCCGCGCGCTCGGCCAGGGGAATGAGCGCCTCCTCGCCGCGGTACTGGCGCGCCAGCATCTCCGCGTCCATCTCGGCCAGCCCCACGCCGAAGTCGTCGAGCACGATGCTCGCGAATTCCAGCTCCCGGGCCTCGGTGGCGGCATCGGCCCGGCGGGACGCCTTGCTGCCGGGAAGCGGGCCGAGCAGTTCGGCGGCCTCGTCGAGCAGGGGGACGTCTGCGGTCGTCCAGGCGGTGGCCTCCAGGTCCGGGCCCGGGTGTTCGCGCAACAGCGCGGCGCGTTCGGCCCCGGAGAAGTCCGGCATGGCCTGCGCCAGCAGGTCCGGGGAGCCGAACAGGGAGGTGAGCAACTGCTCCGGGCTCAGCAGCGGCCACAGCCTCTCGGCCAGGGCCCGGAAATCGGGCTCGTCGACGAGCGTGTCGGCGAGGTCGGCCACGGCGTCCAGATCCATGGCCGCGCCCTGGTCCTCGGCAGCCCGGCTCTTGGCGATCCGCAGGGCCAGCTCGGAGGAGAGCCGCTCGACCAGGTCGAAGTGGGCCACGTTGTGGGGTTCGTGGGAGCGGTGCGCGGCGGCGTGGGCCCGCTCGCAGAGGGCCCGGTCGATCTGGAGTTCGTCCTGGTGGGCCGACCTTCTGCCCACGGTGATGGTCAGTGGTTCCTCGGGCAGCCACCGGAGGCCGTCAAGTGCGGCGGCGAGCACCCGCGCCATCCGTGCGTCGCCCTTGACGGCGGCCGCGGCCGCCGTCTCCGTGTCGGTCCCGGTCACACCCGGGTAGAGCGTGCCGATGCTGCTCAGCACGACTTCGCTCTCGCCGAGCGCGGGCAGCACCTGGTCGATGTAGCGCAGGAACGTCCGGTTCGGCCCGATGACCAGCACGCCGCGCTTGGCCAGCCGGTCGCGGTGGGTGTAGAGCAGGTACGCGGCGCGGTGCAGGGCGACCACGGTCTTGCCGGTCCCCGGACCGCCCTGCACGACCAGCACGCCGCCGAGCTCGGAGCGGATGACCCGGTCCTGCTCGGCCTGGATGGTGGAGACGATGTCGCCCATCCGCCCGGTCCGGGCCGCCGTCAGCGAAGCGAGCAGGGCGGTCTCCCCGCTGAGCTCGGAACTGTCCCGGCCCTCCAGGGCGCGCATGCCGAAGGCGTCGTCGTCGAAGTCGACGACGGTCCGGCCCTTGCTGCGCAGGTGCCGTCGCCCGGCCACACCGCCGGGCGCGGCGGGTGTCGCCCGGTAGAACGGCTCCGCGGCCGACGCGCGCCAGTCGGTGAGGAGCGGCTCGTGGTTCTCGTCCGCCAGAGCGATCCGGCCGATGTACTGCCGCTCGCCGTCGGCGCTCTCGATCCGGCCGAAGCAGAGCCCGTACTCGGCGGCGTGCAGCTCCGAGATCCGACGGGTGTGGTGGACCTCCAGCGCGTCGCGCTCCAGGCGCGACTGGAAGGTTCCGCCCCTTTCCCGGAGATGGATCTCGCGCAGCCGCTGCGCCGCGAGCTCGCGCTGGGCGTCGAGGCGGTTGTACAGCCTGCCGACGTACTCGTTCTCCGCTCGCAGCTCTCTGGTCCGCCAGTCGGGCGAGGACGAGGAGGATGACGAAGGGACCAAGGCTAGCTCCATAGAGTCTGTTCGCAGCACAAAGACCTGGCTCGACGATCCCCCGCGTGCTGCACGCGGCACATTTCCGCAGATCACGGCCCAGGCCGACGATTCTGCGGCATGACCGGGGCCTTGCCGCAAGCCCCCTCGTACGCTATAGGTTAGTAGTGGCGAGGAGTGGGTTTCCTCCTTCCCCTTCCCCTCCGGCTCGGCTACTGCGGCAGACGCAGTCCTGCGACGAGGAGTCCGACCAGTCGACGGGCGTCGTAGCGGGGATTGGTGTCCGCGCCGATGCAGAGGTTGCCGACGCCGTGCATGAGTTCGAGGGCGTCCTGGTCGGAGCGGATCTCGCCGTCGGCGGCTGCGGCTTCGAGCAGTTGGGTGCAGACGGGTACGAGCCGGTCGAGGAAGTAGGCGTGCAGCGCCTCGAAACCGGCTTCGTCGGAGCGCAGTGCGCCGGCCAGTCCGTGCTTGGTGACCAGGAAGTCGACGAAGAGGTCGATCCATTGCCCCAGCGCGGCGTAGGGGGTCGCGCTGCTGACCAGCAGGGCCGGGCCGGCCTCGGCGCAGGCTTCGACCTGGTGCCGGTAGACGGCGATGATGAGATCCGCCCGGGTCGGGAAGTGGCGGTAGATGGTGCCCGTTCCGACGCCGGCCTTGGCTGCGATGTCCCGTACCGGTGCTTCCACGCCCGAGGTCAGGAAGATCGCCGCGGCCGCGTCGAGCAGGGTCTGCTTGTTGCGTTGGGCGTCCGCCCGCTTGGGCCGGGCCGCCTGCCCGGTCTCCTCGTCGCCGTGATTCACCGTGCTTGTCCTCTCCACTGCTGGGCTTGCGATACGGAACAGTGTTCCGTATCGTTAACGGAGCAAGGTTCCGTTTACGCGATTATCGCAGAGTTCAGGAGACGCGCTCATGCAGTACCGCACGTTGGGCCGTACCGGTGTCCAGGTCAGCTCGCTCGCGCTCGGCGCGATGAACTTCGGCCGGATCGGACGCACCACCCAGGACGAGGCCACCGCCATCGTCGACGCCGCCCTCCAGGGCGGGATCAACCTCATCGACACCGCCGACATGTACGGCAGTGGCGAGTCGGAGGAGATGGTCGGCAAGGCCGTCACCGGCCGCCGCGACGACATCGTGCTGGCCACCAAGGCGACCATGCCGATGGGCGAGGAGCGCAACCACCGGGGCAGCTCGCGCCGCTGGCTGGTCACCGAACTGGACAACAGCCTGCGCCGCCTCGGCGTCGACCACGTCGACCTCTACCAGATCCACCGGTGGGACCCGACCACCAGCGACGAGGAGACGCTGTCCGCCCTGACGGACCTGCAGCGGGCCGGAAAGATCCGCTACTTCGGCTCCTCGACCTTCCCCGCCTACCGCATCGTGCAGGGCCAGTGGGCCGCTCGGGAGCACCACCTGAGCCGGTACGTCACCGAACAGCCCAGCTACTCGATCCTGCAGCGCGGCATCGAGAGCCACGTCCTGCCGGTGACCGAGGAGTACGGGCTCGGCGTGCTGGCGTGGAGCCCGCTGGCCTCGGGCTGGCTCTCGGGTGCGATCCGCGAGGGCCGGGAGGTCGCCACCAACCGTTCCGCGCTGATGCCGCAGCGCTTCGACCTCAGCATCCCGTCCAACCGGGCCAGGCTCGACGCGGTCGAGCAGTTGGCCAAGGTGGCGGACGAGGCCGGTCTGAAGATGATTCAGCTCGCGCTCGGATTTGTGACCGCGCACCCGGCTGTCACCAGCGCGATCATCGGCCCCCGCACGCTGGACCATCTGCAGACGCAGCTCGCCGCCGCCGACACCGTGCTCTCCGCCGACGTGCTCGACGCGATCGATGCGATCGTCGCCCCCGGTACCGACCTCGCCGCGCACGAGAAGTTCGACACCCCGCCCGCGCTGCTCGACCCGTCACTGCGGCGCCGCTGACCGCTCGTGCGGCGCGTGACCTGGCGCCCGGCATTCACTGGCCGGGGCCCTCGGCGAGGATGAGATCGGAGAGGTTGACCATGGAGGTGCGCATGTCGGCCCGGAGACCGGGCGAGACGACGCGGTGCACGAGCGCGCCGATCGGACCGAGGCCGATGCGGTAGCGGACGAGGTATGTCATCGCGGTGCCCTCGCCGCCGTCGGCGAGGACGACGGGTTCGAACGCGAAGACATTGGTCACGTCCTGCAGCGGGGCGAAGCCCGTTCCGGTGTCGACCCTGCGCCTGCCCGGGCGGACCTCGCGGACGGTCCAGGTGGAGCGGGTGGTGAGCGGACCGAGCGACTTGTTGCGCTCGCTGTAGGTGCGCCCCACCTCGGCGGCGCCGTGATGGTCGGTCACCTCCAGGACGGTGGGGACCCACTCGGCGTACCGGTCGGTCGCGGAGATCACCTCCCACACCCGCGACACCGGTGCGGGGATGACCGCGTTCTCGGAGACCTGGTACTCGACTGCCATCGGGGTGTTCCTTTCAACCGTTCAGGCGTGGGTTCAACCGTGGGCGAGGACGGCGTGCGCGGCGGCCTCACCGGAACGCACGGCGCCGTCCATGTAGCCGTTCCAGTGGTCGGAGTGTTCGGCGCCGGCCCAGTGCACGCGGCCGAACGGCCGGTCCCGCCATGAGCCCAGGCCGGTGAGGGTGCCGGGGGCGAGCACCGAGGTGGGGCCGCCGCGGGTCCACTCCTCCTGGGTCCAGTCCTGCTCGAAATAGTCGAGGGGCTGCAGCGCGTCCTTGCCGACCACCGTGGCGAATGCGCGCAGCACCGCGCCGCGCCGCTCCCGGGGCGGCCGGTGCGCCCAGGCGCGCCACTGCGGACCGCCGAGGAACCCCATCAGGACGCCAGGGCCGCCCTCGGGCGGCGTGTTGTCGAACATGCTGCAGATCGGCGAGGCCTGCCGGAACACGCCCTGGCCGTTCAGCCCGTCGGCGCGCCAGAACGGTTCGGGGTAGACGGCCTCGCACTTCATCAGTGAGCCGAAGGCCATGCGGGTGAACAGCGCGTCCTGCTGCGGCGGCAGCAGCGGGCGCCAGCTGATCCGGGCCGCCAGCAGCGGGGGGACGGCCACGACGACCTGCTTGGCGTGCCAGGTCTCGTCGTCGGTGGCCACGGTCACGGCGTCGCCGTCCTGCTCGATCGCGCGAACCGGCGCGTTGAGCACAACGCGCCCGTCCAGCTGCTCGGCGATGCGCTGGGAGATGAGCTGGGACCCGCCCAGGAACCGGGACTCCTGCGCGCCGCCGCTGACGCCGATGCCGCGCTCCAGGGTGCCCGGAGTGGTCTCGTTGCCGAAGCCGGCGATGTACCAGAGGCTGAACAGCAGCGAGGCCTCCGAAGCGGCGCCGCCGTAGGCCGATCCGAGGAACGCGTTGACCAGGTCCAGTGCTCCGGTGCCGACCGTGGTGCTCCTGATCCAGCTCTCGAAGGTCATGCTGTCCCACTGCCGGGCCCTGGCGGCCTGCCAGGGCGCGTCCAGGGGAACCTTTTTGGCGAGCTGGTTGATCCTCAGCTGGGCGATGCCGAGGTCGGGCAGCGACAGCAGGTCCGGTGGGATGTCGCCGCCGTAGCGCTGGGCCCGGCCTCCGTGGACGTAGACGGCCGATCCCTCGACGGCGGCGGGGTAGGTGTCGACGCCGACCTGCTTGGCCAGCGCGAGGATGTGATCCTGGGTCGGCCCGACGAACTGGCCGCCGGCCTCCACCACCCTGCCGCGGCCCAGGTCGTGGTTGAGGGTCCGCCCGCCGACCCGGTCGCGCGCCTCCAGGACGACCACGTCATGGCCCTCGGCCACCAGTTCGCGTGCGGCGGTGAGACCGGCCAGGCCGGCTCCGACGACCACGACGTCGGTGTGGCGCATCAGTTGACCTCCGTGGTGTCCAGGATGTCCAGGGCGGGTGCAGAAGCGGCGAAGCCGTCCGCTACGGCGAGGTCGAACGCGCCGTGGTCGCTGCCGAGCCCCTGGGCGACCAGCGCCGCCGCAGCGCAGCCGAGTACGGCCGCCTCCCGCAGCGGTCGGCCCAGGCCGATGCCGCGCAGGAATCCCGCTGAGAAGGCGTCGCCGCAGCCGGTGGTGTCGACCACGTCCACGGCGAACGCCGGTACGGCCGTCGTCGTGTCCGCGGTCATCACCAGTGCTCCGTGCGCGCCCCGGGTGACCGCGACGCAGCCGGCGCCCCGGTCGAGCAGGACGCGGACGCCCTCCTCAAGGGTGGCGGCGCCGGTGAGTCCGACTACCTGCTCCTCATTGGGGAGCAGGTAGTCCAGGTGCGGCAGTGCGGGGGCGATCCACTCGAACAGGCCGGGATCGCCGGGGGCGAGCAGGTCGGCCGAGGTGGTCACGCCGGCCGCTCGCGCGGGGGCGAGGATCTGGGCGGCGCCGTCGCCGCCCATGAGTTCGGGCGCACCCAGGTGCAGGTGGGTGGAGCGCGCGATCTCGGCGGTCGGGGCGTCGTCGGGGCCGTAGGCGAGGTTGGCGCCGAGCACATGGAAGGCCGGCCTGCTGCCGTCCGGGCGGATCGGCAGCACGGAGGCGGAGGTCTGGACCTCTGGGCGTCGGAGCACCAGGGAGGTGTCGACCCCGTACCTGGCGAGCAGGGACAGCAGCAGGTCGCCGATCGGGTCGGTGCCCACGGCGCCGGCGGTGCGGACCGCGGCGCCGAGCTTGGCCAGGGTGATCGCCGTCCCGGCGGCCGTTCCGGCCGGACTGAACCGGATCTGATCGACCAGCACCGCGTCCTGTCCCGGGGGGATGGCCTCCACCGGGAGTACCTGGACGTCGAATATGTGCGCGCCGAGCGAGATGATCGTCTGGGTCATGGGGAGCTCTCCTTCTCCATCGGGTGGGTGGTCCCGTAGCCGCGCCGCAGAGCCGCAGCGACGACTGCTGCCTGCTGGCCCTCGTCCAGGGCCCGTGGTGTGCCGATCCCGGCGGCACGCAGGTAGATGCCGCAGACCCACTCCAGCAGCAGCGCGTTCTCCACCGCCGCGGCCAGTGTCGGGCCGTGGACGACGGCGCCGTGATGGGCCATCAGCGCGGCCTGCCTGCCGTCCAGGGCGGTGAGCACGTGCTCTGCCAGCTCCCCGGTGCCGAACACGGCGAACGGTGCGACCCGTACCGATCCGCCGAGCAGGAGCTGCTGGTAGTGCACGCACGGCAGTTCGTCGAGGACCAGGGACAGCGACGTGGCCAGCGGAGCGTGCGTGTGCACCACCGCGCCCGCCCCGTACCGCCGGTAGATCCCCAGGTGCAGTTCGAGCTCGGAGGTGGGTTCCAGGCCCCCGGCGACCGGACGGCCGTCCGGTCCGACCACGGTCACGTGATCAGGGGTGGCCTCGCCGAGCACGAGACCGGTCGCGGTCACCGCGACCTGGTCGCCCGTTCGCACGCTGACATTCCCGGCGGTGCCGATCAGCAACCCGCGCGCGGCCAGTTCACGGCAGGTCGCGGCGACGGCACGCCGCTGCTCCAGGAGGTGATTCGCCTCTACCATGGCGAGAAGCTATCCTAAACCTGAACCAAAGTCACGTTTGATTTGAGGGGCACATGGTCGAGCTGGAACCGATCGAGGCCGACACCACCGCACCGCGGCTGCGTCGGACCCCGCGCCAGGCACGGGCCAAGGACAAGGTGGCCCGGGCACTGGTGGCGGCCGACCGGTTGCTCGCCGAGGAGGGCATCAACGCCCTGACCATCACCCGGGTCGCCGCCGAGGCCGGTGTCTCGGTCGGCGCGCTCTACCAGTACCTGCCGGACCGGGACGCCATCGTCGAGGCCCTGGCCGACCAGCACCTCGGTCGGCTGGAGGCGCTGATGGACTCGTTCGTGGCCACGGCGCGGCCCGAGGACCCGTCCGACCCGGTGGCCGTCCTGGTGGACGCCTTCGCCCACCACTACCGCTCCGAGCCCGGATTCCGGGCCCTGTGGTTCGGCCGCCATCTCACCGAGTGGACCAGTGAGGCCGACCGCCGCCACAAACGCGACATGGCGGCCGGTGTGCACCGGTTCCTCGTCGCACGGCTACTGCTGCCCGACAGCCCGGCCGCCGCGACGGCCTGCTACGTCGCGTTCCTCGCCGCCGACGCCGTGATCCAGGAGGCGTTCCGGGGTGACCCCGCCGACGCGGACGAGCTGCTCGACGCGCTCAAGTCCATGCTCCACGCTCAGCTCGACGGGTTCACCAGGTAGGTCGGGCCGTGGGGTGCCGGTCGGGTGACCGGCGCCCCTGGTGCCTCGGGTTCACTTCTGGGCCACCTCCCAGGCGAACCCGTCCGGGTCGGTGAACGGCTCGGAGTCGACGCCGATCGCGACCCGGTGCGATCCGCTGCCGTCCGCCGCGACGCCGGCGTCCTTGGCCAGGGCCTTGCGCCCGTACAGCGCCAGCTTGACGGGGCTGGAGGGCGTGGCGAACTCGACGTACTTGCTGCCGAAGCTCTTGGCCACGGTGAGGCCGCGGTCGACGTAGAACCGCTTGCTCGCGGCCATGTCCTCGACTCCCAGCAGGAGTGCGATCTCGTCGATCTCCCGGGTGGCCGGGCCCTTGTCCTTCTTCGACGAGGTCGCGACCTTCCAGATGGTGCCGTCCGGCGCCTGCACGACGCCGCCGTAGCCCCAGAGGGACTTCGCGGGAGCCTTCAGCGGTGTGGCGCCGGCGTCGAGGGCGGCGCCGATGAGGGTGTTGACGGTGGACGGCTGGGACACGATGAGCGACATCGTGAACCCGCGGAAGCCGGTCGTCGGTGCCTCGGAGGCCCGCAGGAGTACCCGGGAGCCCAGACCGAATGCCTCGTTGTAGAAGTGGTCGGCGGCCTTGGGGTCGGCCACGTCGAGGGTGACTGATTCGATGGAGTTCATGGGATTCACGCTAGTCGCGGCCCTGGAGCGGGTGCTTCTCCATTCCTGACCGGTTGCGCCGCAGCCGCGTACCCGGGGAGCCGATCGGCTCCCCGGGCCGTCCCGCTGGTTCAGCCGTTCGCGGGCTGCAGGTCGATCTGGTGCCGGTCGGTCGCGAGGATGGCGGGAAGGGGCAGTCCGCTGCTGCTGTCCAGGCGCATCAGGGTTGCCGAGACGTTGGCCGGTCCCGGCTTCAACGCTGTTCCGTCTCCGGGCTTCTCCTGATTCACCCAGGTGTGCTCCAGGCCGTCGCAGACTGCCGCGGTGCCGCCGACGCTGTGCTGCACGGACTCCTTCTGCACGCTGCTGGAGACGAAGACCGGCCCTCGGCCGGCCCCGGCCGAGCAGCGGTACGTACCCGAGAGGGTGAGGGTCCCGTCCCTGGAGACCGTCCCGGTCGGATTCGCGGATACCGTACCTGCCGAGGGGTCGGCGGCAGCCGCCGAAATGTGGAGGGCGCCGCTCACAAGAGCCGCCGCGAGTGTCGCTGTGGCCAGCGTTTTCTTCATCATGATCTACTCAACGCGGTGCGGTCGGATCCAGTTACGGGAGCCGATCGTGGACTCGACGAAGGATGGCGGGCATGTCGAACACCAGGCACGCGAACTCCGTTCACACCGTCAAGGTCACGCTGCGGGACTCCAGCCCGCCGATCTGGCGCCGTCTGGAGGTGCCCTCGCGCGGCACGCTGGCGCAACTGCACCAGGTGATCCAGCGGGCGTTCGGCTGGCAGGACTACCACCTGTGGGACTTCGAGACCCCGCAGGGCCGTTACGGCGTCGCGGACCGCGACCTCGACATCCGCAGCGCCGCCGCCCAGCGCCTCGACCAGGTGGCCCCGCGGGTCGGCGCGCGACTCCGCTACACCTACGACTTCGGCGACAACTGGGAACACGACCTGCTGGTCGAGTCCATCGCCGCGGCCGAGCCGGGAACCGCCTACCCCCGCTGTCTCACCGGCCGCTGGGCCGGCCCGCCCGAGGACTGCGGCGGCATCGGGGGATACCAGGAACTCATCGCGATCCTCGGCGACCCCCAGCACGAGGACCACGACGAACGCCTGGAATGGCTCGGCTTCGACACCGCCACCGAGTTCGACCCGGCCGCCTTCGACCTGGCCGGGACCAATGCGGCACTGTCCGACCTGGCGACCGTCCTGGTCCAGAGCTGACGACGCGCGACAATCGGAGCGGCACTGACCGGATGGAACAGGTGGAACGGATGAAGGAGCAGCGCATGAGTGGACGGGTCGTCGTCACCGGGGGCAGTGGGAAGCTCGGGCGCGCCGTGATCGCGGACCTGACCGCCCACGGCCGACAGGTCGTCAATGTCGACACGGCTGCGCCGGCTGAACAGATCTGTCCGTTCGTCAAGGTCGATCTCACCGACTTCGGACAGGTCGTGGGGGCTCTCACCGCGGTGGACGACCGCTACGCGCGGGTGGACGCCGTCGTGCACCTCGCCGCCATTCCCGCACCCGGGCTGCGTCCCAACGCGGCGACCTTCGCCAACAACGTCCCGGCCTCGTACAACGTGTTCGCCGCCGCGCGGGTCGCCGGGATCCGCAATATCGTCTGGGCCTCCAGCGAGACCGTACTCGGCCTGCCCTTCGACACCCCGCCGCCGTACGTTCCGGCCGACGAGGGGTACCCGCCGAGCCCGGAGAGCACCTACTCCCTGGGCAAGCACCTGGAGGAGCAGATGGCCGCTCAGTTCTGCCGCTGGGACCCGGAACTGAAGATGATCGGACTGCGCTTCTCCAATGTGATGGACGTCGTGGACTACGCCGACTTCCCCTCCTACGACGCCGATCCGGCCCTGCGCAGCTGGAACCTGTGGGGCTACATCGACGCCCGCGACGGGGCCCAGGCCGTGCGCCTGGCCCTGGACCACCAGGCCGCCGGGGCCGACGTCTTCATCATCGCCAGCCCCGACACGGTGATGTCGCGGCCCAACGACGAACTGCTCAAGGCCGTCTACCCGGACGTCCCGCGGCGGCGCGAGGTCGGCCCGCACGAGACGCTGCTCTCCATCGACAAGGCCCGGAGGGTGCTGGGCTACCGCCCGGCGCACAGCTGGCGCGACGAGGTCGGCGCCCGGTAGGACGGCGCCGGTGGTGCGCGGTTCATCACTTCTGCTGCTCAAAGTCATCAGATTCCGCTGTTGGACAGCTTAATTCTCGACCGGCAGACTCGACATCGGATCCTGACACGAGAGGTGGACCGATGGAGTACCGCACGTTGGGCAGCACCGGCACGGTGGTGTCCGCGCAGTGTCTGGGCACGATGACGTTCGGCAAGGAGAGCAGCGAGGAGGCGTCCCACGCCCAGCTCGACCGGTTCGTCGAACGCGGAGGGAACTTCATCGACACCGCCGACGTGTACTCCCGCGGGGTGTCGGAGGAGATCATCGGCCGCTGGCTGGCGGCCCGGCCGGGGACGCGGGACCAGGTGGTGATCGCGACGAAGGGACGCTTCCCGATGGGGGAGCGGCCCAACGACGCCGGCCTGACGCGCACTCACCTGTCCCGGGCCCTGGACGCCAGCCTGCGGCGGCTCGGGGTCGAGTCCGTCGACCTCTACCAGGCGCACGCCTGGGATCCGCTGACCCCGATCGAGGAGACGCTCGGCTTCTTCGACGACGCGGTGCGGGCCGGCAAGATCCGGTACGCGGGCGTCAGCAACTTCCTCGGCTGGCAGCTGCAGAAGGCGTCGTTGCTGGCGCGGTTCCACCGGCGCGCGCCGATCGTGACGCTGCAGCCCCAGTACAACCTGCTCACCCGGGACATCGAGTTCGAGCTGGTGGACGTCTGCCGCAACGAGAACATCGGGATCCTGCCGTGGTCGCCGCTGGCCGGCGGCTGGCTGACCGGGAAGTACCGGCGCGACCAGAGCCCGACCGGTGCGACCCGACTGGGTGAGGACCCGCGGCGCGGCATGGAGGCCTATGCCCCGCGCAATGCGCAGGAGCGCACCTGGCAGGTCATCGAAACGCTGCGGCAGGTCGCCGAGGGACGCGGAGTGTCGCTGTCGCAGGTGGCCCTGGCCTGGGTCGCGGACCGGCCCGCCGTCACCTCGGTGATCCTCGGCGCGCGCACGCTCGAACAGCTCGACGACAACCTCGCCGCCGCCGACCTGCACCTGTCGGAGAAGGAGACGGCGCAGCTGGACGAGGCCAGCTCGCCGGTCGTGTCCGACTACCCGTACGGCGTACCCGGTGTCCAGCAGCGCTCGCGCTCCCTGGACCCGGCCGACTGACGGGCCGGGGGAATCCCGCACCGAACGAAGCGACGGTACGGTGTGGCTATGACGCACCTCACCGCCGAGGCGCCCGGTCCGGGGCCGGTCGAGTTCAGCACGGTCGGGCTGCCCGACCAGCGGCGTATCGAGTTGTGGGAGGGCCACAACGCCGAGGCGCTGATCGGTCTGCGCTGCCGGACGATCGACGCGACCGCGTTCGAGGCCACCGAGCTCAACGTCCAGCTCGACCGGGTCCAGCTGGCCCGGGTGCGCGGGACCTCCCACGTGGTGGAGCGGGACGTCGAGGTGATCCGGCGGCGGCCGGCCGAGGCGATCGCCCTCTACTTCAGCCTGGCGGGCGAGGCGTTCTTCTACCACCGGGACGGCGTCCGGGTGGTGCGTCCGGGCCAACTGCTGATCTGCGACGCCGATCGGCCGTTTGTGCGCGGCTTCTCGCGCGGGCTGGAGGAGCTGGTCGTCAAGGTTCCCCGTGAGGTGTTCGCCGGGGTGACGGGTGTCGCGCGGCTGTCCGATCCGATCGTCGTCGACTTCGGCGAGGGCGGGAGCGCGTATGCCGCCGCGCTCGCCCGCCAGGTCGGGCGCGCGGCGCGGACCGTCGATCCGGTGGCCGCCGACGAGCGCACGGTGCTCGAACTGGTGGCGGAGCTGGCCACCGGCGGCCGCGACCGGCTGTCGCCGGCCCATCTGGCCGCCGCGCGCGCCTTCATCGGGAGCCGCCTGGCCGACCCGGGGCTCTGCGCGGCGCAGGTGGCCGCGGGCATCGGCATCAGCACGCGGCAGCTGTCCCGGGTCTTCGCCGAGGAGGGCACCACGCTGCCCAAGTACGTCCTGGAGCGGCGGCTGGCGACCGCGCGCGCCATGCTGCGCGGGCCCAAGGCCGTGTCGATGACGATCGCCGAGGTCGCGCACGCCTGCGGCTTTGTCTCGGCGGACCACTTCTCGCGCGCTTTCGGCGCCCGCTTCGGCGAGCGGGCCGGCGATGTGCGGCGCCGGGCGGCGGCGGCGCGAGCCGTGCAGACTGACTAGAAAGGCCAGTCCTGTCGCTATTCGCCGACTACGGAGTTCCGGCTTCGGCATTCCACCGTGGCGGCACGACAGTGTCAGTCACAGACCGGCAGAGCGGCCGGTCACGGCGGAAGGCGGAGCAGCGATGCCCGTGTTCGACGACGGCCAGACCGAGACCGAGGTTCCGGTGGGGGTGGTCGAGACCGACGTGCTGGTCGTGGGGTCCGGCCCGGCCGGTTCCGCCGCGGCGCTGTTCCTGGCGGAGCTCGGGATCCCGAACATCATGATCACCAAGTACCGGTGGACGGCGAACACCCCCCGCGCGCACATCACCAACCAGCGCGCGATGGAGATCTTCCGGGACATGGGCATCGAGGACCAGGTGCTCGCGGACGCCACCGACCACGCGCTGGTGGGCGACACGGTCTTCTGCACCTCGATCGCCGGTGAGGAGATCGGCCGGATCCGCACCTGGGGCACCAGCCCGGCCCGGGAGGCCGACTACCAGCTCGCCTCGCCGTGCCTGACGGTGGACATCCCGCAGACCTACCTGGAACCGATCCTGGTCAGGAACGCGACGGTGCGCGGGACCCAGGCGCGGTTCTCCACCGAGTACCTGTCGCACACCCAGGACGCCGACGGCGTGGACGTGCGGGTGCTGGACCGGCTCACCGGCAGCGAGTACACGATCCGCGCCCGGTACCTCATCGGCGCCGACGGCGCCCGCTCGAAGGTGGCCGCCGACATCGGCCTGCCCTACCAGGGGCGGATGGACATCGCCGGCTCCATGAACATCACCTTCAAGGCCGACATCGCGCCGTACGTGGGTCACCGTCCCTCGGTGCTCTACTGGGTGGTCCAGCCGGGCTCGAACGTGGGCGGCATCGGGGCCGGGCTGGTGCGGATGGTGCGGCCGTGGAACGAGTGGCTCATCGTGTGGGGCTACGACATCGACGACGAGCCGCCGACCGTCGACGAGGCCGCCGCGAAGCAGATCGTCCGCAACCTGCTCGGCATGCCGGAGCTGGAGGTCGAGATCACCGGGACCTCGCTGTGGGGCAACAACGAGATGTACGCGACGCACCTGCAGCAGGGCCGGGTGTTCTGCGCCGGTGACGCCATCCACCGGCACCCGCCGAGCAACGGCCTGGGCTCCAACACCTCGGTGCAGGACTCGTACAACCTGGCCTGGAAGCTGGCCGCGGTGCTCCGCGGTCAGGCCGCGCCCTCGCTGCTGGACACCTACTCGGCCGAGCGCGCGCCGGTCGCCGAACGGATCGTCAAGCGGGCCAACAAGTCCAGCCGTGAGTTCGTCGACATCTTCGTGGCGCTGGGCGTCACCGAGGCGAAGAACGAGGCCGAGATGATCGAGCAGATCGAGCAGATCGAGGAGCGCAAGGCCAACACCCCCGAGGGCGCCGCCAAGCGCGCCGCGCTGGTCGCGGCGATGGAGCTGAAGAACTACGAGTTCAACGCCCACGGTGTCGAGCTCGGCCAGTTCTACCGGTCGTCCGCGATCGTCTCCGACGGCTCCCCGCCGCCCGTGCCGACCCGGGACCCGGATCTCTACTACCAGGCGTCGACCGTGCCGGGCTCGCACCTGCCGCATGCGTGGGTGGGCGACAACCGGCGCAGGTTCGCGATGATGGACCTGGCGCCGTACGACCGCTTCACGCTGATCACCGGCATCGCAGGCGAGGCCTGGGCGGCGGCGGCCGACAAGGTGGCACAGGAACTCGGCGTACCGTTGGCGACGGTCGTCATCGGCCCGGGCCGTGAGGTCACCGACCTCTACTACGACTGGGCCAAGGTGCGCGAGGTGGAGGAGGCGGGAGCCCTGCTGGTCCGACCCGACAAGCACATCGCCTGGCGGAGCGGCTCGTTGCCGGCCGACCCGGTGCGGGCACTGCACGACGCGCTCGCGTCCGTGCTGGGCCGGAACGGGGTCTGAGAGATGCGCTTCGAGCACGAGGGACTGGCCCAGCGGGTGCTGTTCGGGTCGGGCGAGGCAGCGCAGGCGGTCGCCGCGGAGACCGAACGCCTGGACGCCCGGCGGGTGATGGTCATCGCCGGCAAGGGCGAGCGCGAACTGGCCGAGTCCGTCACGGCCGGACTGCCGGTGGCCGTGCGCCACGACGAGGTGGTCATGCACGTACCCGTTGAGGTGGCCGAGCGGGCCAGGTCCGTGGCCGCCGCCCATGACGTCGACGCGATCGTGTGCGTCGGCGGCGGGTCCACCACCGGGCTGGCGAAGGCGGTCGCGCTCACTGCGGGCGTCCCGATCGTGGCGGTGCCGACGACCTACGCCGGGTCGGAGGCCACCAACGTCTGGGGGCTGACCGAGGGCGCGAAGAAGACCACCGGGGTCGACGCCCGGGTGCTGCCGCGCGCGATCGTCTACGACGCGAGCCTCATGCTCGGCCTGCCGGTCGCGATGAGCGTCGCCTCGGGGCTCAACGCGCTGGCGCACTGCGTCGACTCGATGTGGGCGCCGCGCGCCGACCCGATCGACCGGGCGCTCGCCGCTGAGGGCATCCGCGCACTGCGCATCGGCCTGCCGCAGGTGGTCGCGGCCCCGCGGGGGCTGGAGGGGCGCGAGTACGCGCTCTACGGCGCCTACCTGGCGGCGGTGGCCTTCGCGTCGGCCGGCTCCGGGCTGCACCACAAGATCTGCCATGTGCTGGGCGGCAGGTTCGACCTGCCGCACGCCCAGACGCATGCCGTCGTCCTGCCGTACGTCCTGGCGTTCAACGTGCCGAACGCACCCGAGGCCGAGCGCCGTATCGCCGTGGCCTTCGACGCCCGGACGGCAGTCGAGGGTCTGCGGCAGCTCCGTACCGAACTTGACGCCCCGACAGCCCTGCGCGACTACGGGCTGAGCGAGGCCGACATCCCCGACGCGGTCGAGGCGATCCTGCCGGCCGTGCCCGCCGACAACCCCACCCCCGTCGACTCCCACAACCTCGCGCGCCTGCTGCACGCGGCGTGGGAAGGAGCAGACCCCCGATGAGCGCCGACACCCCCGAGCCGGTCTCCGCCGAGCCGGTCTCCGCCGAGCCGGTCTCCGCCGAGCAGCAGGCGCGCGAGGCGGAGCTGACCGCGCGCGTGCTCGCCTCCTTCGACGGCACCGCCGACCCCCGGCTCAGGCAGCTGATGCAGGCGGCGGTCAGGCATCTGCACGCGTTTCTGCGCGAGGTGCGGCTGAGCGAGGACGAGTGGCAGCAGGGCATCGAGTTCCTGACTGCGGCCGGGCACATCACCGACGAGCGGCGGCAGGAGTTCATCCTGCTGTCGGACACGTTGGGCGCCTCGATGCAGACGATCGCGATCAACAACGAGGCGTACGCCGACGCCACCGAGGCGACCGTCTTCGGCCCGTTCTTCGTGGACGACGCCCCGCTGGTCGAGCTCGGCGGCGACATCGCCGGCGGCGCGAACGGTCAGCCGTGCTGGGTCGAGGGGACGGTCGTCGACACCGGCGGCAAACCCGTGCCGGGCGCGCGGATCGAGGTCTGGGAGGCCGACCAGGACGGCTTCTACGACCTGCAGTACGACGACGACCGCACGGCGGGACGGGCACACCTCTTCAGCGCCGAGGACGGTTCGTTCCGGTTCTGGGCGATCACCCCCACGCCCTACCCCATTCCGCACGACGGCCCGGTCGGCAGGATGCTGGCGGCGACCGGGCGTTCACCGATGCGCGCCTCGCACCTGCACTTCATGGTGAGCGCGGAGGGGCTGCGGACCCTGGTGACGCACATCTTCGTGCGCGGCGACGAGCGGCTGGACAGCGACAGCGTCTTCGGCGTCAAGGAGTCGCTCGTCAAGGACTTCCACGAGCAGACCCCCGGCACCCCCACCCCGGACGGCCGCGACCTCGGGGACGCCGGCTGGGCGAGGGTCCGCTTCGACATCGTCCTGGCCCCGGACCAGGTCTGATCCGGGGCCAGCGGGTGTCCGCCTACCCGATGACGTCGATCTGGTCGAAGTCCGGGGCGTAGGCGCCGGGGTTGGAGAAGGTGACGGTGTTGCTGCCGGCCGACAGCGGCAGGGTGACCGTCGTCCAGCCGGGGTCGATGAAGCCGCCGGTGGGCGGGAAGGTCACCAGTTGCGCCGTCCCGCCGTTGACCGACACATACGCCTGCCGGGCAGTGGAGTCGCCGTTGGCGTAGGCGATGACTGCCTGGTGGTTGCCGGAGGTCGTGGACTGGACCGAGGTGAAGGCGAGTGTGCCGCCCTCGCCCACGAAGCCGACGCTCCGGCCGCCCGAGCAGTAGGTGCAGCTCTGCGCCGCGGCGCCGCCGCTGAGGGTGGTGGCCGAGGACTCGGCCTCGTAGCCGGTGGTCGTGCTGACGCTCAGACCGGACCACTGCTGGGAGGGCTGGCCGTCGCAGCCCTGGATGACGATGCCGGTGCCGTTGGCCGTGCCGCCCGAGGCGGAGTCCAGGCACAGCCCGGACTGGGTGCCGACGACCGTGCCGTCGGACCGCACCGACCACTTCTGGTTGGCTCCGCCGTTGCAGGGAAACAGCTCGACGGCGGTGCCGGCGGCGGTCGCGGAACCCGTCACGTCCAGGCACTCGGTGGCGCCGTTCACCCGGAGTTCGCCGGTCGAGGTGGGCGTCCAGAGCTGGTTGGCGCCGCCGCCGCAGCTCCACAGTTCGGTCCTTGCGCCGGGATCGGTCCCGTTGTCGTACACGTCGAGGCACTTGCCGGAGCCGGCGCCGACCAGTTCGGCGGTGCCGCCGGTGCCGGACGCCGGGACGGCCCGGATCAGCGTCACTCCGCCGGGCGGCACGGCGGTCGCGGTGTAGCTGCCGCTCGCCGTCCCCAGCGAGGCGCCGGTCCACAGGTCGGTGAGGTTCGCGCTGCCGTAGAGGCCGAGTTTCAGCAGTGAGACGCCGACGTTCTTGGCGACGGAGGTGTTGGTGTTGAACAGGCCGATGACGTACGCGCCGCTGCTCTCCCGTTTGGCGAAGACCTGGGTGACGCCGTCGCTGCTGATCCGGGTGGCGTCCACGCCGTCCTGGTCGACCGCGAGCACGTCGGTGTTCTTCAGGTAGCCGAGGTCGGTCGAGTCGAGACTGGTGAGATCGCTGCCGAGGAGCAAGGGCGAGGCGGCCAGTGACCAGAGGCTGAGCTGGGTCTGCCGCTCGGGCGCGGTGAGGCCGTCGTTGCTGCCGTTGCCCAGCTCGATCGAGTCGTAGTCGTTCCAGCCACCGGTGTTGCCGAACGGCTGCCAGGTGGCGGCCTGGTCGAACCTGAGCTTGACGTTGCCGTAGTCGGTGAGCGGGAAGCTGCCGCTGCCGCAGTAGCACTCGACGTCGTCACCGGTGCGCCAGCCGTTGGAGTACTGCTGCCAGGTGGCGGCGTCGGAGATGCTGAGCTGGTTGGAGAGTTCCAGGTGGATCTGGCGGCCGGTCTGCTGCAGGGCCGTGGACCACGCCTGGACGTCGGAGACGTAGGAGGGGCCCACTCCGTCGATCTTGAGGTAGTCGACGCCCCAGCCCGCGAACTGGTCGGCCCAGGAGTTGACGAAGGCCTGCGCACCCGGCTTGGTGTAGTCGATGCCGACCATGCCGGCGCAGTTGTAGTTCTTCTCGCTGCTGCTGGTGGCGATGTCATCGGCGTGGTAACTCGTGCCGAGGATCGGCGTGTTGAGCGTGACGGCCTGGTGGGAGATGCCCGGCGTCACATAGAGGCCGAACTTCAGCCCCAGCGAGTGCACATAGGCCGCCACCGCCTGGATGCCGTTGGTGGAGCCGGAGGCCGGGAACTTCGACGCGTCGGTCACCCAGCGCCCGTAGCCGTCTACGTTGGGGCCCTGGCTGCCCGGGCACTGGTACCAGAAGTCGTCGACGTTCACGTAGCTGTAGCCGACCGAGCTCAGCCCGCTGTTCCTGAGCGCCGCGGCCTGTGCCTCGATGGCGGAGGCGGTGGGGTTCTTCCTGAGGTAGCTCCAACTGCTCCAGCCCAGTGCGGGCTTCTGGCCGATCCCGTTGCTCTCGGCGTGCACGGGCTGGGGCGCGGTGAGGGGGAGGGCGAGCAGCGCGGCGAGCAGCAGGGCCAGCGTTGTGAGCACCGCAAGCAGGTTGCGGGGCGCTGATCTGCCACGGGACGTGAGGGACATGTGGGGGTCCTTCGGGTCGGGAGTGGGCAGTGCAGGGGGTGTTGACAGGCCGGATCCGTCCGACGGCGCTCACATCGCCACCGGACCGATCCGCTTCAGGGTGTGTCAGGGTGCCGCGTTCATCAGGTCGACGGCGCTCTGCTGGCGGGCGGCGTCCGTCGTGTCCAGCGGCCCGGCCCAGTGCAGCCCGTACGCGTCGAGTGCGTTGCGGTCGTTGGCGTAGGCGGACGCGGCCTGCCGTTGGAGGTAGGCGGTGTAGGGGCGGTCGGACAGTTGGGCGTTGAAGGCGCTGAGCCCGCGGACGGCGGCGCCCTTGAAGGAGGGGCCGTCGGCGCCGCAGTCGCCGCCCTCGCACGGGTCGCGCAGGATCCCGCCGGAGTTCAGCGACGTGGTTGTGGTCATCGCGTCCGCGAGCTGTCGGCCCCGGGTGAGCAGGGCCGGGTCGGTGGCGGCCCGGTACAGCTCGGCCAGACCGCCGAGCAGCACACCCTGGTTGTAGGACCAGACGGCCTGCCCGTTGTTGGCGCAGGTCGAGGTGGTGAGGCCGTCGTTCACCAGGTTGGAGCCGTTGATCATGCCGGTGCCGGAGAACCACGACCACTCCGCGCGCGCCCGGCCGAGGTAGACCGAGTCACCCGCGATGCGGTTGTGCAGCGCGGCGTTCAGCTCCAGGTAGAGGGAGTTGGCGATGGCGTTCTTATAGGTCCTGGCGGTGCTCCACCACACTCCGCCGCCGCACACCGAGTCCCAGTACTGCGCCATCCGGTCCGCGTCGGCGCGGGCGGTGTTCAGGTACCTGCTGTCGCCGGTCAGGTCGTACGCGTCGACCCAGGCCAGCCCCCACCAGCCGGTGTCGTCGTTGTAGTCGTCGGTGAAGTTGCCGCTCTGGGCCGACAGTTGCAGGTTGTAGGTGGTGGCGATGGCGTACGTGTAGCTGGCCATCCCGGTCACCCGGATGTTGTCGATGACAGCGGTCAGCGCATTGGCCGAGTTCCACCAGCCGGTGGTGTCGAACAGGCCGGTGCCGAGGTTGTACGACTCCATCAGCGCGGTCACCGCCGCGGTCGGGCGGCTGTAGGCGTTCCAGGTGGTGCGGGCCCAGGGCGTGCAGGCGATCTCGGTGCGGTCACCCGCCTTGCCGCAGGCCCGGAGTGCGCCGACGCCGAGATTGTTCCAGTCGTCGACGTTGTACATCAGGGTGCGCCAACCCCCTTGCCCGGACGGCACGGTGGTGTCTCCCAGCTTGCTGCCCGAGCTCCAGGTCCGGCCGCCGTCGAAGGACCGGTCCAGCCACACCTCGTCGTTCGGGCTGGCGGTGGCGATCGAGGCCCAGCCCATCGCGTCGGTGTCGTCGACGTGCAGCACGACGGTCCGGCCGTAGATCGTGGCCGTCACCGGCTGCCGGTCCTGTGGGGAGAGGGCGGGGTCGCGGCCGTCGCAGTACTTGTTGCAGATGGTCGTCCCGGCCGCGGCTGCGACCGCGGTACTCCCGGAGCCGGACACCGACAGGATCAGGGCTGCCATCACGCCGAGCCAGATTATGGCCGTTCTGCACCAAGTTGACCGCATGTCAGCTCCGGAGAGGTGGGGTCGCGCGTGCGAGGTTCTGGGGGTTTGGGTGCCCTTTGGGGACACACTTCACCATAGTGATGCATACGCGTCAATGGTCTGGACCATTCTGAAAGGCGGGGAAGCCGGCCGCCGCCGAGGGTTGCACTGTGGGAAGCCAATGTTTTTACTGTGGCCGCGCGGGAGATTTCGAAGGTTTGCAGTGGTTCTCATCTGCAATCTTAGGGAGTTCTTAGCATTTCACCCTGGAATTGCCTGCCTGACCGGGTATTGACCCCCGTTCGTCAATTCTGCTTTGCTTCTGCCCGGCAGCCCATACACCACTTGAGGTGGTGTCACATGGGAGATCCCCCGGGACTGCCTGATCCCTGACTCCACGACAGCTCCGCCGGTACGCCGTCCGTTCCATTCGTAGGCGAAGTCTCTACGGGGCGACACCCCTCACCCCGTACAGGGGGGACTGCGCCTGCCCCGGGACGGTGCGGGACACCGCGGAGCTGTCGTGGACCAGGCACTGGGGGAGCGGCCGGCACCGAATGCTCAACCCCTGTTCCATGCACGCGATCCCGTGTCGCCCACCGGCGTACACGCCATCAGCATGAGAGGAACCCTCAGCCATGGGGACACCCCACACCCCGCTGCGCCCACGCCGACCGGTCCTGACCGGGCTGCTCGGTCTGGCGCTGGCCGCCGTCGGCTTGGCCGCCGCCGCACCGCAGGCCGGTGCCGCGCTCGGCGCGCACCCGCAGACCCACTCGGTCGCCAACCCCTACAGCCCCGCCTACCAGCACTCCTACCGCCACGGCGTGGTGCCCACCCGGCAGCAGAACACCAAGATGAAGGACTGGGCGGCCGCTCAGATCTCTCCCAACGTGGCCACCGGCCCCGAGACCCTGTCCTACGGCGGCGGCATCGACGGCATCGGCGTCCAGAGCGGCCACTCCAAGGTGTACCTGGTCTTCTACGGGACCCAGTGGGGTACCAAGAGCACCAACTCCGCCGGGGATTCGACGTTCTCCGGCGACGCCGACGGGGCCGCCCCGGTGGCCCAGGAGATGTTCAAGGGCATCGGCACCGGCAGCGAACTGTGGTCCGCGGACCTGACCCAGTGGTGCGACGGGCCCAACGTGTCCACCGGCGCCACCAGTTGCCCCAGCAACGCCACCTTCGTGCCCTACCAGTCCGGGGGTGTGCTGGCCGGGGTGTGGTACGACAACGCCGGCGCCTCGCCCAGCGCCGCCAGCGGCCACCAGCTCGGCGTCGAGGCGGTGAACGCGGCCGCGCACTTCGGCAACACCACCGCCGCCGCCAACCGCGACGCCTACTACGTGATCCTCTCACCGCACGGGACCAACCCCGACAGCTACCAGGGCCAGTACTGCGCCTGGCACGACTACAACGGCGACTCCACGCTGACCGGCGGCGCGGTCTCCTCCAGCTACGGCGACATCGCCTTCAGCAACCAGCCCTACAACATGGACTCCGGCTCCGGCTGCGGGGTGGGCTTCATCAACTCGCCCGGCACCCTGGACGGGTGGACCATGACGCTGGGCCATGAGTGGCACGAGATGATGTCGGACCAGAACCCGGCCGGGGGCTGGACCAACAACACCGGCAGCTCCTACAACGGCCAGGAGAACTCCGACGAGTGCGCCTGGCTGTCGCCGGGCACCACGGGCGGCGCCGCCAACGTGACCATGGGCACCGGTACCTTCGCCGAGCAGGCCAGCTGGTCCAACGACACCAACGCCTGCGCCATCACGCACCCGATCGTCGGCGGCGGCAGCACCGGCAACACGGTGACCGTCACCAACCCGGGCAGCCAGAGCACCACCGTCAACACCGCGGTCTCGCTGCAGATCAACGCCAGCGACTCCGGCAGCGGCCAGACCCTCACCTACTCGGCCACCGGTCTGCCGGCCGGACTGTCCATCAGCTCCTCCACCGGCCTGATCTCCGGTACCCCCACCGCCACCGGCAGCTCCTCGGTCACCGTGACCGCCAAGGACGGCACGTCGGCCACCGGCAGCACCTCGTTCAGCTGGGCGGTCACCAGCTCCAGCGGTGGCGGCGGCGTGACCAACGGCGGCTTCGAGACCGGCAGCCTGTCCGGCTGGACCTCGACCGGGACCACCACTGTCATCACGTCGGCCGCCCACAGCGGCAGCTACGGCGCGATGGTCGGCTCCACCAGCCCGTCCAACACCTCCTCGGTGGCGCAGACCTTCACCGCGCCCACCGGCAGCACCAAGCTGTCCTTCGACTACAACGTGACCTGCCCGGACACCGTGACCTACGACTGGGCCACCGCCACGCTGAAGGACAACACCTCCGGGACCACCACCACGGTGCTGGCCAAGACCTGCGTGTCCTCCTCCGGCTGGATCACCAAGTCCGCCACGATCACCGCGGGCCACTCCTACACCCTCACCCTGACCAGCAAGGACGACAACTACCCGGGTGACCCCACGTACACCTACTACGACAACGTCACCGTCTCCTGATCGCCGTCTCCTGACCCGGGCGCCCCACGCGGCGCCCACTGAACACCGGTGACCGTGTCCCGGGAGGGAACCCCTCCCGGGACACGGCCGTCCCATCCCCGGATACCCGAACTGCCCCGCCCCGCACCGACCGAAAGGGCCACCATGACCTCCAGGCCCGTCCCAGCACACCGTGGCACCCTGGCCGCCATCCTCCTTATGGCGCTGGGCCTGGCAGGCTGCGCCTCCACCCTGGCGCAGACGCCTCAGCCGCCCGCGTCCGCCTCGCCGAGCAGCTCGGGCCCGCGCCAGGTCACCCTGGACGAACACGCCTCCGGCGGCACCGTCACGCTGCCGGTGGGCTCGACCCTGCAGATCACCCTGCACAGCACCTACTGGAAGCCCCCGACCAGCTCCGCCGTCGCGGTACTCCGGCCGCTCGGCCCCGCCGTCCCCGCGGTCACGCCGACGGCCTCCGGCTGCCACCCCGGCTCGGGCTGTGGCACCCTCAGCGCCGGCTTCACCGCCCTGCGCAGCGGAACGGCCACCGTGACCGCCTCGCGCACCAGTTGCGGAGAAGCCATGGCGTGCCCTCCGGCCCAACGCACCTTCACCGTCACCGTCCAGGTCTCCGCCCGGTGATCAGTGCCTGGTCGTGCGGGCCAGGTGGTCGAGCGGGAGCGGTCCGCGACTGAGCACGGTGCGGATGGCGAAGGTGCTGCGCGCGTCGGTGACCGGTTCGATGGCCAGGATGTCGTCCAGCAGCAGTCGCTCGTACGCGGCGAGGTCCGACACCGCCGCCTCGACGAGGAAGTCCGCCTCGCCGGAGACGACATGGCAGGCGACGACGGCGGGGATGGCGACGAGGGCGCTCTCGATCTGACGGGACGTCTCCCGCGAGTGCTGGGCGACCTTGAGAGCGATGAACACGGTCAGGCCCAGCCCGGCCCGGGTGCGGTCGAGTTCGGCGCGGTAGCCGCCGATGATCCCGTCCCCCTCCAGCGCCTTGGTGCGGCGAAGGCAGGAGGAGGGGGACAGGGAGACGGCCTCGGCGAGGTCCACATTGGCGATCCTGCCGTCCCGCTGCAAGCGATCAAGGATGGCGATATCGGTCTTGTCCAAGCGATCTTCTGGCATGAAATTCACTCTATGGTCTGAACGGCAGAATATTCCACCGCCCGAGTAGCTCTGGGCGCAGATATTTGCCATCGCGTGCCGCGCCTTTCGGAGCATGCTTCTCGCATGTCGCAGACACCGCATCTGTCCACCGTTCGTGGCACCGCCCTCTACATCGGCGCCCTGCTGGGACCCAGCGTCCTGCTGCTGCCCGGCCTCGCCGCCGACCTCGCCGGACCCGCGTCGATCCTCGCCTGGATCGGGCTGCTGGCGCTCTCGGCCCTGCTCGCGCGGGTGTTCACGGCCCTGGGCACGCTGCTGCCGAAGAGCGGCGGCGTGGCCGCGTACGCCGAAGCCGGGCTCGGACCCCGGGCCGGACGGGCGGTCGGCTGGTGCTTCCTGGTGGGGGTGGTCTGCGGGGCGCCGGTGGTCTGCCTGATCGGCGGCAGCTATGTCGCGGCCCCGTTCGGCGGCGGGCGGGCGTTGAGCGGGGGCGCGGCCGCCGTGCTGCTGGCCGTCGTGATCGCGCTGACCCTCGGCGGGGCCCGGGCCACGACCACCGCCCAACTGGTGCTGGTGGCCCTCCTGGTGGTCATGATCGCAGTCGCGGTCATCGGCTCCGCGCCGGCCGCGCGCACGGCGAACTGGACGCCGTTCGCGCCGCACGGCTGGTCCGCGCTGGGCAGTGCGGCCTCGGTGCTGATGCTGTCCTTCGTCGGCTGGGAGGCCATCGCCCCGCTGGTCACCCGGCTGCGCAACCCCTCGCGGCAGCTTCCGCGCATCATCCTGGCCGCCTTCACCGTGACCGCGGTCGTCTACCTCGCGCTGGCGTTCGCGACGATCTCGGTGCTCGGCGGCCGGGCCGGCGGCGCCGTCCCGCTGGCCGATCTGCTGCGCGTCGCGGTCGGCCCGGCGGGACCGGTGATCGCCGCGGCCGCGGCCGTGGCGCTGACCCTCGCCGCCACCAACGCCTACCTCTCGGGCGCCGCGGCCCTGGCGGCCGAACTGCGCGCCCGCCGCGGCCCGGCACCCACCGGGCGGCCCTCACGCGGCCTGCAACTCGGTGTCTTCGGCAGCGGCGCGCTGCTGCTCGGCGCCTCGGCGAGCGGCCTGGTCAGCACGGCGCAACTGGTGGCCCTGCCGACCACGCTGTTCCTCACCGTCTACCTGGGGTGCACGGCCGCGGCCATCCGGCTCACGGCCGGCCGTACCCGGCTGGCCGCAGCGGTGTCGTGCGCCGCGGTCGCGGTCGTGCTGGCCTTCGCCGGCTGGGCCCTGCTCGGCGCGGCCGTCGTCGTCGGCCTCGGCGCATCGACCCGTGTCTCCCGCCGCGAGCCATTGCCGCCGCAGTTCTCGCTGCCTCCCGTCCAGGCGCCGTCAAGGGTACGGACTGGGGCCGGCACCGGGGCTGCATCCGGCGGAATCCCGGGTTGATAACGGGGGGCCGGTGGATCACGCTGGCAGGGGGCCGTGCGAGTCGACAGGAGCTGGTGGACCGGGATGGACGCCGAGGGGCCCGATGCCGGTTCGCTTCAGGCGGGGGCCGGGGACGCCGCCGACCGGCTGGTCGTGGAGTGGGCCTTCGCCCAGTCGCCGGTCACCATGACGATCTTTGACACCGAGGTGCGCTACTGGCGCCTCAACCAGGCGTCCGGTCGGATCATGGGCGCGGTGGAGACGGAGCTCAGGGGCCGTCCGTTCCGCGAGACGCTGCCCGAGAACGAGGCCGCCGAGGGGTATGTCCGGCAGTTGCGCCAGGTGCTCGACACGGGTGCGCCGGTCAGCTACGAGAGCCTCATCAAGCTCCCCACCACCAGTCGGGAGTACTCCAGGACCAGCTGGATGTGGCCGGTGCGCGACCCATCCGGAACCGTGTGCGCCGTCGCCATCGCGGCCTTCGACAGCAGCGAGCAGCACTGGGCACGGCAGCGCCTGTCGCTGCTCAACGAGGCGGGAACCTCCCTCGGCACCTCCCTGGATGTGGCGCTGACCGGTGCCGAACTCGCCCGTTTGGCCGTGCCCCGGTTCGCGGACCTGGCCACGGTGGATCTTCTGGAGGACGTGCTCAAGGGCGCGGAGCCGGTCCTCAGGTCGGTCGACGGCTCGGTGGCGCTGCGCCGGATCGCGCACGAGTCGATCAACGTGGGGGTGCCGGAGACCGTCGTCGAGCTGGGCGGGATCGACACCTACCCGCCGTTCTCCCCGGCGGCGCGGGCGCTGGCCACCGGCCTCGCCGTCCTCGGCGGGCCCGGGGATCCGGACCACGAGCGCTGGCTCGCCGAGGACGAGGTCAGAGCCGCGATGGTGCAGCGGTTCAAGCTGCGCTGGTACCTGGCCGTGCCGCTGCGCGCCCGCGGGCTCACGCTCGGCGTGGTCGTGTTCGTCCGCCGCGGGTCCCAGGATCCCTTCGACCGGGACGAGCTGCTCCTCGCCGAGGAGCTGGCCAGCCGTGCCGCCCTGTGCGTGGACAACGCCCGCCGCTACACCCGCGAGCACGCGACGGCGCTGGCCCTGCAGCGGAACCTGCTCCCGGCGGGGCTTCCGGAGCAGGCCGCGGTGGAGATCACCTCCCGCTACCTGCCCGCCGACGCAAGTGCCGGGGTCGGCGGCGACTGGTTCGACGTGATCCCGCTGTCCGGCACCAGGGTGGCCCTGGTGGTCGGTGACGTCGTCGGACACGGGATCAACGCCTCCGCCACCATGGGACGGCTGCGCACCGCCGTACGCACGCTGGCCGACGTCGACCTGCCCCCTGACGAGCTGCTGGTCCATCTGGACGACCTGGTCTCGCATCTGGGCGCCGAGGAGGACGCCGTCCGGGCGGAGGCCGGCAGCGGCCAGCCGGAGGAGAGCGGCATCGCGGTGACCGGCGCCACCTGCCTGTACGCCGTCTACGACCCCGTCTCCGGACGCTGCACGGTGGCCAGCGCCGGGCACCCGCCGCCGGTGCTGCTGGTGCCCGGCGGCACGCCCGAAGTGGTCCGGCTCTCGCCCGGGCCGCCCCTGGGCGTCGGCGGCCTGCCCTTCGAGGCCGCCGAGCTGGAACTGCCCGAGGGCAGCCTGCTGGCCCTCTACACGGACGGACTGGTCGAGACCCGCGAGCGCGAGCTCGACGCCGGCCTGGAGGTGATGCGCCGCGCGCTGAGCGCTCCGTCCCGTTCGCTGGACGCCGCCTGCGACTCCATCTTCACCACCCTGCTCGGCGCGCACCCCTCGGACGACGCGGCCTTGCTGCTCGCGCGCACCAGGCTCCTCGGCGCCGATCAGGTCGCGACGCTGGACATCGCCCAGGATCCGGCCTGCGTCGCCGAGGCGCGCAGCTGGGCAGGCAGGACGCTCGCCGGGTGGGGCCTGGAGGAGGCGGCGTTCGTCACCGAACTGGTCGTCAGCGAGCTGGTCACCAACGCCATCCGCTACGGCCAGGAACCGGTGCAGCTGCGACTGGTCCGTGACCGCACGCTGATCTGCGAGGTCTCCGACGGCAGCAACACGGCCCCGCACCTGCGCCGCGCCCGCACCTTCGACGAGGGCGGCCGCGGCCTGCTGCTGGTCGCCCAGCTCACCCGGAGCTGGGGCACCCGCCAGACCGCGCGCGGCAAGACCATCTGGGCGGAGCAGCCCCTGCCGGCGAGTGCGCTCACGAACGTGACAGACGGGACCGAGCCGGCCCCTTCCTGACGTTGTTTCAGGGGTCTGCGGATCCTGCGGTACAGACCTGTAACGGCCTCGTAAGGAGTCCCTCACCGCCGGTCGGAGCAGGTGTCGGCGGGTTGCCGTCGGTGTTCCGGAAAAACCCTCAAGGACCTGTCCCACCAGGGGTTTACGTGCTGTACAGACCGCAGCCGAGCCGCCTGGGGCGGTAGTGGAGGGTGGTCCCAGGGTGGGCTCTTGTCCGTATATGCCCAGATATCCCTGGCGCTAGAGCGCCTGGCTACGGTTCTGCAACTATCGGCCACCGGAACTACCGCCCCCCGTGCGGAGAGGAGCTGCCGTCCCCGAGTGCGGACCGCGAACGCAGCAGGACACGGCAGTCGGATAGGAGTGGTTCGATGACAAGCAACCGATCACTACGCAGGCGCCCGCAGCCCATGCGCATGCCGTCCCAGCGGACGCGCCGCTCGGGCGACCAGCGCAGCAAACAGCGCAAGAGGCGGACGATGTGGGCCGTCCTGTCGGTGGTGCTCACCGTGGTGGCCGGCGGGTTGGCGACGGCGCTCGCGGCGAACAACGCCGCGGCGGCGCCCAACCCGAACTGTTCGCTGGTCGTTCCGGCCAATCCGTTGACGGCACAGGGGCTTGCCACGCCCTATCAGCTGGTCGCGACGAACGCGGCCGGCGGCCCGTGCAACGAGGCCAACGCCGGCCAGTCCGCCTTCGTCGAGGCGGCGATCCTCACCAACAACGGCCAGTTGACGCTGTACGACCCCTTGGTCATCGACCAGGGCACCCAGCCCGCGGCTGCCACGGTCACCCCACAGGTGCCGGCCGGATCCACCGTGGGCATCTGGTTCGGCTTCAACGGCACCAACCTCACCCTGCAGTCGGCCAACGGGGCCAACGCCCTCCAGCAGGGCAACTGCATCAACGGCGCCCAGGGCTCCATATTCGGCCAGTTCTCCTACTGCAACGCGCCGACGTTCTTCCAGACGGCCAATCAGGAGATCCAGGCGAACATGCTGCAGGTCCCGGCCGCCGGAACGGCCAAGGACGGCCAGCCCTGCCCCACCACGCGTGACTTCTCCGTGGTCGACCAGGACCAGAGCGACAACGTGGTGACCCACTACGTGGCGACCGGCAATGGCACGATCGCGCAGAACAACGCCGCCAGCAAGGCCGCCCTGCAGAACCAGAACCTCGTCGACCTGGCGAACGGCAGCGACAACCTGCTGCTCACCCAGTTCATCGACCCGGCCCTGGGCTGCACCCCGTGGACGCGCCCCGACCAGTCGAGCGACGGCATGGCGTCCGCGGCACTTCCGCTGGACGAGCTCTCGGCCGCGGCCAACCAGCAGGCGCCGATCGCCCTGGTGCCGCTGACCGACCCGATGACGCTCAACAACGCCAACCAGGACCCGAACAAGACCAACCTCTACCGTCAGGGCGTGGACCAGGCAGCGCTCGGCGCCGACGCCGGCAGCGGCACCACGTACTGCCAGAACTTCTTCGGCTCCCCGAACGGCATCCAGCGAGTCTTCAAGGACATGGCGATCTTCCAGAACGCCCCCTCGGTGGACGCGGCGATGGCCACCAACCTCTTCACCTTCCTGGCCATGCGGGCGAATCAGAGCTTCACCAACCTGGGCTGTGGCGGCCTGCTCAACGTGGCCAACCCGATCACGTTGACCATGGACGGCAACGGCGTCGTCACCGCGGCGACCTTCACCCCGCTCGGCCAGACCCCGGTCGCCGCCGCCACCTGCACCGCGACCCCGGCTGCCACCACGGCGGCTGCCGCTGCCACGACGGCGGCTGCTCCCGCTACCACGGCGGCTGCTGCCACCACAGCGGCCGGAGCCGGCGCCGCCACTTCTGCTGCTGCGGCAGGTATGGCGGGTGCGGCAACCACGCCGGCAGCAGGCGGAGTTGGCGCGGCCACTTCGGCTGCGGCGGGTATGGCAACGACGCCGGCAGCGGGAGTCGGCGCAGCGACATCGGCTGCTGCGGCAGGCGGTGCCAGCACGCCTGCGGCAGTCGGTACGGCGACATCGGCCGCTGCGGCGGGCGCCGCCACCACACCGGCGGCAGCTGCCGCCACCACCGCACCGGCGGCGGGTACGGCGACCAGCACCTGCATCCCCGCGGCCGCTTCGGCTCCGGCAGCCGGTACCGGCGCAGGCGCGACCAGCGCGCCGGCATCCGCCATGCCGACTGCCACGGTCAGCGGTCGCGGCAGGCACCATCACCACCACATGTGATTCAACCCGCACCACCACCGCACTGAAGGTGCCGCAGGCTCACGGAGCCTGCGGCACCTTCGTGTGTATGGCCTCTCCTTCCTGTCCCGATGGAGTCGGGCGCCTCCAGCGCAGTGAGGGGTCGCGGGGCAGGGTGGAGCGGGGTGCGTTGTTGACGACGTCAGCGCTCTCCTTTGATGCCACCGGGCCAGAGCTGTGCTGCGCGGCGCGAACGGACCCAGCAGTGAATGCCAGTACGTGTACATGGCTTCGAGGCCATGGCTAACCTTCGGATCAGCCTCGTGTCCCGGCGATCAAAGCATGGATTGTCAGTGCGGTGCGTATTTTGGCGAACGAGGCATGATGGAACAGAGCGTCCGGCGACATTCCATCCATATGGAGACGAACTATTGATGCCGGCCCACGACAAAGACACCGGGTCCCCCGAGCGTCTGCTCGGGGGACCCGGTGTCCTGTCTGTGCCTGCTACCAGTGGGAGCCGGCGTTGGTGCTGGAGGAGTAGCTCGGCGCCGCACTGGTCATCAGTGAGGGCGTCGGTGAGGGGGACATCATGGTCGGCGAGGACGACGGCGAGCTGGTGGAGCTCGAGAAGCTGACCCGCAGCCGCGCCAGGAACAGGCGCGTGGTGGTCGGCCAGTTGCCGTCGCCGTGGTACCAGGCCGGGCTCTGCTGGACGAACGCCCAGGCCAGGTCGCCGTTGCTGAGCACCACGATGTTGCCGGAGACGTGGATCGTCAGGACCAGATCCGCCGTCAGGAACCGGCCCCAGGAGTCGATCAGACGGAAGTGCGTGCCCGTCCACTGCCCGTGGCGGTACGAGTCCCAGGTGACCAGCATCGCGCCGCTGCCGTAGGGCGCGATGTGCACGTTGAGGTTCTGGGTGGTCTGATCGCTGGTCAGATAGACCGAGTTGGCGTGCTTCCAGTGGCTGCCGCTGAGGAAGACGATGACGACCTGGTTGGTCTTCCAGGTCGGGTTCACGCTCCAGGTGAGGTTGCTCTTCTTCCACGTCACGGGGCCGCGCGCGGAGAGGGCCACCACCTGGCCGTTGGAGGTCGCCATCTGGTCGAGGCTGCTGCTCTTCGAGGAGCCGGAGGTGCCGTCGTCCCAGCAGGTCCCGTAGGAGTTGGAGCCCGAGGAGAGGGAGCGTCCGACGTTGCCGCGGCAGCCCCACTCCCAGCCGCCGGACATCATCCGACCGGAGCTGCTGACCGGGACGAACTTGTCGCCCCACTGCCCGGAGTCGGACGTGCTGTGTACGGAGAAGTACGCCGTGTACTGGCTGCCGTTCCAGGTGAGTTGGCTGTTGAGCACCGGGGAGGTGTCATGGCTGGAGGAACCGGTCAGCCTGACGAAGAAGACCACGTGGTTGTTGGCGACCCGGATCAACGCTGCGGCGGTCTCGCCGTACCTGTTGTGATCGGAGACGCGGGTCAGCAGGGTGAAGCCGTTGTTGAAGGCGATCAGGCCGCCGATCTCGTGGGCTCCGTTGATCACCACGTCCGGCCCGCGCCGCTGCATCCAGCGGTTGACGGGCGTGATGTGGACCGAGTTGGACGCCTGCCAGGCCACCTGCAGGGTGCCGTTGGGCGCGACCGCAGTGACGGTCCGCGTCCAGGTCGGTATGCCGTTGCTGGACGGCGACAGGTAGCTGAAGGCAGAGGCGAGTTTGACCGTGGTGACGGAGATGTTCGCCGTGAGGGTGCTGTTGCTCATCATGTTGGGTGCGGTGACACCCGCGGATGCGGGGGCCATGGCCACCCCGTTGAACGAAGTCGACGCGGTCCCGTTGACCGGGGTCGACTTCGGCGTGACATCCGCGAAGGCCAGCCCGCCAGCCGCGGCGACTGCCAGCGCCAGCGGGATTCCGATCACGAGTCGGCGCTTGCGCCGCGCCGCACGATCCCTGACTTTGATTCGCATGCCGGGCATTTCTGCTCCCTTTCGCTTGGGCGAGATACAGACTGCCCTGCCGGAAGCCCTGGAGTACGTCTGGGGAGCTTTGCGTAAGACAGCGGTAATGGAGCCCCTTCCGGGTCAGGAAAATAAAAATCAGCGCATTTACCTCGATGGACGATTGATCGCTCGAATCCGCGGCGGAGAGCCGGGATCAGCGCCCGTCGGACGCGGCTCGGGCCACCAGCCGGTACGCGTTGGAGAGGCGCGCGCGGTGGGGGAGGAGCCGGACCAGGCGGTCGAGCAGCGCCGCGAGCAGCAGCAGCGGCACCCCGGCCAGGAAGACGGCTCCGCGCAGGGCGCGCCGCAGCCGTCCGGGCGGGGGCCCCGGCAGCCACGGTGTGTCCTCACGAGGCGCCTTGGCGTCCAGCCACAGCCAGCAGGCGGCCAGCAGGTCCACCGGGTCGTGCGCCGCACCGTGCTGCTCCAGCAGGACGGTGAAGCCCAGCTCGCCGAGGCGGTGTCGCAGGTTGGCCGCCGGCGCCAGATTGAGGTGCTGCGGCTGCAGCCACGGCAGCCACCAGCGGCCGAGCAGACGGGCGTAGCGGCACTCCGGGTCGGGGACCTCGATCAGCAGCAGGCCGCCGGGGCGCAGCGCCCTGCGGGCGGCGGCCAGCTCGGCCCGCGGGTCGGTGCTGTGTTCCAGGTAGTGGAACATGCTCACCACGTCGTAGGTTCCGGCCAGTTGGGGTGCCAGCTCCGGGAAAGGGCCACGGAAGCCGCGGTTCAGCCGGCCGTGCCGCTGTGCCAGCTCCACGCCCTCGCTGAGGTCCAGACCGTCGAAGACGGTGTCCGGGAAGACCTCGCGGGCGGTCTCGCAGAAGTGGCCGTGCCCCGTGCCGACGTCCAGCCAGCTGCCCGGAGCGGCGGTGTACGGGGCCACGGACCGGGCGCGGCTGCGGTAGGCGCGGACGCGGTTGCCGAAGACTCCGCCGAGCCGCTGCTCGCCCAGGCCGTCGTAGAAGTCCCGGTAGTAGAACTCCAGGCCGGGACCGCTGAGACGGGGATTCTGGAAGATGTGCCCGCAGTCCTGGCAGCTGTCCAGGACGAAGCTTCCCGGCTTGTGCTGCAGAAGGTCGGTGGTGCGCAGCCGTACCCGCAACCGGCCGGAGCCGCACCATGGGCAGTCGTCGCGGCGCGGTTCGAAGAACCGTTCGGTGCCCTTCGCCAGATCCGCCTGATAGGCGGGCCGGAGCGCGGCGACCTGCTGCTTCAGGTCTGCCGCCCTGGCAGTGGACGGGTCGGTGGAGGCGGTTGTCATGGGGTTCTGCCGTCCGTTCGCTGGGCAGCGGGGTCGAGCTGTTCGAGGTGGGCGGCTGCCGAGGCCGCGCCGCCGGCCCACCGGAAGGAGGCGCCGATGCGCTGCGCCGCGCTGCGGTGGGCGGGATCGTCGAGCACCGCGTCCACCGCCTGGCCGAGCCGGGCCGCGCCGGTGCGGCCGAAGCGCACCCGGACGCCGGCTCCGGCCGCCGCGACCTGTGCGGCCACCACGGGCTGGTCGTCGCGGATCGGGGCGACGACCAGCGGCACGCCGTGCCACAGGGATTCGCAGACGGTGTTGTGCCCGGCATGGCAGATCACGGCGGTGGTGCGGGGCAGCAGTCGCAGCTGCGGGACGGAGGGCAGGACCAGGATGTCGGGGTCGGGCGCAGGCTTCCCCAGCACACCACCCGGATCGACGATCACTGCCTGCAGTCGGTCGGCGCGGGCCCGCAGCGCTTCCTGGCAGGCCGTCAGGAACGCGGCGCCCGCGTCGGTGTTGGCCGTGCCGAGGCTGACCAGCACCGTCGCGCGGTCCGGGTCCAGCCATTCCCAGGGGAAGGAGGCGGCTGCGGGACGAGCCGTGATCGACGGACCGACGAAGCGGATCGGGCCGCTCGGTGAGGTGACCGGGCCGGTGAGTTCCGGGGTGGTGAAGGCGAGGGTCAGCTGCGGCGAGAAACGCGGGTCGCCCGTCCCCTCGGGGTCGCCGATGCGTTTGCGCAGGTCAGCGAGGAGGCCGGAGATCCAGGCGTCCACCAGCGGCATTCCGTTCAGGGCACCGGTGAATTCGGCAGAGGTCGTCGCGGAGGTGGCCCAGGGCAGGCCGCGGCGCTCGGCGATCAGCGCGCCGGCCACCGCCTGCTGGTCCACCACCAGGACGTCGGGGCGGAAACGGTCCACTGCCGCCGCCACGCCGGGGGCCATCGCCTCTGCGAGCGGGACCAGGAAGTCCTCCCACAGGAACTTCAGCGCGGCGGGCCCGCGCAGGTCCGGCGGTCGCTGCAGCGCCTCGCCCGGTGCGGTTCCGGGGACGACGGCGCAGGGGAAGACCTCGGCGTCCGGACCGGCGAGAGCGCCGATCAGTTCCGGCAGCCCTGCCCAGGCCGTGACGTGGCCGCGGGCGGCGAGCTCGGCCGCGACCCCCACTGCCGGGTTCACATGCCCGACGAGCGGCGGGACCACGAAGAGGAACCGGGTCATCCGACCCTCCCTTCGAGCCGCGCGGTGGGGTCGCGCAGCTCCGCGCCGTGCTCCTGCAGCCAGAACAGGGCGAGCTCGCGGACCACGTCCGGGGCTTCGATGAGGACCGAGTGCTCCTGGCCGGCGACGAAGGTGCTGCGGCAGCCGGGCAGCAACTCGTCCAGCCAGTCCGACTGTTCGGCGAGATCCGACTCGGTGCCGTAGACCGCGAGCACCGGGCAGCGGATCGCGCGCAGCTCCGCCTCGGCGGGCAGCAGGCTCGCGGGGATGTCGCGAGCCAGTGTGGTGCCGGACAGCAGCCTGCTGGCCGAGCGGGCCAGTCTGGCGGTGTGGGCGCCGTGCTGTTCGGTGACCCAGGCCAGCGTCGCGTCCTGCGGCAGCTCCCTCTCGGCCCGCCGCAGGAGTACGTCCAGCTTGGCGGCCCAGGCCGGTGACGCCGGTTCGGACTCGACGGCCAGGATGCTCACGACCTGCTCGGGGCGCCGGGCGGCGAGGCCGAACGCCACCGTGCCGCCGAAGGAGTTGCCCAGCAGGTGGACGGGACCGGTCAGCTCCAGCCGGTCCAGCAGCGCTTCGAGGTCGTCGACGAACTGTTCCAGGCGGTAACCGGTTGCTGGGCGCCCGCTGCGGCCGTGGCCGCGCTGGTCGTACATCAGCACCTCCACGCCGGCGGCGGAGAGCGCGGGGGCCAGGGTGAAGTAGAAGCTGGCGAGGCTGTCGGTGAGCAGTCCGTGCAGCAGGACGGCGGTCGCTGCGGGCGGCCCGCCGTCCTGCGGGCCGAGCCGCTGCACATGGACGGTGAGACCGTCGAGGTCGAGGAAGGCCACGGTCAGCTCCGTCCGGCGGTCCGCAGCCGGTCCACCACATAGCCGACCAGCCGGCCCACGGTCAGATCGATGATCTCGTCGAGTTCCATGCCTGCGATGAACTCGGCGAAGTTGATCCGGTCGCCCCAGCGCTCCTGGAGCTGTCCGGCCAGGGTCACCAGGTCGATGCTCTCCAGTTCGAGGTCGCCGGTGAACCGGGACTCCATGGTGACCTCGGCGTCGTCGAGGCCGTACTCGTCGAGCAGTGCGGCCAGCATGGCGGTGATCTCGGAGAGGACCTCCTGCTCGGTGGGCCCGTGCTGGTCCAGGGTCTGTCCGTTGATGGTCACTTCGGCGCTGTCCTCTCGTCGGGGTCGGAACGGTCATCGGGGTCGCCGTCCGCGGTCCAGGCGACGACGTAGTTGCGGACCGGCAGACCTGGCGGGGCGGCGAGCTGCGTGCAGTGCACGCGGTGGGTGCGCGGCCCGGCCGGGCCGCCGACCACGACCAGCAGTTCGGACGGGTCGGCGGCGGTCACGGTGAAGTCGCGGGGCCGGCCCCGGAGTCCGGCGCCCTCGGCCTTGGCGACGGCCTCCTTCGCGGCCCAGAACCGGGTGAACCAGAGGGCCTCGGATCCCTGGTCGGTGCTGCGGCAGGCCGCCAGCAGTTCCAGCTCTGCGGGGCCGAGCGCGATCCGAAGGGTCTCGGTGGGGCGCTCGGTGACCTCCTCGATGTCGATGCCCACACCCGGGCCGCCGACCCGGCTCCCGCCGGGCCGGTAGGGGCGGACCAGGGCCACCGCCGCCTCGGCGCTATGGGCGAGGGACACGTCGAAGTCCGGAAGCGAGCGGCCGTGCAGCCCGGAGGCCCAGGGACGGCCGCTCGGCTCGTTGAGCACCTCGATCTCGGCGGGGAAGACATCGCCCTCGCCCTGCTCCCAGAGCAGACGCCGCACCGCGTCCTTCACCGCGATCCGGCCCAGCAGCCAGGCCCGGCGGCCGCGCGGCGGCTGCTGCTCGTAGCGGGCCCGCTCGTCCGAGCCCAGGTGGTTGCGCATGATCAGGTCCCGGGAGGCGAGGTCGGGCCAGCGCTCGTGCAGCAGCACCCAGCCGCCGGGCTGCGGGGCGGAGAGGGTGTTGCGCTCGACGAAGCGCTCGACGGGCCGGGTCTCGGGATGGCTGTCGAACCGGCGGTCCTGCCAGCCGACCACCTCCGCCCAGACGGCGCCTCCGGCGAGCAGTTGCACGTCGGCTTCGAGGACGGTGTCGGTGATCCGGGTGATCCGGATGTGGCAGTGGACCTCGGTGCCCGGCCGGGGTGCCGGTCCGTAGAAGCGCAACTGCCGCATGCCGACCGGGAAGACGACGGTCCGCTCGGTACGGGTGGCCATGATCCAGTAGCCGAGCAGCTGGCCGACGTTGTCCAGCAGCGCCCCGGGTGCGGACGGCGCGGTGATCACGCCGCGCACATGGGCCTCCCCGAGCGCGGTCAGCTCGGTCAGGCCCTGGAACGCGGGTCCGTGGAACATCCACCGCTCGTCGTAGAGACCGGCGGCGCTGAGCTCGGGCCTGCGTTCTCCGGTGGGGTCCGGCTGCCACGCGGCGGGCGGTGCGGCATGACGGTCCGCCAACTCGACGGTTCCGCGCGCGAATCCGCCGAAGTCCGCGGCGAGACGGCCGGATCCCGCATCCTTCAGCGTGATGTCCACCACCGTCGGGGCTGCGGCAGGAACCCACTGACCGAACTTCAGATCGCTTGCACCAGTGGCAAGTTGGCCAGGTGAGATCTGCTCGGCTGCGTCCATCAGATGCTGCACGATCGTGGTGGCCGGGACGACGGGCCAGCGGTCGGCCGTGTCCGGCCAGCCCGGGCGCTGACGGAAGAAGCAGTGGTCGAGCAGGTACGGCATGGCGTCGGTGGACACCTGCAGCGGGACGGTGCGGTCGGGCGTGGGCCGGTGCGGGAGCGGCGGAGCCGGTGGCAGCGGTGTGCTTCGGCCCGCGGACTGCCGGGCCGCACCGATGAGTTCGGCCGCGACCTGGCTGGTGTCGCGCAGCAGCGCGTCGAGTTCGGCTGCCAGGGGGAAGCGGTCCGCAAGTGCGGCCAGGGAGGCCGGCTCCTGGACGCCGGTGCTGCGGCGGACGGGCGTCAGGTCGGCGCGGAGTGCGGTGAGGGCGGCCGGGTCCAGCGAGACGAGCGCCCCGCCGAGTTCCAGCGTTACCGCCGGGTGCGCGCGCTCCCGCACGGTCGTGCTCGCCGGGAGCAGGGCGGCCCGGTCCGGCTCGGCGCCGTCCGTCCAGAGCGCGGCGGCGACCCGGCGGAGCTGGGAAAGGCCGTCGTGGTGCGGTGAGTTGGCCGCGACCACCAGGTGTTCCCGACCGGCCAGCGTGTCGCCGACGAGCGAACCCAGCTGCCCGGTGCCGACCTGGACGAACGCCCGGAAGCCTGCGTCGTACAGGGCCTCGATCAGCGGACGAAACCGCACCGGTTCCAGCAGGTGGCGGATGAACAGCGCACGCACGTCGGGGGCCGCCTGCGGGAACGGCGAGGCGGTGGTGCCGGACCAGACGGGGACGGTGGGGCGGTGCAGCTCGAAGCGCTCGGCGGCCTCCCGGATAGGCTCCAGGTACGGGCCGAGCATAGGAGTGTGGAAGCCGGACCGGAACGGCAGCACCTGGCCCAGGACGCCGCGTGTGCGGAACCAGCGCACCAGCTCCGCTACGGGTTCCTCGGGTCCGCAGACGATCGACTGCTGCGGCGCGTTGTCGTGCGACAGCACCACGTCCGACATCCCCTTGACCGTGGCGAGCGCATCGACCACCCGCTCGGCGGAGACGCCGAGCGCGGCGAAGGCGAGCCCGGGGACCAGCAGCGAGTCGGGATCGAAGGACTCCAGGAAGGAGTCCACCGAGGCTCCGGAGTACAGCCCGCCCGCGATCATCGCGGTCCACTCGCCGACGCTGTGTCCGGCCACCGCGTCCGGCCGCACGCCCATCCGGCGCAGGGCGGTGTCCAGCAGTCGGCCGACGGCCACCACGTCGACGCCGTGCCGGCCGATGTCGCCCACCCGGCCGGCGGTCGCACCGTCGGCGGAGGTCGGACGGGCCAGGCCGAAGTGGTCGGCGACATCGTCCACCCTCGGGACGAACTCGCCCTCCAGGCCCGGGAAGAGGAACGCCACCCGGCCACCGCCGGAGGTACCCGCACCGAGCAGCGGCTCCGGGGCGAACCACACGTCATTGCGTCCGCGCCAGGCCCGCCCCCTGGACACCGCGCGCCGCGCCAGCTCCAGACGCTTCGCCGTCGGGTCGACGATCGCCAGCCGGCAGCGCGGCGCGGGACCGCCCTGCTCCGGCAGGCCGGCGGCGAGGACGGCCGAGTCGTCGGCCGCCAGCAGCGCCGCCAGTTGCTCGGGTGTGTCGGCCGCGAGCCGCAGTACCAGCTCGGGTTCGGTCACGGCAGCGGCAGCGGCAGCGGGCGCGGGCTGGGTCGGCAGGGCCGTGGCGAGCCCGCTGCCCGGCGCCTGCTCCAGCACCACATGGGCGTTGATGCCGCCAAAACCGAACGCGTTCACCGCGGCGCGGCGGGGCGCCGCGCCGACGCCGGTCTCCCAGGGCTGCGCGGTGCCGACGGTGCGGAAACGGGTGGCCGCGAGGGCCGGATGCGGGTCGTCGCAGTGCAGCGTGGGCAGCAGCACCCCGTGGTGCACCGCCAGCGCTGCCTTGACCAGTCCGGCGACGCCTGCGGCCGGCATGGTGTGGCCGATCATCGACTTCACCGAGCCGAGCACCGCCCGCTCCGCCCCGGCCGTCGCCGGTCCGAACACCTCGGCCAGCGTAGCCAGTTCGGCGGCGTCGCCGGCCGGGGTCGCGGTGCCGTGGGCCTCCAGCAGGCCGAGCGCGCCCGGTGCCGCCGGATCGAGCCCGGCCGCGCGCCAGGCCGCCCGCACCGCGCGGCTCTGGCCGCCGGGGTCGGGGTTGGCCAAGCCCGCCGTACGGCCGTCGCTGGCCACGCCGGTGCCGCGGATCACCGCGTAGACCCGGTCGCCGTCGCGCTCGGCGTCGGCGAGCCGTTTGAGCACGACCACGCCGGTGCCCTCACCGATCAGGATGCCGTCGGCGCCGCGGTGGAACGGGCGGATCCGCTGGCTCGGGGACAGCGCCCGCAACTGCGCGAACACGCTCCACAGGGTGACGTCGTGGCAGTGGTGCACCCCGCCCGCCAGCACCACGTCGCAACGGCCGGTCGCCAGTTCGCCGACCGCCTGGTCCACGGCGACCAGCGAGGACGCGCAGGCGGCGTCCACGGTGTAGGCCGGGCCGCGCAGGTCGAGCCGGTTCGCCACGCGGGACGCGGCGAGGTTGGGCACCAGGCCGATCGCCGACTCCGGGCGGTCCGGTCCCAGCTGGTCGGTGAACGCCTCCCGCACTCGGCCGAGTTGATCCGACGTCAGATCCGGTAGCAGCTCACCGAGGGTCCGCACCAACTGGTGCGCGCTGCGGACCCGCTGGTCGAGCCGGACCAGACCCGGCGTCAGATACCCGCCCCGGCCCAGCACCACCCCGATCCGGTCCCGGTCGGGCAGTCGGTCCGGGCCGCCCGCGTCCGCGATGGCGGCGGAGGCGACCTGGAGCGCGATCAGCTGGTCGGGTTCGGTGCCGGACACCGAACTCGGCATGATGCCGAAGCGGGTCGGCTGCACCTCGGCCAGCCCGTCCACGAAGCCGCCGCGTCGGCAGTAGAGCCGGTCCGGCGCGGCCGGGCCGACCGCGGACCCGGGGTCGTAGTAGGACGCGTCCCAGCGCCCCTCGGGGACGTCGGTGATCGCGTCGACGCCGCCGACCAGGTTCCGCCAGTAGGCCGCCAGATCCGGGGCGCCGGGCAGCAGCACCGCCATGCCCACGATGGCCACCGGCGGCAGCCCGGTGCCCGAGCTCTGCTGTGTTGCGGGTGCTGTCACTGCTGCGGTCACCAGCCCGAGGCCGTGTAGACCACGGACCGGGTCGACTCCTCGCCCCAGGCCAGCTCGCGCAGCAGCGCCAGCGTGCCCGCGCCCGGGTCGATCAGCCTGACGCCCCGTCGGTCGTAGTCCCGGGCCAGTTCCTCGGAGACCATGCCGCCGTGGGCGCCGTCCGGTGCCCACGGACCCCAGTGCACGGTCAGCGCGCGCCGCCCGGTGGCGTCCGACCAGCGGGCGCCCAGATCCTCCAGGGCGTCGTTGGCCGCCGCGTAGTCGGCCTGTCCGCGGTTGCCCAGAGCGGCGGCGATACTGCCGAAGAGGACCGTGAAGCGCGGCCCGGCCGGCAGTTCGGCCAGAGCGTCGAGCAGCGTCCTGGCGCCGTCGGCCTTGGTGGCGAAGACGCGTCGGAAGGACTCCGGGTCCTTCTCCGCGAGCACCTTGTCCTCGATCACGCCCGCGGCGTAGACCACGCCGTCGAGCCGGCCGTACTCGGCGTACACCTCCTTGACCGCCTGCCGCAGCGCCGCCGGATCGGAGGCGTCCACGGCCTGGTAGCGGGCCTGCGATCCCAGGCCGGACAGTTGGTCGAGCGTGGCCGCGACCTCGCGCCCGGCCAGCAGCCGGGAGGCGGTGCGGTCGACCTCCGCCAGCGGCACGCCCTGGCGGGCGAGCACGGCCCGCAGGGCGGACCGGTCGCGGGCGGTGGCCGTCGCCGGGTCCTCGGGGCCGTCCGGCAGCGCGGTGCGGCCCAGCAGTTCGAGACGGCACCGGGTCGCCGAGGCGAGCGTCGCCGCGAGCCGCGCGGTGATCCCGCGCGCCCCGCCGACCAGCAGTACCACGGCGTCCCGGTCCAGGCCCAGCGCCGCGGCCTCCGCCACGCCGTCACCGGCGGGGCCGGCGCCGGTGCTGCCCAGCACGCCGAGGCCCGACTCCGCCAGCTGCAGGCCCTGGCGGCCGGACGGGCCGTGCAGCACCACCGGCTCGTGATCGTCCGTCAGAAGCTCGCCCAGCAGCGCGTCCGCGGCTCGCGCCGGGTCGGCTTCGTCGGTCGCCGGGAACTCGACGAGGCGGGCCGTGGTCTCCGGGTACTCCCGGGCCAGGGTGCGGAACAGCCCGCGCAGTCCGTCCGCCCGACCGTCGCCCGAGGGGGACGCCTTACGCGCGGCGAGCAGCCACCGGGGCGAGCGCGCCAGGGCAGCCTGGAGTGCGGGCACGCGGCCCGGCAGTACCGGCGTCCCGTGCGAGGACAGCGGGTCCAGCAGCAGCACCCCGTCCACCGGGCCGTCGTCCGCGGACAGTTCGTGCGCCGCGTCGAGCGGGAGCGCCTGCGCGCCGTGTGCGGCGAGCCGCGCCGCCAGAGCCTCGGCGACGCCGTCGCCGTCCGAGCCGAGCAGGGCGAAGCGCTTGCCGGCCAGCGACTCCGGCGCCCCGGTGGGCGGTGCCAGCGGTACGGTCGCGAAGAGCAAGCGCAGCGGTTCGTGTCCGGCGACGGTCGGCTGCTCGGACACCTGTACGGAGACCCGTTCGGGGGCCTGGGGCGCTGCCGCTTCCGGTTGTTGCACGGCAGGGGCGCCGCCGAGGTGGTCGGTGAGCCAGCCGGTGATGGCGGCGGCGGTGCGGGCGCCGGAGAGTTCCTCGAGTTGGTCGTCGCCCAGGGCGGCGAGGTCGGCGCCGGCGCCCTCGGTCGCCAGCCGGCGGGCGAGCAGGCCGATGATCTCGGTGCGCTTGATGGAGTCGATGCTCAGGTCGGCCTCGAGGTCGAGGTCGGGTTCGATCATGTCGGCGGGGTAGCCGGTGCGTTCGCTGATCACCTCCACCACGGCCCGCAGCACGTCGACCGGGCCAGAGGCAGGAGCCGGTGCCGCGATGGCGGATTGCGGTGCCGGTGCTGTGACCGGCTCTGCGACCAGCGGCGCGGGTACCGCCGCCGTCAGCGCCGGGGCCGCGACCGCCAAAGGCGCCGCCGGGGCGGCGACCGTGACGCCTGCGGCGCCGAGGTAGGTCATCAGTACGTCCCGCTGGGCCGCGACCATCTCGCGGCTGCTGCGCAGGAACTCCGAGACCAGCGCGTCCGTGCCGGACTGTCGGCCGTCGGAATACGGTGCCTGGTTCGTCATCAGGGCCTCCGGTACAGGTCGGGCCGGTGCCAGCGCACCGGGCAGCAGTTCTCCGGCGGCGGTGCGCACCAGGTGCCCGTCCACCGTCCAGCCGGGTCGGCGCGGTGCCCGCGCCCGGCCCGCGTCCACCGCGTCGCGGCCGCGGAACAGCCGGCCGGTGTGCACCGGCACGCCCGCGACGGCCAGCGCCGCCAGCGCGTCCAGGAAGCCCGGCAGTCCGCCGCGTCTCCCCTCGACCGACACCGCGTGATGCGGGAGGTCCCCGAGCACCGCAGACACCAGCCGGGTCAGCACCGATCCCGGGCCGGCCTCGACGAACACCCGTGCGCCGGCCAGGTACATCGCCTCGACCTGCTCCACGAAGCGCACCGGTGCGCCGATCTGCGCCGCCAGCTCGGCCCGCACCCCGGCGGGGTCCGCCGGGTAGGCGGCCGCCGTCCGGTTCGACCACACCGGGAACTCCGGCGCCCGCACCGTACGGGCGGCCAGAGCCTCGGCGAAGCGCTCGCCCGCGCCGGCGACCAGCGGGCTGTGGAAGGCGCAGGCGACGGGCAGCCGCTTCACATCGTGTCCGGCCTCGCGGAGCAGTTGTACGGCCGCGACCACCTCGTCCGTCGCGCCGGAGACGACCGTCTGCCGCGGCGCGTTGCGGTTGGCCACCACGACGCGTCCCGCCAGTCCGGCGGCCAGCAGTACCCGTTCGACCTCCTCGGCCCCGGTCGTGACGGCCGCCATCGACCCGGGATCGGCGCCTTCGCCGACCGCGTCCAGGATCGACCTGGCCCGCTCGGCGCTGAGCGCGGGCAGGTCCTCGGCCGCGAGCGCCCCGGCGGCGCACAGCGCGACCAGCTCGCCGTAGCTGTGTCCCGCCGCCAGCTGGGGACGCACTCCCGCCAGGCCCAGCAGTTCGTACGCCGCCAGTCCGGTCATGCCGAGCACCGGCTGGGCCACCCTGGTGTCGGTCACCGCCGCGCGCTGCTCACCCCGCGCCTCCGGCGAGAAGGCCAGTGGTGGGTACAGCACGTCCGTGTGCTCCCGGCCCAGCATCAGATGGCGCTGTGCCTGCGGGAACGCGGCGAACAGCTCCGCGAACATCCCCGGGCGCTGGCTGCCCTGCCCGGGGAAGAGGAAGGCCACCTCCCCGGTCCCGGAACCCGCCTCCTCGGCGAGGTGGAGCCCGGCCGCGGGGTCGTGCTCCCCGGCCAGCGCCCGGCGCAGCAGCCCGGCCAGCTCCACCGGGTCCGAGGCCACCAGCGCGACCTGCACGGGTCCGTGCGCCGACTCGGCCCGCCGGGAGGCGGCCAGTGCCAGGTCGCGCAGGCGCCACGGTGCGCCCTCCGCCTCTGCCAGCCGCAGCAGTTCGGCCGCGCCGCGCAGCGCCCGCTCCCGGTCGGACCCCCGGAAGGTGAACAGCTCGGCCGGCCACTCCTGCAGGCCGTGCACTGGCGGCGGGCCGTCGTAACCGCGCAGGACCGCATGGAAGTTGGTGCCGCCGAAGCCGAACGCGCTGACACCGGCCACTCGTTCGGCGGGAGGTTCGACCCAGGGCCGGGCCTCACCGTGGAACACGAACGGGCTGCGGTCCGGCTGCCACGCCTGGTTCGGCCGGTCCAGGTGCAGGGTGGGCGGCTTGACGCCGGTGTGCAGCGCCAGCGACGCCTTGATCAGGCCGGCCACTCCCGCCGCGCACTTGGTGTGCCCGATCTGCGACTTCACCGAACCCAGCGCGCAACTCCCCGGCGCGGCACCGGCCTCCGCGAAGACCTCGCTCAGCGTGGCCAGTTCGGTGCGGTCGCCGACCACGGTCCCGGTGCCGTGCGCCTCCACCAGGCCGACCTCGGCCGGGCCGATCCCGGCACCGCGGTAGGCGCGCTCCAGCGCCGACCGCTGCCCCTCGGGCCTCGGCGCCGTCAGGCCCAGCGAGCGGCCGTCGCTGGCGCTGCCGACGCCCTTGACGACCGCGTACACCCGGTCTCCGTCGCGCTCCGCGTCCGCGAGCCGCTTCAGGACCAGGCAGCCCACGCCCTCGCCCAGGGCGATGCCGTCCGCCGAGGCGTCGAACGGGCGGGAGCGGCCGGTCGGCGACAGCGCGTGCACCGAGGCGAAGAGCAGGAAGTCGTTGATTCCGTTGTGCAGGTCCGCTCCGCCGCACAGCACCAGGTCGCTGCCGCCCGCGACCAGGTCCTTGCAGGCCACGTCCAGGGCCGCCAGCGAGGAGGCGCAGGCCGCGTCCACGGTGAAGTTGGACCCGCCGAGGTCCAGCCGGTTGGCGATCCGTCCCGAGATGACATTGGCCAGCATGCCGGGGAAGGAGTCCTCGGTGAGCTTGGGCAGCTGCTCCGCTATCGCCTCCGGCACCTTGCCCAGGTAGGCCGGGAGCACCGCGCCCAGCACCCCGGCGTTGGAGAGGTCGCTGCCCGCCTCCGCGCCGAACACCACGCCGGCCCGGGAACGGTCGAAGGCACGGCCGCCCTCCGGGCCGCCGCCGTCATACCCGGCGTCCACCAGGGCCCGGCGCGCCGCCTCCAGGGCGAGCAACTGCACCGGCTCGATGCTTCCCAGCGCGGACGGCGGGATGCCGTAGCTCAGCGGGTCGAAGGGGATCTGCGGTAGGAATCCGCCCCACTTGGACGGGGTGGTGCCGGCAGCACCGTCCTGCGCGTAATACAGCTCCGGGTCCCACCGCTCGGCCGGGACCTCGGTCACCGAGTCCACCCCGGCCACCACGTTGGCCCAGAAGCCAGCCAGGTCCGGCGCCTGCGGGAACATGCACGCCATCCCCACCACCGCGATGTCCAGCGGCGCCGGCTCCGGTTCCGCCGCTACGGTGGGGGACAGGCCCAGACGCTCCGTCAGTTCCCGGGCGCGGGCGGCCAGGAACGCGGCGGCGCCAGTGCCGACGGCGGTGTGCAGCTCGGCGAGCGTCGTCGGCGCCGAGCGCAGCACGGCGACCTGCCCGGCCATGAACATGCCCCGCTCCAGCTGCCCGGCCTCGTCCACCGGGGCGAGCGCACCCGCCAGCCGGTCGACGCCCTTGCTGGCGATCCGGAGCCTGCCGACGTTCAGCCGCTCCAGCTGCTCCCAGGCCTCCCGGTCCGGAGTCCCGTCGGCCCGCAGTTGCTCCTGCACCTGCGCGAACTCCGTGGTGAACGGGCTCGGCACGCACCGGGTGGCATGGCCGGGCGCGGTCTGCAGCAGTTCCGTCCCGCGCGCCGCCAGCACCTGCCGCTGGAACGCCGGCTGTACCGCCCCGCAGGCCACCGCCTCCTCGGTGAACAGGTAGGCCGTGCCCATCAGCACGCCTGCCGCCACCCCGCGGTCGGCGAGCGGCGCCGCCAGCGCTGCGACCATCGCCGCCGAGCGCTCGTCGTGCACGCCGCCCGCGAACAGGACCTCGACCGTCTGCGGCTCTGGCGCCGCGTCCAGGTAGTCCTCCAGCACGGCGAGTTGGGCCTCCCACAGGGGGAAGCTGTGCCGGGGCCCGACATGGCCGCCGCACTCGGAGCCCTCGAAGACAAACCTGCGCGCGCCGTCCTCCAGGAACTGCTGCAGCAGACCGGGGGAGGGCACGTGCAGGAAGGTACGGATCCCCGCCTCCTCCAGCACTCGCGCCTGGGCCGGACGTCCGCCCGCGATGATCGCGTGGCTGGGCCGCGCCGCCAGCACCTCCGCCAGCTGGGCGCTCCGAACCTCCTCCGCCGCGAAGCCCAACACGCCCACACCCCAAGACCGTTCGCCCAGGACCGTGCCGGTCCGGGCGAGCAGTTCGCGGGTCTGCTCCGGCCCGGCCAGCGCCAGTGCCACAAAGGGCAGCGCGCCCGAGGCCGCCACGGCGGCCGCGAATTCCGGCTGGTCGCTGACCCTGGTCATCGGCCCCTGCGCCACCGGCAGCCGGGTGCCCAGCGCCTCGCTGAGCGGTGCACCGGGCCCGAGCAGAGCCGCCGTGCTCCCGGGGGCCGCAGCACCCCGCAAGCCGTCCAGCACGGCGTCGCGCACGGCGCGGACCGCCCGGCCGGCTGTCCCGAAGCGCGTGGCGAACCCGGCCGCCAGGAAGCCGTCCTGACCCACGGTCAGGGCGGTGCTGCTGGACGACGATCCGGGGCCGCTTCGCCGCAGTGCCCGGTAGCCGTCGATCACCGTGGTTTCGGAGCCGTCCATCCCGCGTACGGCAGCCGCGGCCTCCTCCGGTGCCGCGGACTCGGCCAGCAGCGCGAGCTGGCTGTCCAGCACCACCCCGGCCGCCCCGCCGACCACAGCTGCGACCGCGGTGCGCAGTCCGATCCCGCCGCAGGCCCACACCGGGACCTGGATCTCCGGCTCCGCCAGCAACTGCTGCAGCAGCACGAACGTGCTCAACTCGCCGACCCGGCCACCGCTCTCACTCCCGCGAGCGATCAACCCCTGGGCCCCGCCGCGGACCGCCGCACGCGCCTGCTCCAGATCGGTCACCTCGACCAGCACCCGGTGCGCGGTCACCAGGGACGCCAGATCCCAGTCGGCGGTGTCCGCGTCCAGTAACACGGTGAGCCGGGCGCCGCCTTCGAGGCCGCGGAGGTCACCGGGGGTGATTCGGCAGCCGGAGCGCACCCGGACGCCGAACGGGCCGGGAGCCTGCTCCCGCAGTCTGGCGAGTTCTTCACGGGACCGGCGGTCACCGGTCCCGAGATCCAGCACGCCCAAGGCGCCCGCACGGCAGACGGCGGCGGCGAGCCCGGCGTCCGGTTCATGGAAAGGGGTGATTCCGATGACGATGTCCGCCAGCGGTGAGGTCGGCCGCATGCGCTCTCCGGTGTGCGTCACTGGTACGTGGGGGGAGTGACCGTGCGATTCCTGTGTACGAAACGTCACTGACGCTACCGATCGGTAGCGGGCGGTAGGTTAAGTCTGGATTGCGTGTCCATGTCAATACATTCGCAATCTTGCGCCTTCGACGGGCACGACAGTGCCACCGCTGGCGCAATGCCGCCTAAAAGGTCATGGTTATGTGGCGTTTATCACAAAGATCGCGACCTGCTACCCTCCGATTCGAGGGTCCGATCGAGAGCGAGGGGGAGGAGACAGTCATGGACCGCGCCACAGCCTCCCCGTTGCGGCTTCTCGGGCTGCTCGGCCTCGCCGCCGGCACCTTTGCCGGAGTGCTGCTTCCGCTCAACAGCGGCGGCGGACTGCACCTGCTCGCGACCGGGGCGTTCGCCACCGGCGTCGGGCTGCTGCTCGCATCGGCCCTGGCGATCACCGTTCTCGGTCACGCCCGATCGGTCGGCCCCACCCCGCACACCGTGCGCAGCACCGCGGTACGCCGACGCGCCTGGCGCACGGCGTACCTGCCCCAACGCGACCCCGACGCACGCGGCCGACGCCGCCCCCGGGCCCCGGGCACGGCCCCGGCAGCCGCATAGCCGTCGGGCCCGCACCCCAGCTACCCCCTTTTCACCGCAGCGCCCCGCCGTACGCGGCTGCCCTCCGCACCCCATCGTTCCCGGCCTTCGGAGGGCTCAGCCAGCATGTCCGTCTTCGCGTTCCTCGATGCCCCCACGGGCATCGCCCAGCACCTCGTCACCGGCCTCGCGAGCGCAGTCCACCCGCTCCTCGGGGTGTCCGCGACCGCCGCCGCGATCGTCGTGTTCACCCTGCTGGTGCGGCTGGCGCTGCACCCCCTGTCCCGCGCCCGGGTGCGCGGCGAGCGGACCCGCACCCGACTCGCCCCGCAGCTCGCGGAGTTGAACCGGCGTCACAAGGGCAAGCCGGAGGCCCTGCGTGCGGCGCAGGCCGAGCTCTACCGCACGGAGGGCGTCTCACCGCTCGCCGGCTGCCTGCCGATGCTGCTGCAGTGGCCGGTCTTCAGCGTGATGTACCGGCTGTTCACCCTGCGAAGCCTCGGCGGGCACGCCAACGCCCTGCTGACCAGGACCCTTGCCGGCGTGCCGCTGGGAGCACACCTCCAGAGCGCCGGGCCCGGTCACCTCCCGGTCTTCCTCACGCTCTACGCGCTGCTCGCCGCCCTCGGCTACCTCGGTTGGCGCCGTGCCCGCCGCACCATGGACCCGGCGACCCCGGGTGCGGCGATCCTGCCGTACCTCTCCTTCGGCACCGTGGTCTTCGCGGTGATCGTCCCCCTCGCGGCCGGCCTCTACCTGCTGACCACCACAGCCTGGACCATGGCCGAGAACGCCCACCTGGAACGGCGCGGCAAGGAGCCTGTCAGCCGCTGATGGAGAAGCTCTGGCCGTAGACCTGCCAGTTGAGGGGGGTGTTGAGGTCGAAGTTGCCGTTGTCGAGGAAGACCTGCTGTTCGGTGTCGATACGGCTGGTGTCGCTGTGGGCCGCCTCCTTCTTCATCTCGACGCGCCGGGCGGCGAGGAAGGCATTGAGGTAGTCGGTCTCACTGCCGCCCTGCGCAGGCGGCTGCGCCTGGCCGATGGCCGTACTGCGGATCGAGGCGAGCCCGTCCGGGCCGTGCATCACGGCCGCGTCGTAGTAGATGAACTGGCCCAGCGTGCTCAGACCGTCCTGCTTGGCCTGCTGCACCGCGGGGTTGAAGTAGACGCGGTCCCGCTCGGCGTCCTGGGCCTGCTGGAACACCGGGTCGGCGGCGGCAGTGGCCCAGGCCGTGGTGAAGCCGGGGTCCAGGCCGTCGTGCGAGGCGCTGCCGTTGACCTGGCGCAACGCGGGAAGGTACGGGGCGAGGACGTTGTCGGGCTCCGCGTTGGTGTAGGCCTGGACGAGTTCGAGCATGTCGCCGGTGCCCGAGCAGAACCCGATGATGCCCGCGGTGTAGCCGCGGCCGTCACCGATGTCCTCGATGTACTGATACTGCGCCTTCCAGTCGAGCGAGGAGTTCTCCGCGCTGGAGACGAGCTCCATCGCTGTCTCCTTCTTCTGCGGGTCGTCCAGGCCGGTCGACGCATCCAGCAGGATCGCTGCTCGGGTCAGCGCGGTCGGTGTTCGTACGGCACCGGCCGTGGAGGCGAGGGCGGTTGAAGCGGGGAGCGCTGCGAGCAACGCCGCCAGAACCAGAATGGCGGTCCTGCGGGTCTGCGACCTGACTGCGCTCTGTCGATGCGTCATGTGGGTTGTCCTCCGGTGTCCCTGCCGCACGATTGCGGCGGCCCCAGGATGCCGACCGGATCATGAGGGGATGATGAGGCGTTCAGGACAAGAAGGGATCGCGTCTGCGGACGGCCGCAGACGCGATCCCGTGCCGCCCTACGGCTGAACGGTGTCGGACAGGGCCAGGTCCCAGACCGCCAGGCCGTGGATCCCCGCATTCGCGGCCAATGTGCGGCGCAGGCCCAGGGATTGGGCGTCGGACCACCACAGGACGGTGCCGTCCGGCAGGGTGGCGGTCCATTCGCCGGCGGCGGTGTCGAACTGGGCTGTCACGCCGGCTGCGGTGACGAGATCCCGGGCGCCCTGGTCGCTGACCTGGACGCCGGTTCCGCCGGGAGCCCAGGAGTAGCCGTAGCCGGCCACGCCGAGGTCCACCTTGGCCGCCGGGACCTGCCCGAGGATGACGTCCAAACCCTGCTGCTGCCAGGACAGTTCGCCCACCGGCCCGGGGCCGGATCCCGTGCCGTGCTCGTCGTAGGACATGACCACGAGCCGGTCCACCGCCTGGCCGAGCGCGGCGAGGTCGTTGCCGTTGGCGGCGAAGTCGGCCGCGCTCGTGCCGTTGGTGACGTCGATGCTGAGGGTCTTGCCCGCCGGCAGGGCCTGCTTGAGCGCGGTGACGAAGTTCGTCAGGCCGGCCGTGTCCCGCGCCTGCAGGGACTCGATGTCGACGGTGACTCCGTCCCAGCCCTGCGCGGTGACCGCGGCGGTCAGCGAGGCGACCACGTTGTCGATGTTGGCCTGGTTCGTGAGGAGGAGGTTGGCGGCGTTCTCGTCGAAGTCGCCCAGACTCTGGCTGAAATTGCCGAAGAGGAACTCGGCAGGCAGGCCCAGGGCATGGGCCCGCGCCAGCTGGGCCGTCGCGGCGGCGCTCGGCGCGGTGACGCTCGCGCCGTCGGCGGTGACGTTCACACCGTCGACGCCGACCTGGCCGAGGGCGCTCGCACTGGCGTCGATGAGTGCGGTCGAGTCGCCCTCGGTCTGGTACCCGGTCACCGGCAGTCCGGTGGCCGCCGAGGCGGCTCCGGTCTGGCCGATCTGGGCGCCGATGAGCAGGGCCGAGAAGATCGCGGCGGCGACCCAGCCGGCGGTCCTGGGGTCGGTTCTCATGGAATCTGCCTTTCCGTACAAGGGGACAGAGCGAGTGCGGTCAGCCGGTGAACCAGGGGTTGCCGCCGCCGAGGGACCAGACCGAGACCTTGGTGACGCCCAGGGACTTCAGGACCGCGAGCTTGGCGTTGAGCGCGGTGCTGTCGACGTAGTCGTACAGGGTGCCGCCGGAGACCCAGCGGATCTCGCCGGAGGAGGCGTCACGGCGGGCGGCGACGGTGGCCGGGTCGGTCGAGAAGCCGGGGCTCTTCTTCATGTCGCTGTATTGGATGTTGCCGGTGACGTTGTTGAGGTCGCAGGGGTCGGGCGCGCTGATGCCGTAGGAGGGCAGCCCGATGACCAGCTTGTTGGGGTCGGGCACCTTACTCTGGGCGTAGGTGGTCACCTGCTTGAGCCAGGCGTACGGGGTGATCGGCAGGCAGCGGGCGCCGGACGCGGTGTCGAACTCCTCGTCGTAGGCCATGATCTCCAGCTCGTCCACGCCCACCGCGCTGACCGCCGCGTAGTCGTAGAAGGACGCGTCCGCGGTCATCGCGGGGGCGTCGACCAGCAGCTTCTTGCCCTTGGCGTGCAGGGAGTTGGCGAGCTGGCCGAGGAAGGTCCTGTAGTTGGTGAAGTCGGCGGTGCTCCAGGACCAGTAGTCCTCCAGGTCGACGTCCACTCCGCTGAGGTTGGCGCCGGTGACGAGCGAGGTGAGCTGGGAGACGGCGGCGCCGCGCTTGCTGCTGCTGCTCACCAGGGCGTGGACGTCGGCGGTGGTCATGCCGGAGACGGTCGGGTACTGGTACGCGGAGTGGGCCTTGAGGTCGGCGACATTGGCGGCGCTGTAGCCGTTGCAGGTGCCGCTGGTGGCGGTCTCCAGGGTGACCGTGCCCTTGCTGGTGACGCTCCAGTACTCGGGCTTGAGGGCTCCGGTCAGGACCCGGTTGTCGGCGTACTCGGACGCCGCGGTGCACTCGCTGTCGCCGGTGGAGCCGCCGTAGAGCCAGGTCTCCAGCGCGACGCCGGAGGTGGTGGAGGAGCCCCGGTACGTTGCTGCGGTCCGGTGCGCGGAGGTGGTTCCGGCGTTGGCGACGGTGACCGCGGCGCTGGCGGCGGCGACCGCGCAGGTGGCTGCGGTGGCCATGACGATGGTGCGACGGAGCATGATCCATCCCTTCGGAGGCGTGCGTGATCGCCGCGTCGGCCAGGGTGGCCGACGCGCGGGGCCTTGCTGAGGTGGGACCGCTTATGCCTTGTCGGTCCAGTACGGGTCCACCACGAGGGTGTCCGCTCCGGGCACGGTCGAGGCGGCGGACCAGGAGCCGCCGAGGACCTTGCCGTTGTCGGGCCGGGCGGCGAGGGAGAGCTGGGTGAAGATGCGGTAGCGGTCACCCCGGTAGACGGAGTGGGTGAACTCCACCACCCTGCCGTCCGCGTCCCGGGTCTCGCGCTCGAAGAGCAGCGCCGGGGCGTGCAGCGGGACGCCGAGCAGTTCCGCCTCGGCCTCGTCGACCACGGTGGGTTCGATGATCTGCGAGGCGTCGGTGAGCAGGATGCCGAACCTGCTTCCCAGCAGCCGGTAGAAGGATTCGACCTCCAGGTCGTGCGCGGTCAGCCCGGGCACCAGCGACTGCGGGACGTTCAGCTTCTCCACCGACATCGGGACGCCGTCCACCAGCCGGAGGCGGGTGATCCGCAGCACCTGCTCGCCGGGTGAGACCTGGAGCCGCCGGCCGATCCTGGGCCCGGCGGTGACGCTGCGGAAGTCCACCGTGCGGCTGGTCCAGACGCCGTCCACGCCGCCGACGCCGAGGGTGTGCCCGGCGGTCTGGGAGAGGTGCTGGGCGACCTTGGCCTTGGCCACGAACACGCCGCGGCCGTGCTCGCGGACCAGCAGGCCGTCCCGTACCAGGTCGTCGACGACCGAGCGCAGCGTGGGACGGGACACCTCCAGCTCCTCGCACAACTGCCGCTCCCCGGGGATCGGCGCGCCGACCCGGGTCACCTCGACCAGGTCGAGCAGGTGCTCCCGGATCCGCTCGCGTTTCCGCCAGTGGCTTTCGCTGCTGACCATTCGCTTACCAGTCTCCCTCGTATCTGGACCACACCAGGGGAGATTACCGCTGATCTCCCGCTCTGTGTCCCGGGCTGTGTCCCCGGGCTGTGTCCCGGTCGAGCGCCCCGGAGGCTCTTGACGTTGCCCAGAGCATGGCTCAGGATGTGCCAACTGGTCAATAAGTGGTCAGCATTCATTTCGGAGGTCCATGTGTCCGGAACCCAGGGCAGACCGACTGCCCGCAGCGCCCGACGCACTAGAGGCACCTGTGCCATGGCCCTTGTCGCGGCAGGCGTGCTGGTCGCGACGGCCTGCAGTGCCGGTGGCGGCCCGACCAAGGCGGACACCGGCGCCAACGACACCACCCCGGTCACCATCACCTTCTGGCACGGCTTCTCGTCCCCCCACGAGATCGCCTCGGTCGACGCGGTGCTGGCGAAGTTCCATCAGAAGTACCCGTACATCACCGTCAAGAGCGTCCCCGGGCAGACCGACGACAAGGTCAACCAGGCCATCCGCGGCGGCACCGCCCCGGACGTGGACGCCTCCTTCAACGCGAACAACGTCGGCGGCTGGTGCTCCACCGGCGCCTTCGAGGACCTCACCGCGGACATCGCGGCCGACCACGTCGACATGAGCCAGATCCCGAAAGCCGTCCAGTCGTACACCGCCTTCGGCGGCAAGCGCTGCACCATGCCGTGGCTCGCCGACACCTTCGGGCTGTACTACAACAAGAAGCTCTTCGCGGCAGCCGGGATCACCTCCCCGCCGAAGACCATGACCGAACTGGCCGCGGACGCCAGGAAGCTCACCACCTTCAACGCCGACGGGTCCATCAGGACCGCCGGGTTCATGCCCTACCTGGGGGCCTACCAGATGCTCACCGAGCACCTGGTCACCAGCTGGGGCGGCAGCTGGCTCAAGGCGGACGGCACCTCCAACGTCGGCGCCGACCCCGCCTTCGCGGCCGCGATGACCTGGCAGAAGAACCTGGTCGACTGGTTCGGCCAGGCCAAACTGGCCAAGTTCAAGGCAGGCATGCCGGACGAGTTCTCGGCGCAGAACTCCTTCGAGACCGGCAACCTCGCCATGATGGTGGACGGCGAGTGGCGCACCGCCTTCATCAAGAACGACAAGTCGACCGTCGACTACGCGACCGCCCCCATGCCCGCGGCCGACACCAAGCCACAGCTCTACGGCTCCGGCTACGTCGGCGGCAATGTGATCGGCATCCCCCGCGGCGCCAAGCACCCCGACGCCGCCTGGAAGCTGGTCAAGTTCCTCACCACCGACACCGATGCGGTGACCACGCTCGCCGATGCCATCGGCAACGTCCCCACCACGCTCGCGGCACTCGACTCCCCGTCGCTGACGCTGTCCAAGGACCCCGAGTTCGCCACCTTCCTGGAGGTGTTCAAGAACCCGCTCACCTCCACCACCCCGGCCAGCGCCGATGGCGGCGCCTACCTGACCAACTACGGCCTGTTCGCCAACAAGTGGCAGACCGGCCAGATCGCCGACCTCCAGGCCGGCCTGAGAGCCGTCGACAAGCAGAACAACGCCGCGCTCAGCCTCGGACAGTGAGACGGCACCGGCCATGAGCACACTGCCCCTCCCAGACGCACCGGCGCTGCGCACCAGGCGCCGCCGCAACCGGCTGCGCGTCCTCCTCTACCTCTCGCCCGGACTGGTCGGCTTCGCCGTCTTCCTCATCTATCCGCTGGCCATGACGGTCTGGCTGTCCTTCACCAACTCGAACATGTTCTCCCCGGCCCAGTTCGTCGGGCTGCGCAACTACCGCTTCATGCTGGACTCCGACCCGCAGCTGTGGCAGGCCGTCCGCAACACCGGCTGGCTGGTCGTCATCATGGTTCCGGCGCAGGTGCTCTTCGCTCTGGGCGTGGCCATGGTCACCGCACGGCTCAAGGCGGGCGCCGGCCTCTTCCGCACCCTGTTCTACCTGCCGGCGCTGGCCCCGCCGGTCGCCGCGACGGTCGCCTTCGTCTGCCTGTTCAACCCGGCCTCGGGGCCGGTGAACCACCTGCTGGGCCTGTTCGGCATCCAGGGGCCGCTCTGGTTCGACTCGCCGACCTGGTCCAAACCCGCGCTGACCCTGCTCTCGCTGTGGGGCAGCGGCACGGTGATGGTCATCTTCCTGGCGGCGCTGCTCGACGTGCCCGCCGAGCAGTACGAGGCGGCGGAACTGGACGGCGCGAACCCCTGGCAGCGGTTCCGCTACGTCACCCTGCCGGCGATCTCACCGGTCGTCCTGTTCGCGAGCGTGACCGGTGTGATCGCGGCGCTGCAGTACTTCACCCAGGCCGTCGTCGCCGCCAATGTCGCCAACGGCAGCATCCAGGCGGCCCCCGGCTACCCCGACGGCTCCACGATGACCTTCCCCGAGGAGCTCTACACCGCCGGCTTCAACCAGTTCCACGCGGGCTACGCCTGCGCCATGGCCGTGGTGCTCTTCGTGGTCGCGATGGCCTGCACCCTGGTCCTGCTCCGACGGGCCTCCGGATATGACCCCCAGCACACCCAGGAGTCCCCGCTGTGACGACCCACGCACCGGCGCGTCCCGCGCCCGCCCGCGCCATCTCGCCGCACCGGGCCGCCCGCAGCCGGGCCCGCCGCCGCAAGGCCCTGGTCTGGATCGCCCAGCACGCCGTCGCCGTCGGCCTGGCCTGCGCCTTCATCGGGCCGATCGTCTTCGTCCTGCTGACCTCGGTGATGACCGACCAGCAGTCGCTCAGCTCCCGACTGTGGCCCCGGCACTGGCAGTGGTCGAACTACACCGCGGTGTTCTCGACCGCCCCGTTCGGCACCTGGCTGCTGAACACCGTGGTATACGCGGTCACCGCCACCGCGGCCATGCTGCTCTCCAGCATCCCCGTCGCCTACGCCCTGGCGCGCTTCCGCTTCAAGGGCCGCAACACCGCGTTCCTCGCCGTCATCACCATGATGATGCTGCCGCCCCAGGTCCTGGTCATCCCGATGTACCTGATGTGGGCCCGGCTCCATCTGACCGGCACCATCTGGCCGTTGGTGATTCCCTCGCTCTTCGGCGACGCGTTCTCGGTCTTCCTGCTGCGCCAGTTCCTGCTCACCATCCCCGAGGACTACCTCAACGCCGCCAGGGTCGACGGCTGCAGCGAACTCAAGGTCCTCACCCGGGTCGTGCTGCCGATGATGCGCCCCGCCGTCGTCGCGGTCGCCCTCTTCGCCTTCTTCAACGCCTGGAACGACTACTACGGGCCGCTGATCTACACCGGCGAGACACCGTCCCACTGGACCCTGGCCGTCGGCCTGGCCAGCTTCAAGACCTCCCACGCGGTGCACTGGAACCTGACGATGGCGGCCACCGTCATCGCCATGGCGCCGGTGATCCTCGTGTTCCTCTTCGCCCAGAAAGCCTTCATCGAGGGCGTCACCCTGACAGGAGTCAAAGGTTGAAGATCACCGTTGTCGGCGGCGGATCGACGTACACCCCCGAACTGGTCGACGGCTTCGCCCGGCTCGGCTTCCCGGTCCGGGAGATAGCCCTGGTCGACCCCGACTCGCACCGGCTCGCCGTCATCGCCCCGCTGGCCAGGCGGATCCTGGCCCGGCAGGGCCACCCCGCCGAGATCACCACCACCGCCGACCCCGACCGGGGCATCGAGGGCGCCGACGCCGTACTGCTGCAACTGCGCATCGGCGGCCAGGACGCCCGCCACATCGACGAGACCCTTCCGCACGCGTGCGGCTGCATCGGCCAGGAGACCACCGGAGCCGGCGGCCTGGCCAAGGCCCTGCGCACCGTCCCCGTCGTGCTGGACATCGCCGAACGCGTCGCCAGGCTCGCCCCGCAGGCCTGGATCGTCGACTTCGCCAACCCGGTCGGCATCGTCACCCGCGCCCTGCTCGACGCCGGGCACAAGGCGGTGGGACTGTGCAACGTCGCCATCGGATTCCAGCGCACCTTCGCCGACTGGCTCGGCGTCGACCACCAGCGGATCACCCTGGACCACGTCGGCCTGAACCACCTCACCTGGGAACGCTCGGTACGGCTGGACGGCGTGGACGTCCTGCCGCAGCTGCTCGCCTCCCACGGCCAGGCCCTCGCCGACCGGCTGCACATGCCGATCGACGTGGTCCGTCGCCTGGGCGTGATCCCCTCCTACTACCTGCGCTACTTCTACGCCCACGACGAGGTCCTGGCCGAGCAGTTGGTCGAACCCTCCCGGGCCGAGCAGGTCGCCGCGATGGAACGCGAGCTGCTGAGGCTCTACGCCGACCCCGCGCTGGACGAGCTGCCCGCGCTGCTCACCCAGCGCGGCGGCGCCTACTACTCCGAGGCGGCCCTCCAGCTGGTGCACGCGCTCACCGCCGACACCGGCGACACCCTGGTCGCCAACGTCCGCAACAACGGCACGCTGCCGTTCCTGTCCGACGACGCCGTCATCGAGGTCCCCAGCCGGGTCGGCGCCCACGGTGCGACCGCCCTCCCGGTGGACCCGGTGGACCCGCTGTTCGCCGGACTCATCGCCCATGTCAGCGCCTACGAGGAACTGGCGCTGAGCGCAGCCCTGCGCGGCGGCGTCGAGCGCGTCTCCACCGCGCTGCTGGCCCACCCGCTGATCGGCCAGATCGACATGGCCGAACAGCTCGCCCACAAGCTCATCGCCGCCAACCGCGGACACCTGCGGTGGGCCTGATGGACCGTCAATCCGCACCTGGTCTGCTGCTGGCGGTCGACGGCGGCAACAGCAAGACCGACGTCGCCGTGCTCAGCACGGACGGCACAGTCCTGGGCCGGGCCCGGGGCCTGGGCTTCCGCCCCCAGGCGGACGGCCTCGACACGGCCATGGACCTGCTGGCCGGGATCCGGGCCCGGGCCCTGACCGCCGCCGGACTCGACCACGGGACCACGGTGGACGCCATCGCGGCCTTCCTCGCCGGGGCCGACCTGCCGCACGAGGTCCAGGCCCTGCGCCGGGCCGTCGCCGCCCGCGGCTGGGCCGCCGTCCAACGCGTCGACAACGACACCTTCGCCGTGCTGCGCGCAGGCGCCACCCGGCCCTGGGGCGTCGCCGTGGTCTGCGGCGCCGGCATCAACTGCGTCGGCGTCGCCGCGGACGGATCCACGACCGGCTTCCCGGCCCTGGGACCCATCTCCGGCGACTGGGGCGGTGGCGTCGACATCGGCGCCGCCGCGCTCTGGCACGCCGTCAGGGACGAGGACGGGCGGGGCCCGCAGACCCTGCTGCGCAAGGCTGTGACCAGCCACTTCGGAGTGAGCGAGGTCGCCGAGGTGACCGCGGCCCTGCACAGCGGCGACATCATCCCGCTGCGCCTGAGCGAACTCTGCCCAGCCGTGTTCGCCGCCTGCGACCAGGACGACCGGACCGCCCGGGCACTGGTGGACCGCCTCGCCGACGAGGTCGCTGCCATGGCCCTCACCATCCTGCGCCGCCTCGACCTGGGCGGCGCCACTGACCCCAGCGGGACCACCCACAGCGGGGACCAGGACACGGAAGTGGTCCTCGGCGGCAGCGTTCTGGCCTCGCGTCACCCGCACCTGCTCACCCGGATCGAGCGGCGGCTCGCCGACGAGGCACCCTGGGCCCGCCCGGTGGTCAGCACCGCCCCGCCGCTGCTCGGCGCCGCCCTCGCCGCCCTTGAGCTGCTCCCGGGGACGGACAATGGCCTCACCGCAGCGGCGGTGCGGCTGCGGCGAGACCTGGCGCCTGCGGGTCCGGTCGAGGCAGTCAGGGATTGAGGTAGGGATCCTTCGCCATGCGCGCGTAGGACGCGAGCGACGACGGCGAGGAGTTGATCTGCCAGTGCCGTTCCTTGTCGATGTCGAACCAGACGAACGCCTTGATCAGTGGGAACGTGGACTTCAGGGTGGGGACGACGGAGTCGATCCACTGCGCCTTACTGCCGCCGGTCTCGTCGGAGGCCATCTCGCCGATGATGATGGGCTTGCCCTTCGCGGCGAGCTTCGCGTAGATGTCGGCGAAGAGGTCCTTGAAGCTCTGCCACTCGAAGTTCGGGTCCGAGGTTCCCCAGTTGTAGCCGTCGACCCCGGTCCAGTCGACATAGCTGTCGCCGGGGTAGTAGCTCATCGTCGACGGGGCGTCGGCGCTGTCGGTGACGTTCGGGCACCAGGCCCAGACGACGTTGGTCGCGCCGCGGGCGACGAAGACGTCGTGGATGTGGCGGTAGGCGGCGATGTACTTCGCCGGGTCGTGTCCGCCCCAGCCCTCCTCCTCGTTCATCTCGGCCGCGAAGTCCAGGAAGAACTTCTTGCCCAGTGCCTTGGCGCCGTCGGCGCGGGCCCGGATCGTCGCGTCCAGCTTTCCGCTGATGATGTCGTTGAAGTCGACGTCGAACGGCTCCCAGTTGACCAGCGGGATGCGGCCGTCGGCGAGGTCGGCGCGCGTCGTCGGGGAGGCCGCCCAGTCGTCCGTCCAGTTGTAGTAGACGAGGTGGACGGCCGGCTTCCGGCCGATGCGGGCGTCGGTCTGGGCGATGCTCCCTGCGCCGTAGTAGTGGCCGAGCAGCGCGCCGTGCGCGGGAACGAGGATGTTCTTCGCCTTGCTCACCGCCAGGTCGGCGCCTTCGGCGTGGTCGAGCACCCGGTGGGTGAGGGCCGGTCCGGACCCGGAGCATGCGGTGGTGAACGCGGTGAGCGTCAACAGCAGTGCGGTTGCGCCTATGAATGAGGTGCTGGAGATCTTCACGGCCCCAGGATGCTGACCGGTTCATGAGGAGACGATGAAGCGGTCAGGAAGGGGCGTGCTCGGGAATCACGAGGGTGAGCAGCGCTCCTCCTCCGGGCGCCCCGGTCGCGTCGGCCGTTCCGCCGTGGAGCTCGGCGACCCACCGCACGATCGCCAGGCCGATGCCGGTGCCGCCGCGGCCGCCCGAGACCCGGTCCGCGAACATCCGCTCGCGCTCCGCAGCGGCGATCCCCGGACCGTGGTCCCGGACGGTCACGGTGCCCACCGCCACGTCCACCTCCACCGCCACGTCCACCTCCACCGATGCCGACTGGTCCCCGGGGACGCGGTCCGCCGACGCGCCGTGGCGGAGCGCGTTCTCCAGCAGGTTGCGCACCGCCTGCGCGAGGAGGTCGGGATCGCCGCGCACGATGGTCGGCTCTGTCGTCACCGCGACAGCCGCACCGCTGCCCGGGAACTCGTCGACCACCTGCTCGACCAGCTGGTCCAGCCGCAGCGGCGTGAGCTCCAGCGGACGGGAGCCCGCCTCGATCCGGGCCCGGACGAGCAGCCCGGCCACCAGCCGGCCCATATGGTCGACGAGTCGGACCGACTCGGCCATCGCCGAGGGCGAACGCTCCGGTGCGGCGCTGCCCGCCTCCATCACCAGGCGCAGCATCGCGAGTGGGGTGCGCAGTTCGTGGGCTGCCTCGGCCAGGAACTGCTCCTGCTGGTCCAGCGCCCGCAGGGCCGGACGCATGCTTCGCCCGGACAGCAGATGACCGGCTCCAGCGGAGAGGAGCACCAGGACCGCGCAGCCTGCGGCAAGCCGGCGGAGCAGCCCCTCGTGGCTCTGCTGTCCGGGCCCGGGGTCGATCGCGGTGAGGACGACGGCGCCGATGTCGTTGACGTCCCACACCGGTGCGGCGGCCCAGCGCAGCCGCCTGCCGTCGGCTCCCGGCTTCGTCGCCAGGAACGTCGTCTGGACCTCCAGCGTGGACGCCCACAGCGAGTCGAGTCCGGCCGCGCCGGGCAGCGCGGCGCCGGACGAGGGCCGGACCCATCGCACGCGGAGCGGGCCGCTGCCAGTGCGCTGGATCACGGCCGTCACCGTGGACACGCCGGCGAGCTCGTCCTCGGCGAGAGGTTCCAGGTGCAGCACGCCCTGGTCCATCCACACGGCGCGGGACAACGCCTCCGCGCGGCCGGCCACCTCCGAGTCGAGGCTGTGGGCCCGGGACCGGGTGTCGATGGCCGCGGCTATGAACACCAGCGCGATCAGGCAGGCGGCGCTGCAGGCCGCGTAGAGCAGCGTCATCGACCAGCGCAGCCGGCGCAGCCTGGCGACGGCGGGGCGGTCGGCGGTCACTCCGGCTCGCCGATCCGGTAGCCGGTGCCGCGGACGGCTTCGATCAGGTCGGGCGGCCCGAGTTTGCGGCGCAGCTGTCGGATCACCACGTCGACCACGTTCGACATCGGGTCGCTCTCGTCCCAGCAGCTCTCGATCAGCTCGCTGCGGGTGAGTACCTGCCCGGCCCGCAGCATCAGCGCCTCGAGCACGGCGAACTCCTTGGCGGTGAGCGTGAGCAGCACCCCGGCGCGGCGCACCCGCCGGCGCGGCAGGTCCATGGTCACGTCGCCCACGGTGAGCTCCGGCAGCCGCGGCGGCTGGTCCCGCCGGCACAGCGCGCGGACCCGGGCGACCAGCTCGGCCATGGCGAACGGCTTGACGAGGTAGTCGTCGGCGCCGTGCTCGAAGCCGGAGACCCGGTCGTCGAGGGTGCCGAAGGCGGTGAGCACCAGCACCGGGAAGGTACGGCCGTCGTCGCGCCACACCTTGAGCAGGTCGAGGGCGTCGCCGTCGGGCAGGCCGCGATCGGCGATCACGCAGTCGTAGGCGTTGACCGACACCTTGAGGTCGGCCTCCTGGAGGCGTTCCGCGAGATCGGCCGCGAACCCGGCGGCGCGCAGCCCGGCTGCGATCGCCGGGCCGAGTCCGGGATCGTCTTCCACCACGAGCACGCGCATGATCGCTCACCCTACCTGCGGACGCGTTCGGACCGCGGAATCGACGCGTCCGCGGCCGACCCGTGTTCGAGTCGACCGCGGACGCTCTGCTCAGTGCTGCTGTACGGCATGGGTCACTGCACGTAACAGACCTTCGCCGTGCCGGCGATCGGATCGCCGAACACGGTGTTGCCGCAGGGGGTGCCGCCGCTGAAACTGCCGTAGTAGTACTGGCCGTTGGCGCCGTAGGCGACTTCGTGGGCGCCGCTGAAGGAGCAGGTGCCGTTCTCGGCGGCGCATGCGGTCCAGGTGGTGAACGAGGGCGGTGCCGCGGTCAGGTAGCAGGACTTGGCGGTGCCCGGTGCGGGGTCGCCGAAGGTGGCGTTGGTGCAGGAGGCGCCGCCGGGCAGGGTGGCGTAGTTGTACGCGCCGTTGGCTCCGTAGGCGACGGTCATCACGCCGCTGAAGGCGCAGGTGGCGTTCTCGGCGGCGCAGGCGGTCCAGGTGGTGGCCGCCGGGGGTGGGGTCTCGGTGTAGCAGGCCTTCGCGGTGCCGGGTGCGGGGTCGCCGAAGACTGCGGTGGTGCAGGCGGTGGAGTTGCCCAGGGTGCCGTAGCTGAACTTCCCCGCGGCGCCGAAGGCCACCGTCTTGTGGCCGTCGACCGCGCAGGTCCCGTTCTCGACCGCGCACTGGGTCCAGGTGCCCGGCAGGGCCTGGTACTGGGTGGGGGCGATGGTGCCGGTGGCGGGGTAGCCGACGGTGTAGGAGCCCGGCGGCACGCCGCGGAGGTAGATGTCGTTTGCGTCCTGGTCGGCGCCGGTGATCCCGGCGGTGGCGGTGAAGGAACTCCCGTTCCAGACGACGGCGCCGTTGACGCTCACCACATGGTCCTGCCCGAACCTGGGGACGGCGATCACGCCGGTCGATCCGGTGTTGCTGGAGCTGTCGACCTGCATGCTGAAGCTGCCCGCGGCCGGGTGGTCGTAGCTGACGTGGACGGACTTGCCGGTCGTCACGGTCAGCGTGCCCTCGACGTGGGTGAGGTCGCCGGGATGCGGAACCACCTGGTAGGCAACACCGGCGGGGCCGGTCGGCGCGATGCCGAGCACGTCCGTGGTCAGCGCGCCGGTCGGCCCGGTCGACCAGCCGTGCGCCATGCTGGTGAACGAGCCGGGATAGGCGGACAGGCTGCCGTCGGCTCCGTAGCCCTCCCAGAAGGTACTCCCGGTCCCGATGGGCGAGTTGAGCATGTAGCCCCACTCGGAGCGGATCAGGTTCAGCGCGTTGGTGTCGTCGCCGGCGGTGAAGTGCGCGTACACCTCCATGGAGCCGGCGAAGGGTGAGATGTTGCTGTTGAACTCCGGGGTCTTCGCGCCGATGCTGCTCCAGTTGCCGCGCAGGTAGGCGGCGATGCTGGTGGCCTGTGCCGAGGAGGGGACGACTCCGTACCAGACGGCCAGGGAGTTGCCGTCCTGCGGGTGCAGGGAGCTGCTGGGGTTGTCCCGGTACGCCCCGGTGCCCGAGTCCCACAGCCGCGCGTTGATCTGGGTCCGCAGGGCGGCGGCCTGGCTGCTGTAACTGCTGGCCAGCGAGCTGTTGCCCTCGGCCTGCGCCAGCGAGGCACCGGTCGCCAGCACGTGGTAGAGCATCGCGTTGGCCTCGATGTTCTCACCGCCCTGGTCCCCGCGGGCCCAGTCCTGGGTGCCGGTGACGTTGAGCAGCCCGTCGCCGTCGACCTTGGCGGTGATGAAGTCGACGCCGCGCTGGTACTGCGACCAGATGCCGTCGAGCCAGCCCTTGTCGGCCGTTTCGAGGTAGTAGCCGGCGGTGCCGATCAGCGCCCACATATGGTAGGTGTCGGAGCTGTAGAGGTTGAACCCCGGTCCGCCCCAGGGGAGTTCGCCGGACGACTTCTGGTCGCCGTAGAGCGCGTTCAGCGAGTTGCGGGTGCCGAGTGTGTCGCCGGTGCTGACGTAGGCGGTGGGTGTGGAGATGCCCAGGTCGCCGGACCAGATCGAGCGGTCCCGCTTGGCGCCGTCCACCAGCACTTCGCTGCCCGAGCCGACCGAGCCGTTGTTCTCCCAGCCCGAGGACACCGGCGGGTAGACCCGGCCCTGGGCCGGATCGATGGTGTTCAACTGGACGGTGTAGGCGCCCGCGTACCAGATCCGGTTGAGCAGGTCGTCGTTGGAGTAGAAGTAGTCGGGGTAGGCGGCGGGGTCGGCGACGCCCGGCGCCGCGGTGAAGTCGAGCGAGACGCCGTCGACGTCGACCCAGCCGGACGAGTTGAGGAACAGCGTCAGGTAGCGGAAGCCGCCGCGGAGCTTGTCGGTCGGCATGGTGTAGCTGCCGGAGCCCGAGACGGAGGCGTAGATGGCGCCGTCCGTGCCACCGGCGGAGTTGTCACTGCTGGCGCCCACGTACTGGGGGGACTCGGTGAAGGCCAGTCCGACGCTCTGGCCGGCGTCGCTGGAGCCGGCGAAGTGCAGGGTGACGATGCCGCCGACCTCCTTGCCGAAGTCCAGGGTGACCGCGGAGCCCTTGCCGGTCAGCCGGGTGGACTGACCCGAGAGCAGGTTGGACGGACCGCTGACGGTGCCCGCGGTGCTGTGGACGGAGGCCGGGGACAGGGTCCGCGATGTGGGGGAGAGGTTGTAGGCGCTGCCCGGATCGGTCGCCGACGCGGCGGTCGCCCGGTCGGGCGAACCGAGAGTGGGGGTGACGAGCAGGGCTGCGCAGGCGCTGACGGTCAGCGCGAGGCGATACGCGCGATGCATGGGGGTCTCCTCCAGAGGGGTTCGACGGCGGCGTGTAACGATTCATTGCTCTGGCGTTGCACGCCGCCGTCGGGATGGTGCGTTCGCTCTGCTCGCGCTACTGCACGTAGCAGTTCTTGGCTGTCCCCGGAATGGGGTCGCCGAATACCGAATTGCCGCACCCGGTCGAGCTGCTGACGGTCCGGTAGTAGTACTGCCCACCGGCGCCGTAGGCGATTTCATGGGTGCCGCTGATGGAGCAGGTGCCGTTCTCGGCCGCGCAGGAGGTCCAGCTGCTGAAGGACGGTGGGGGTGCGATCACGTAGCAGGACTTGACGCTGCCGGAGGCCGGGTCGCCGAAGACGCTGTTGGAGCAGGCGGTGCCACCCGGGAGGGTGGCGTAGGCGTAGCTGCCATTGGCTCCGTAGGCGACGGTCATCACGCCGGCGAAGGAGCAGGTGCCGTTCTCGGCGGCGCACGAGGTCCAGGTGTTGGCCGCCGGGGGTGGGGTCTCGGTGTAGCAGGCCTTGACGGTGCCGGGGGCGGGGTCGCCGAAGACTGCGGTGGTGCAGGCGGTGGAGTTGCCCAGGGTGCCGTAGGTGAACGCGCCGTTGGCACCGAAGGCGACCGTCTTGTGGCCGTCGACCGCGCAGGTCCCGTTCTCGGACGCGCACTGCGTCCAGGTGCCCGGCAAGGCCGCGCCGCTGCCGCCGCCCGAACTGCCGCCGCCGGTGAACGGCTGGAAGGCCCGGGCGAAGTCACCCGTGGACTGGCTCAGACCGCTGCAGGTGCCGGAGGCGGTGGTCGACCCGGGGCAGCCGCCGTTGTCGCGGTTCTCGTCCCAGTAGGACAGCAGGGCGATGCCCTTGGACGCGTCGTAGCTCTCGACGCTGCTCGCGTCGGCGAGGGTGAAGATCTCACCCGGGCTGTCGTTCTGGCCGATCATCGGGGTGTCGCCGAGCCTCGCGTAGGCCGCGGCCGTGGAGATGCCGAAGGCGCTCGCGACCTGGCCGGCCGCGGCGTCCACGGCCTGGTTGGCCGCGCTGCCCATGTCCACGCCGGAGGTCCCGTAGTCCATCGTCATCAGGTTGACGACGTCGGGCGTGAAGCCGTTGGAGCGTGCGTTGTCGAGCAGGCTGACCCCGGAGCCGCTGAGGCCCGCGGAGGTGGCCGGCACGGTCAGCGAGATCGACAGCGAGCGGCCGTTGGAGCTCGCCCAGGAGCGCACCTCGGCCAGCGCCTTGTCGCGGCGGTCGATGCCGGCGGAGTTGGTCAGCGAGTTCGCCTCGATGTCGAAGTCGAGGTGCGACAGGTTGAAGGTGGTGACCACCGACTCGATCTGGGTCGCCGCCGCCTCGGGGGTGGAGCAGGCGTCGCCGATCTCGGTCAGGTTGTTGTCGGAGGTGTAGCCGCCGAAGGACACGGAGACGTCGCCGCCGACGGCGCGGAGGTTGTCGATCTGCGTCTGCAGGGCGGCCTGCCCGCCGATCGACCACTGACAGCCCGTCCCGTCGACGAAGGCGATGGTGAAGAACTTGGTGCCGTAGGAATTCGCGGCGTCGGTGAGGGTCAGGTTGTTCGACCAGGTGTCCGTGTACGGAGCGAACACATGCGCAGGCCAGGCGTTGGGGGACGAGGCCGCGACCGCCGGCGCGGCGGTGGTGAATCCGGAGACCGCGACTGCTCCGACCACCCCCAGTGCGGATAATGCGGAGGCGAACTTTCTGCGTGCGGACATACGTGCGCTTCCTCTCCCTGCTGTGAATCGATTCAGGCAGTGGCCACGATTGGTTTAGACCAAGTGGCGTGTGAGGTATTAGAGAAGCAGCCTGGACGGGTGCAGTCAAGACGTCTTACGGGGGTCACCTCGGAAGCCGGATCGTGAAGACCGTTCCGGCAGCAGAGGTGCTGGTCACCGTCACCGTGCCGCCGTGGGCCTCGACCAGCTGGCGCACGATGGCCAGCCCCAGACCGCTGCCGCCGGTCTGGCGGCTGCGGGACTTTTCCGCGCGCCAGAAACGCTCGAAGACATGCGGCAGGTTCTCGGAGCTGATCCCGGTACCCGTGTCGGTCACCTCGATCAGCGTCCGCGGCCCGTCCTGGCGGGCTCCCACCGTGACGCTGCCGCCCTCGGGAGTGTGCCGGATGCCGTTGGACACCAGGTTGCCGACCGCCTGGCGCAGCCTCAGCGGATCGGCCACCAGTCCCGGATCGCCCTCGGTCCGGGTCTCCAGGGTGACGCCGGCGGCCCGGGCGGCGTCCTGGTGCGCCGAGGCCACCTGCTGGAGCACCTCGCGCAGGCGGACCGGTTCGGGATGCAGCCGGAAGGTGTCCGCGTCGGCGGCGGCCAGGTCGCGCAGGTCGTCGATGATGTGCTGCAGCAGCAGCGCCTCCTGCAGCAGGGCGGAGACCAGCTCCGCATCCGGGGCCGCCACGCCGTCCTGGACGGCCTCCAGCCAGCCGCGGATGTTGCTCAGCGGCGTGCGCAGCTCGTGCGCCACATCGCTGACCATCGCCTCGCGCTGCTGCTCGATGCGTTCGCGGCGCTGCGAGAGGTCGTTCAGCGCGGCTGCCAGGTAGCCGATCTCGTTCCTGCCCCGGACCGGAACCCGGGCATGCGGCTCGTCGGGCCGCTGGGCCGCCTCGGCCAGCGCCCGCAGCGGCCGGACCAGCCGGGTGGCCACCAGCACGGTGACGGCCACGGTCACGGCCAGGACCAGCGCGGTCACCTCCACGATGCGGATCGTGTTGGCCCGGGACAGGTCGAACACCGAGCCGGGGGTCCGGGCCGGGCTGGTCACGAAGAGCAGCGCGGCAGGGGCGACATAGGGGGCGAGCTGCTCCCGGCGACCGGATTCGATGCAGGTCGCGATGGTCTGGGCGGCCTTCTTGGAGGTGGTCGGCCGCCCGGTCCAGGAGTAGTCGAGGTCGACCTCGACCGGCGGAATCCCCTGCCGGGTCAGACAGGAGTTGACCAGGCCGTCGAGTTCGGCGAGTGCCTTCGCCTCGCTCTCGGTGGGGAAGAGCAGCGGTTTGGAGTTGCATTTGTCGATCACCAGCAGGCCGGCGTAGCCGCTGTTGGTGACGACGCTCGGCCGCCCGCCGGGGCTGGTGGTGATCCGGGCGGTCTGCCCCATCTCCTCCAGGCAACTGACCGTCGTGTCAGCGGCGTTGAGCAGGTCCGCCTGCTCCTTGCCGCTGAGCTGGAACGGACCGGTGGCCTGAGCGGCGATCCGGCTGGCCCCGGAGCCGGGCGCGAGAGCGGGGTCCACGTTGAGGGGGTCCACGACGGCGGAGGCCTGGGACGGCAGTGGCGAGCGGCCGGCGGGGGCGGGGTTCGCCGCGGGCTGGGAGTCGGCGACGGGGGCGCGTGTGGAGGTGGTGAGTGCGACGCGGCGGCCGGTGCTGCGCGCCAGGGCGGCGACGGTGGGGCCGACTCCGTCCCAGCTGTGGTGGGTGGCGGCGAAGTCCAGCAGCGTGCTGTAGATGGTGGCGTCCTGGGACAGCGCCTGGCTCTGCTGCTGCTCGATGGCCCGCGAGGTGGACTTCACCGCGAGCCATGCGGTCGCCGCGGTCGAGCAGACGGCCACGAGCACGGAGGTGGCCAGCAGCCGTACCACCAGGCTCCTGCGCAGCGGAACACTACGGGGCACGTCGCCGCCCGCCCGTTCCGTCGGTGAGTTTGTAGCCCACGCCGAACACGGTGACCAGGCGCGCCGGACGGCGGGGGTCGGCCTCGATCTTCTTGCGCAGGTTCATCACATGCATGTCGATGGCGCGTTCGGTGGTGCCCAGGTCCAGACCGTGGATCTCCTGCAGCAGTTGGGAGCGGTGGAAGACCCGGTCGGGCTGCGCCGCCATGGCCGACAGGATCTCGAACTCCCCGCGGGTGCACTCCACTTGGGCGGCGCCGATGGTCACCCGGTGGCCCCGCGGGTCGACCCGGAGGTCGCCCACGTGCAGGACCCCGTCCCGCCAGGGGCTGCCGTCCCGGGTCCGGCGCAGCAGGGTGCGGACCCGGGCCATCAGCTCCCGGGGGCTGTAGGGCTTGGTCATGTAGTCGTCTGCGCCCAGGTCCAGGCCCAGCAGCAGATCGTCCTCGCTGGTGCGGGCGGTGAGCATCAGCACCGGCACCTCGCTCTCCCGGCGCAGGGTCCGGCAGACCTCCAGACCGTCCATGTCGGGCATCATCACGTCGAGGATGACCAGATCCGGGCGCCGGCGGCGGGCCTGCTCCAGCGCGGCGCGCCCGTTGTGGGCGACGACGGCGGTGTGACCCTCGTGCTCCAGATAGCGCCGGACGAGTTCGGCCTGCATGGTGTCGTCCTCGGCAACCAGGACACATGTACGCATGACCGTGATCCTAAACAGCCCCGATCCTGGAAAACACCGGGCGGGGGAGCCGGAGCCACAATCTGACAATTATCTGACAGGTTGACGTATGCCGATATGGGCATATGATGGATCCATGGCGAGAGCTGCGACCACGACGGACGCGTTCAACGCCGTCGCCGAACCCCGGCGGCGGGAGATCCTCGACGCCCTGGCGCGGGGCGAGCGGTCCGTCACCGACCTGGTCGAACAACTCGGCGTGGCGCAGCCGGTGGTGTCCAAACACCTGCGGGTGCTGCGCGAGGTCGGGCTCGTCCGGTTCCGCGACGAGGGCCGTCAGCGGATGTACCGGCTCGAACCGGCGCCGCTGCGCGAGGTCTACGAGTGGGTCAAGGACTACGAACGGCTCTGGACCGAGCGCTTCGAACTGCTGGACGCGGTGCTCGATGACCTCAAGGGGCAGCAGGCGGAACCCGGCCGCCACGGATCGCAACCAGCTGAACCGGAAACAACGGACAAGGAGCGGGAACCATGACTGCGACGAACCACCGGCGGGCGACCGTCACCACCCCCACCGACACCCAGATCCTGATCACGCGCGAGTTCGACGCGCCCCGGGAGCTGGTGTACCGGGCCTTCACCACCCCGGCGCTGCTGCGCCGCTGGTGGCACGCCAACCGCGCCGAGGTGACCGGCATTGAGATGGACGTACGCGTCGGCGGCAGCTGGCGCTGGGAGGCGAAGGCCTTCAACGGCTACGAGTTCGCCTTCTACGGCGAGTACCGGGAGGTCGTCCCGGACGAGCGCCTGGTCACCACGGAGACCTTCTCCGGCGTCCCCGACGCCCAGGCGCTCAACACCACGACGTTCACCGAGAAGGACGGCCGGACCTACCTGGAGATTCTGGTCGAGCACCAGACGCAGGCCAATCGGGACGGTCACCTGCAGTCCGGCATGGAGGACGGCATGCAGGATGCGCTGACCCTGCTGGAGGAGCTGGTGCACGAGCAGATCTGAGCCCGCGCGGCCTGCTGGTCGGCCGCAGGTCCGGCCACTCGTGCGGGTCAGGGGGCGGTGTCGCTGACCCCCGGGCTCGCGGCGTACGCCTCGATCGGCGTCATGCCGACCCCGTTGACCTGCACGGTGTACTGGTTGCCCACATGGGCACAGGAGTTGACCTGGTTGCCGATCTGGGCGTGGGCGCCGTCCAGGGCTGGAGGCGCACTGGTGCGGGCCGGGCTCGGCAGCGCCGCCCTGGTCGCGGCCGGGGCGGGGGCGGGGGCACCTGCGGCAGCGGCCGTGGCCGTGGCCGTGGCCGTGGAGGCCGTGGAGGCCGTGGCACCGGCGGACGCGGTGGGCGCCGCGCCGGCCGCGGTGAGCGAGCGGTCGTTGATGATCGCGTCGAACAGCTGGTGCGCCTTGGCGTCGACGACGACCCGGTTGGGGTCCTGCGGGTCGGCGTGGGTCTGCATCGTGGTGAGGGTGATCCGGTCCGCGGGCACCTTGCCCAGGTCCTCGCCGAGCCCGATCAGTTTGGCGAGACTGCCCAGGCCGGTGTCCACGGTCAGTGCCTTGGTCGCGGCGTTCGCCAGCCGCCACAGCGCGGCGGGGTCGCTGAGGGTGCCCGCGCTCTTGATCCTGTTGATCATCTGAGTGATGAACACATGCTGGGCGTAGGTACGGCCCAGGTCGCTGCCGTCGTCGAAACCGTGCCGGGTCCGCAGGAACGCCAGCGCCGCCGCACCCTGCAGGGTGTGCGTGCCCTTGGCGAGCTTGAGGCCCGAGTACGGGTCGTAGACATTGTTGTCGACGCAGACGTTCACCCCGCCGACCGCGTCGGACATATTCACCACACCGCTGAAGTCGATCATGACGAAATGGTCGATGGGTATCCCGGTGAGCTTGTGCACCGCTGCCACCGAGCACGCCGGGCCGTACTGCAGGGCGCTGTTGATCTGGCTGTAGGAACCGGACGTATGGTCCCCGCTCTGAGGGTCGGTGCAGGCCGGGGTGTCCATCATGGTGTCGCGCGGGATGCTCATCACCGTGGCGTTGCTGCGGTCCGCCGACAGGTGCACCAGCATCTCGACGTCGGCGTTCGCGCCGGGCCCGCAGTCGCCGCCGATCCGGCAGTCGGCGGCGCTGCTGCGGGTGTCCGACCCGATCAGCAGGATGTTGAGCGGGGTGTGGCCGAAGGCGTCGGGTTTCTCGGTGCCCAGACCGCTGTTCCGTTGGCTGCCGCCTGCCTGGGTGACGTGCGGGGTGTCGGTGTAGAGCGAGGCGGTCCTGATATTGCTGTTGAGGCGCTCGTACGCGTAGCCGAAGCCGGCGACTCCCACGACGAGGACGCCGGCGGCGGCGAACGACAGAACCCTCGACGCCTTCCTCCGGCCGTCGCGTCGCTTCCCGTCCCCGGGAACGGCAGACTCTGCGTCACTCATACCCGCAGCTCCATGACTTGGTTCGGCATGGCGGGGACGGTAGCGAAGAGTTGTCAGAAACCGATCAGCTGTGAGCGGTCTACTCCAGCATGGCGAGGAACCGCTCCGCGAAGAGATAGGCGTCGCCGGGCCAGCGGGCCGAGAGGTAGTTGCCGTCCTCGACGACGAACGCTGGGCGATGGTCGGTGGCGGTGCCGCGCCGTGACAGCGTGCGCGGGCCGCGCCGGAAGTCGGCCGGCGAGGCGAGCGCGGCCGCGACCTCGTCCTGCACGTAGGCGGGGTAGGTGCGGTAGTAGCGGCCGAGGCGCCAGGCGGTCAGCAGATAGGCGGATCGCTCCAGGAACTCGGGCAGGCAGGTGGTGCGGCGCCCGTGCAGCACACTGCGGCCGGTGGCCGGGTCCTGCGCACGGGCGAGCACCAGCGGACCGTGGCAGATCGCCGCGACCGGCCGTCCGAGTCGCCAGAACTCGGCGACCTTCTGCTGCAGCACCGCCGATCCCAGGTACTGCCGCATGCCGGGAGCATGCCCGCCGGCCAGCAGCAGGCCGTCGTAGTCGGCGGCCACGAGATCCTGCCAGGCGACGGCCCCGCGAAAGCCCGGGTCGGCCACCATGCGGTGGTAGAACCGCGCGGGCTCCGGCTCGGCGCCGAGCCTCCCGAAGAGGACCCCGTCCAGCAGCCTCGGATCGGCGGCGGGAGCGGCCCCCTGACGCTCCGTCGCCACCACCACCTCATGGCCCGCCTCGGTCAGCATCTGCCAGGGAACGGCCACCTCGGTGACGTCGAAGTCGCGGTCGGGCAGGGGCATCAGTATCCGCATGGGGCCATCTTCCGCGGACGGGTCGGACCGATCAACCGACTCACGCGGGCCCCGTGCTCGATGCGTCCTTCGCGGCGGCGCGCACCTACACCGGCCACGTCCTGAGCGCGCTCGGCTGGGGCACCCACAGCCTCGCCCCCCTCTCCTTCCGCGGGCCGCCTACTCGGGTGTCTTCACTCTGCTGCCCACGTTCGTGGCGTTGTCGATGTGTTCCTCGACCCAGGTCCGCAGGAGGCGCAGCGGCACGGCTGCGCTGCGGCCGAGGGCGGTCAGGGCGTACTCCACGTGCAGGGGCACTGCGGGATAGACGGTGCGGTCCACGAGCCCCGCGTCCTCCAGGCGTCGCAGGGTCTGGGTGAGCACCTTGGGGCTGACGCCCTGCAGGAGTCGTTGCAGCGCGCCGAAGCGCTGAGGGCCGTCGTCCAGAGCCCCGATGGCCAGGGCGGACCACTTGTTCGCCAGCAGATCCAGCATGGCGCGGCAGGGGCACTGGGCCGAGTAGACGTCGTGATGGGCGTGCTGGCCGGTCAGGCAGTCGGTGGTCACGAGAGCACTCCTCAGCTGCATGCTTCCCAATGGGAAGTAGGTTCCCTTGATGGTAACCACCCCGCCGGGGCTACGGTCAAACCCGTTGGACCGAGGGCCGGTAAGCGGCTTTTCGGCATATTTGCTTCAAGGGAGACGACTCATGGTGTCGATGCGCGCGGTGGTGCAGCACACGTTCGGCGGCCCCGACGTCCTGCGGGTGGCGGAGGTGCCCCGGCCGGTGCCGCTGCCGACCGAGGTCCTGGTTCGGGTGCGTGCCGCCGGGATCAACCCGGTCGACTGGAAGACCCGGAGCGGCGGTGGCATGGCCCAGGTGCTCGGCGAGCCCCCGTTCACCCTGGGGTGGGACGTCTCCGGCGTCGTGGAGGAGGTCGGCTTCGGTGTGACCACCCTCAAGCCCGGCGACGAGGTCTACGGGATGCCGTGGTTCCCCCGCGCGGCGGGCGGATATGCCGAGTACGTCACCGCCCCCGCCCGCCAGTTCGCCCGTAAGCCGCGGAGCATCAGCCACGAGCAGGCCGCCGCCGTACCGCTGGCAGCCCTCACCGCTTGGCAGGCCCTGGTCGACACCGCCGACGTCCGCCCCGGCCGGCGCGTGCTGGTCCACGCCGCCGCGGGGGGAGTCGGACACTTCGCCGTCCAGTTCGCCAAGCACCTGGGCGCCCACGTCACCGGCACCGCCAGCAGCCCGCGCCACGAGTGGCTCACCGCCCTGGGCGCCGACGAGCTGATCGACTACAGCGCAGCCCGCTTCGAGGACGTCACCAAGGACATCGACGTGGTCATCGACCTCGTCGGCGACGGGCACGACAACACCAGCACCCGCTCGCTCGACGTGCTGAGTCCCGGCGGGCTGATCGTCGCCATTCCCGCCGGCGTCTCGCCCGAACTGCACGAGGCGGCCCGGTCCCGGGGGCTGCGCACCAGCGCCTTCCTGGTCGAGCCGGACAGCCCGGCCCTGACCCGGATCGCCGGACTCATCGACGCCGGCGAGGTGAGCGTGGAGGTCGAGGAGGTCTTCCCGCTGGAGCAGGCCGCCCAGGCCCACGCCCGCGGCGAGAACGACCGCACCCGCGGCAAGCTTGTCCTGGGCGTCGCCTCCTGACCCCCTCTCAGCCCCGGGGCAGCCACGAGCGGGACCAGCAGGGTCAGCGGGCGGTCCAGACGGGGCAACCGGTCTGATGCGTGGTCAGGACGAGCATGCTGGTGCCCTCCAACCGTCGTTCGCGTTGGACCTGGCAGCACTGGGGATCCAGGACCACTGCGGTCAGCGGTGCAGTCCCGCAGTCCTCGCCCCCGGGGTCGGGGGCGAGGACCACGTGGACGGCGGAGGTTGGCAGGGGGCGCGGCCGTCGGTCAGTGCGTCGCCGTCTTCGGGTCATGGTTACCAGGATGCCGACCTCGTGTCGGCAGGCGGGGGAGCCGGTACGGGTGGGCGTGTTGCGATGAGGCGTGCCTACGTCGGCCCGCCCTCGGGGGTGGTACCGGCCTCGCGGAGGTCGGCTGCCCGCTGCAGGGCCTCGCGCAGTTGGCGGTAGCGGTGCTCGGCCAGGGCCTGGGCGATGGCTGGGTGGCGGTGGACAGCCAGTGCGGCCTCGCGCTCGGCTTCGCGCAGTTCCTCCAGCCGGGCGCCGAGCTCGGTCGGCCACTGCTGGCGTTCGAACCACTGCTCGGGGTTGGGGAACTCGCGCAGGCGCTGGGCGGCGGTGCTGTCGCTGAAGGTCAGCAGCTCCCGGTAGGCCCGGCGGCGCTCGATTTCGAGGGCGACCAGGTCATGGGGCGGGGAGACATCGTCAGGCACTCCGCCACCATACATCGAACATGTGTTCGTTTGCTGGATCGACGCCGCATGCGGAATTGCCGAAGCCGTCTCGGATTTCTGCCGCACCCGACCCTTGCGACCCGCACGGCGCTAGCGTTGGGTCCATGATCGTATGGCTCAACGGCACCCACGGCGCAGGCAAGACGACGACCAGCGCACTCGTGCAGCAGCTGATCCCGGATTCACTGGTGCTCGACGCAGAGAAGGTCGGCGAGACCCTCATGGACATCAGGCCAGGGCTGCCGGATGCGGACAACTTCCAGCACTGGCCGCCCTGGCGCCCGCTCGTGGTGGAGACCGCCCGACGGGTATTCGACTACACCGGCGGCACTCTGGTGATGCCCATGACTGTCCTGGTCGAGGAGTACTGGCGCGAGATCAGCACGGGCCTCGCCCAATATGCCATTCCGGTACGGCACTTCGTCCTCCACGCGGACCAGGACACCCTCCGCGGACGCATCGAGAGGGCCACTCCCGTCCCCTCCCCGTTCCGTCTCAAGTACCTTGAGCCGTACGCCGAGGCGGCCCGCACCTGGCTGCACAGCGAGGCCGAGGTCATCGACACCACGCACCTCACGCCCGCCGAAGCCGCCCAGCAGATCGCACAGGCCGTCAAGAGCTGAGGGGCACTCGCCCCCTTGTCGAGCGACCTTACGTACGGGCCGCCAAGCACCTGAGCGGGCCCACCGGCTTCGATCGGGACCCGATCAGACTGCCTTCGGCGCCGCCTGCTGGGCCACCTCGAAGGACCACAGCGAGGAGTCCGTGGATGCCGGGCGCTGGCCGCCGCCCCGGTGTGCGGCCTGCATCGAGCCGGACATCCACGCCTGGAAGTCCTCCTCGCTGCGCCAGCGGGTGTAGACGAGGTAGTTGTCCGTGCCCTCCACCGGCCGCAGCAGCTCGAACCACTCGAAGCCCTCCGAGGACTCCACCACCCCGGCCCGGGCGCCGAAGCGCTTCTCCAGCTCCTCCCGCTGCTCGGCGGGCACGGTCAGCACATTGATCTTCACGACGCTCATGCCCCCATCCTGCCTCATCACCCGCGACCTGAAGTCGCGGTGGTCGCCCCCGCGTACAGCTCGGCGATGAGGGCGACGGCGTCGCCGGTGGCGGGGTGCGGGTCGTGGCGGTGCCAGACGAGGTGGACGGGGACGGGTGCGGTGTTCCGGAGGGGGCGGAAGGCGATTCCCTCGCGTCGGTACTGGGTGGCGGTGCTCTCCGGAGTGATGCCGATGCAGCGGCCGGTCGTGATCGCGGCGAGCCAGTCGTCGATGTCCTTGGTGTACTCCAGTGGTGGGTGGGCACCGGTGGGCCACAGTTCGGCGGTGGTGGTCCCGGTACGGCGGTCGATGACGACGGTGCGCTCGCGGGTCTCCTCCAGTCCGATCGAGCGGCGCCTGGCCCATGGGTCGTCCGCGGCGACGGCGACCACTCGGCGCTCGAGTCCGACAACGGTGCTGGCGAAGCGCTGGGCGTCGAACGCGCCGCGGACGACCGCCAGGTCGCACACGCCCTCCGCCAGCCCTCCGGTGGAGGTGTTGGTGCGGATCAACTGCATGTCGATCTCCGGGTGGGCGGCGGCCCAGCGGCGTTGGAAGGCGGCGGTGTGGTGCCCCAGCGCCGACCAGGCGTGGCCGATCCGCAGCCTGGTGTGCCCGCTGGCGGCCTCCCGCACCAGGTCGTCCACCTCCGCGAGCAGGTGCCGGGACCGCGCCAGGACCAGGGCGCCGGCAGGCGTCAGGGCGATGCTCCGGCTGTTGCGGTGCAGCAGCCGCGTGCCGAGGACGCTCTCCAGGGCTGCCAGAGTGCGGGAGACGGCAGCCTGCGAAACGCCCAACTCCAGGGCGGCGTCGGTGAAGCTGCCCGTGTCGATGATCGCTACCAGGCAGCGGAGCTGCCGCAGTTCCACATCCATGCGTCCAGCGTATAGCTGCTCCCTTCCATGCATTTTGCGTATTCCGTGGGCAGGAGCATCCTGCGGACCATGACGACCTCCCTGCCCACGGAACAGGCAGCTGTTGACCGATCGGCGGAAAGGCTCCCCCTGTCGGGCGTCGCGATGATGCTCGGCAGCGCCCTGTCCAACCAGCTGGGTGCTGCGACCGGGGCCCTGGCGTTTCCCACGATCGGACCGGTCGGGGTGGTGGCGGTGCGCCAGTGGGTGGCCGCAGTCGTGCTGGTGGCGTCAGGGCGTCCGGCCTTTCGCAGGTTCACCTGGCAGCAGTGGTGGCCCGTCATCCTGCTGGCGCTCGTCTTCGCGACCATGAATCTGACGCTGTACACGGCCATCAGCCGGGTCGGACTCGGCCTTGCTGTCACGCTGGAATTCCTCGGCCCGCTGACCATCGCCCTGGCGGCCTCCCGCCGCGCGGTCGACCTGGGATGCGCCGTGGTCGCAGGAGCGGCCGTGCTCGCGCTGCTCCGCCCCAAGCCCACCTCGGACTACCTCGGGCTGGGGCTCGGCCTCGCCGCCGCTGCCTGCTGGGCCGCGTACATCCTGCTCAACCGCCTCATCGGCACCAGACTGCCCGGAACCGAGGGCCCGGCGGCCGCCGCGGCGCTGTCCGGTCTCCTCTACGTACCGGTGGGCGTGCTGGTCCTCACCCACCACCCGCTCACCCTCAAGGCACTGGCCTGCGCCGCGGCGGCCGGCGTGCTCTCCTCGGCCGTGCCCTTCCTGGTCGACATGCTCGCTCTCCGGAAGGTCCCGGCCCACCTCTTCGGGGTGTTCATGAGCGCCCACCCGGTGATGGCCGCCCTCATCGGCTGGATCATCCTCGGACAGCGCCTGCCGATCACCGACTGGCTCGCCATCACGGCCATCGTGGCCGCCAACACCACCAGCGCCCTGGCTGCCGCCCCCGGTCCCGGGCCCATGGATGTCGCTACGACGCGATCGCCGGTTGCACGGACAGCAGGTCGGCGAGGTCGACGCGGGTGAGGAACTCGCGGCGGATGCGGTCGGCGACGTTCGAGACCTCCTGCGAGCCGTCGTCGGCCGGGTCTATGTGCACCCGATACGGACGCTCGCCGACGGGAAGCGCGACGATGCGGGTGATCTCGTCGGCGACCAGGGAGGCGTCGGCACCCTCGGGGGCCAGCGCGGCGAGCTTCTCGGCGATCTGGCCCATCAGCCCGGCGTACTTCGTCTCGTACTGCGCCTCGACAGCGTCGTCGCCGGGGCGACCGGAGTGGGCGAAGTGGTTGGTGCCGCTGGTGAACGAGCCGGGCACCACGATCGATGTCTCGACACCCCAGCGGGCCAGCTCGGCGGCGTAGCTGACGGCCAGGGAGTCCATGGCGGCCTTGGCGGCGAAATAGGGAGCCAGGTACGGCGGGGTACCGCCCTTGACGCTTGAGCTGGACACCCAGATCACCAGCCCCTGGCCCGCCGTGCGCAGGTGGGGCAGCGCGGCACGGTTGACCCGCTGGGTCGAGAGCACGTTCACGTCGTAGAGCTCGGCGAGCTGCTCGGGGGTGAACGCCTCGGCGGGGCCGGTGACCATGTGGCCGGCATTGTGGATGAGGACGTCGATGCGGCCGTGCTCGGCGATGACCTGACTGATCGCACCGATGACGGACTCCTGGGAGTTGACGTCCAGTTCGATCGGACGCAGCTCGACGTCGTGCTCCTTGCTGTAGTCGTCGGCGGCCTGGACCTGGGGCGCGTTGCGGGTGGCGGTGTGCCGCATTCCCGCGTAGACGGTGTTGCCCGCGTCTGCGAGGGCACGGGCGGTGAGAGCGCCGAAGCCGCTGGAGGCGCCGGTGATCACGACGATGTTGTTCATTGCTGTCTCCTTGCGTGTGGTGGTGTCGAGGACCCCGAATAGCCCGAATAGGGGGAGCAGTGGTCAGGCGAGACCGCCGTTGGCGAACAGGACCTGACCGTTGATCCATCGCGCCGGCCCCGCCAGGAAGGCGACGGACTCGGCGATGTCCTCGGGGGTGCCCAGGCGCTCGAGCGGGGCGGCCTTGGACAGGTTGTCGATGGTGGTCTGGTCCTTGCCGTCGAGGAACAGCGGAGTCGCGGTCGGGCCGGGAGCCACCGCGTTGACGGTGATGTCCTTGCCGCGCAGTTCACGGGCCAGCACCAGGGTCATGCCCTCGACGGCGCTCTTGCTGGCGACGTAGGCGCCGTAGGCCGGGAACTGCAGGCTGGTGACCGAGGTGGAGAAGTTGATGATCGCGCCGCCGGGGCGGACTCGTCGGGCGGCCTGCTGGGAGACCACAAAGGTGCCGCGGATGTTCGTACGGTGCATCCGGTCGAGGTCGTCCAGGTTCAGCGTCGCGATCGGCGACAGCACCATGATGCCGGCCGTGTTGACGACCACGTCCACGCCGCCGAACTCCTGCTCCACAGCGTCGAACGCGGCGGACATCTCGATCTCGTCGGCGACGTCGCCGCCGACCGCGATCGCCCTGCCACCGGCTGCGGTGATCGCGGCGACCGTCTCCTCGGCCTTGGCCTTGTTGCCGGCGTAGTGCACGCCGATCGCGATGCCGTCCTTGGCGAGGCGCTCCGCGACCGCGCGGCCGATGCCGCCGGAGCCGCCGGTGATCAGGGCCACGCGCGAGTTGGTGTCAGTCATGTCAGGTCCTTTGAAGGTGTAGGTGAGAAGTGAGGGGGATCAGGTGTGACAGGTCCGGGCCGGACGGCTTCACTGCGTTGCGGCGGACGCGATGACCTGCGCCAGCCACTGCCCGAGCAGCGCCGCCTCGACAGTCGTGAAGGGCTGCGGGGTGAGTTCGTTCAGCGCCGACAGCAGGGTGGTGGCGGCCACGATGCGTGCGTCCTGAGCCGGGGCGCCCGGATCGGAATCGACCAGGATGGCCTGGTGGATCGCATCCCTGACCAGGGTGGACAGGCTGGCGTCCGGATAGAGCGCGGGGCGGGTGATCAAGGCGAGTGCGACGCCGGTGTTGGCCGTCATGACCATGCGCGCTGCGACGACGGGAGTGACCCGCAGCCGGCCCTGGACAGCGAGGCGTTCCAGGACCCCGCGGAGGATCCGCATGGCCTCCTCCGCCGCCTCGGGCATGGAGCGCAGCGCCGGGGCGAACATCAGCTTGTACGCGTTGGGGTGCTCGACTGCGAAGGCCGTGTGACTGTCCCAGCCCGCCCTGAGGTCCTGCAGCGGATCCTCGGACTCCTTGGCGGCCCTTTTGCTTTCCAGGTACTGGTCCCAGACGTAGTCGACGGTCGCCGACAGCAGGCCGTCCTTGTCGCCGAACAGCCGGTAGAGCGCCGGCTGCTGCACCCCGGCCGCCTCGCACACCGCACGGGTCGACACGTCACCGTTCGGTGACTGCGCCAGCAGGGCCGCAGTCGCCTCTATTATCAGCGATCTCGTACTCATGGAATCAACGATAACACGATGGAGTAGCGATGCAACCAGAACCTTGTTATCGGCGAAAACAGGGCCGATTATGGTATCGGGGGTACCATGGGTACCATGGCAGCCGACAAGGGCAGCAAAGCCCTGAATCTTCGCTTCAAGGACCCGCAGCAGCACCAGGCCATCACCGACGCCGCGAGAGCCGCCGGCGTCAGCGTCCAGGACTACATCCTGGAGGCCGCGCTGCGTCGCGCCCTGGCCGTCCAGGACCGTTTCGTCCAGGCAGCCCTGGACGCCCACCGCACCACCGCCGACGCCTTCGCCGACCTCGACCCCGAGGACGGCCGCGCCGACACCGGACTCCGCGAACGCGAACGCGCGGCGGCGAGCAGCAGCCCGGCCGGGACCGAACGACACCGTGGCAGCGCCGCGTGACCCAGTTCGCCGAGGTCCCCTACCTGCTCCGCCTCGCAGAAACCCTCCCCGGCGATCCCCAGGTCGACGACCTGGGACCGCTCTACGGAGCCGTTGCCCGCCACCAGGCCGCCGCCATGGGCCAGGACATCTACGGCAGCGACTGGCTCAAGGCCGCCGCCCTACTGCACACCCTGGCCCGGCTGCCCTGTCTGGAACACGGCAACCGGGCCTTCGCCTGGGCCGCCGCCATCGGCTTCCTCGCCATCAACGACCATGCGCTGGACTACAAACCCGCCGACGCCGTCGCCCTGGTCAAGGACGTCTCCACCGGCCTGGTCGGGATCCAGCAGCTCGCCTCGGTCCTGCGGTCCTGGCGAGCCGAGCGCTGACCTCTGACGTTCCGCCGGGAGCCCGCGGCGAGGCGCGGCGCGTGCCACTGTTGGCCGGTCAGCCGTCCTGACGCCCGAGTGGGGCGGCTCCTGCGGCCGCCCACCAGGCGGGTGCTGACGCCACGGCGGCGTCGACCAGGTCTTCCTTGGTGACAGTCGGGTCGCTGAGCCAGGCCTTGATCGCTCCGGCGAAACCGTGGGCCAGGAACTGCGCGGTCACCTCGCGGCTGACGTCGGGAAGGCCGCTGCCGTCAGCGCGCGCCATGTAGGAGACGGCGTAGTGGTGGAAGTGGCGCACCAGCGCGTCGTAGACGCCACGGTCCGCGGGATCGCCGAGGGCGTGCCGGTAGACGGCCGCGAACCGCTCGACATGGTCGGCCACCTCCGAAACGGCAAGACGCAGCAGCTCCGGGCCCCGGTACCCCTCGGCGCGACGCCGGTCCTCCAACTGGTGCCCGGTCTCCAGGTCGGCGTAGAGCGCCTCGATGAGCGGATCCAGCGGGGTGCTGTAGCGGTTGTAGAAGGTTGCCCGGGTGACCCCGGCACGCTCGGCGAGCTCGGCGACGGTGATCTGGGAGGCGGGCCGCTCGGAGGCGAGGTCCATGACGGCCTGCCTCAGGGCGCGTGTGGTCCGCGTGACACGCGGATCGATCCGACCGCTCACGGCACCGCCGTCCAGACCCTCGGGCCTGCTTGCGATCCTCCACAACCAGTGATCTTATACATATGTCAAATAGTTTCACGAAGGGAGCCAGTATGTCCTCCCATGCCCCGATCCCACCCCAGGAAGCCGCCGACCGGCTGGCGATCCGCGAGCTGGTCGACGCCTACGCGCACTGCGCCGACCAGCGTGACGCCAAGGGCCAGATGGCCCTGTTCACCGAGGACACCCGGTTCCTGGTCTTCATGGACGCCACCGCGGCCGAGCCGACCCAGGAACTGCACGGGCGGGACGCCCTCGCCCCGGTGTTCGACAACCTCAACACCTACAAGGCCACCACCCACTTCAACGGCCAGAGCACGGTGTCCCTCGACGGCGACCGGGCGAGCGGTGAGAGCTACTGCCTGGCCCACCACGTCTCGTACGGGACCGATGCCGAGCGCACGATCATGATCGCGTCCATCCGCTATCTCGACGAGTTCGTCAAGCAGGACGGTGAGTGGTTCTTCGCCGAGCGCCGCCTGATGGTCAACTGGACCGAGACCCGCCCCTGCTCGCCCTGAGCGCCGGGCGGCCGCGGGTGCGCTACGACACGAGGAGCGATGTCGCCCGCTTCTCGACGGCGAGGAGGACGCCGACGGCCGCGTCGAGGCTGTCGGCGTCGATGTCGGCTGAGGCGGCGTCAGTGACCGTGCGGGCATGGGAGTAGATGCTCGTGAACTGAGTGGCTCCCGCGTCCGTCAGAGCGACGGCGCCGGCTCCGTCCTCGGGCCGGTAGGCGATGTGGCCCGCGTCGGCGGTGCGCTCCAGCAGACGGATGACGTCCGGCCGGGCCAGGTCCATGCGCCGGTCCAGCTCGACGATCACCCGGTCCACGGAGATGGCCGTCGTCTGCTCCTCAAGGAGCGTGAGGAGCATCCAGCCGGGGAAGTCGGTTCCGCAGTCGGCGAGGGCGCGCCGGTGCAGCCTGGTGAGCTGGCGCGCCGCTTCGCCGAGGGCGCGGCCGAAGCTGGGACGCGGTGTGGGGTTCTCGGACATGTCATCCTCCGATGGGGGTTTGATGGTCACGCCAACGAGTCTTTCCATCAGCGTACCCTTGTTTGATGGTCGCGCCAATATTGGTCACGCCAATTATTTGCTACCCTCGGGTCATGGAAACCGGTGAGCATCTCACGTCTGCCCGACTGCGGGCCCTGCCCAGCTGGCTGATCAACCAGGCGGCCATCCTCGCCAATCGACTCACCGATCAGGCGCTGGCAGGCACCGGTTCGCGGCGCTACCACTACGCCATGCTCGCGGTGCTGGCCGAGTTCGGCCCGTCCAGCCAGGCGGACCTGGGTCGTTGCACCGGCATCGACCGCAGCGACGTCGTGGCAGCTGTGAACTTCCTGGCCCAGCAGGGGTATGTCGCGCGCAGTCCCGACCCGGCCGACCGTCGACGCAATATCGTCAGCATCACCGCCGCCGGAGCGGATCACCTCGAACGGCTCAGTGCCCTCCTGGCCGAGGCGCAGGACCAGTTGCTGTCCGCCTGGTCCGCCGACGAGCGCGACGGTCTGGTCCAGCAGCTCACCCGGATCCTGAACGACCATCAGGGGACTACTGCGATCCGGGGGAGCGTTTCCCGCGGGCGAGAATCATAGTCTCCCCGATGTCTGGCAAGGTTCTCGAGCGTGTGCTTTGCTGAGTCCGCCTGAGCCCGGTGGCGCGACGCGGGGTCTGGGAGCGGAGGACGGCGACACCCGGGGCGCCACCGCTGGTGGCGCCCCGGGTTCATGCCCGCTGCGGTGCGGTCGCCATCGATCGTGACGTTCAGGCGATGGCGTCGAGCAGCGGGGCGGCGGCGCGTTCCAGGGTCTTGACGGTGTCCTGGTCCCAGTGCGGGGCGAGGCCGGCGGACATCGGGTCGGGGAAGATCTCGTCCTGGTCCGCGGCGACGCCGTCGAGGATCGCTGCCGCGACCGCCGCCGGGTCCGCCTTGGGCACGTCCAGGTCGCGCGACATCTCCGTGTCGACCGGTCCGGTCAGGACGGCGTGCACTCGGATGCCCTGTGGGGCGAGCATCGCCCGCAGCGACTGAGTCATCGACAGCGCTGCGGCCTTCGATACGGAGTACGCCGGGATGAACGGCAGCGACGCGAGCGCGGCCACGGAGAGCACGTTGACCACCGACCCGCCCGAACGTGCGAGCAGGGGCCGGAACGCCTGCGTCACGGCGAGCGGTCCGAACAGGTTGACGGCCAGGTGCTCCTCGATCACGCCCCGGTCGGCCAGGTCGTCGGAACGGGCCAGGCCGGCGTTGTTGATGAGGACGTCGAGCGCGCCAACCTGTTCGGCGGCCGCCTGGATCTGCGCGGCGTCGGTGACGTCGAGCAGCAGGGGAGTGACCCGCTCGTCGTCGTGGCTGAAGGGTGTCCGGGTCGCCGCGTAGACGCGCCGTGCGCCGCGCGCCAGGGCCTCGTCGAGCAGGGCGCGGCCGATGCCGCGATTGGCGCCGGTGATCAGAACCGTGCGGTCGGTCAGGGTGGGCAGGGTGGACATGGTTTCCTCCGCTGTCGGGTCAATCGGTTGTCGAAGGGGCAGACACACCCGGTTCTCGTTTCTGGTCACCCGGCGGCGACCAGTTCCGCGGACCGCCGGTGTCAGTACCGGACGGGACGATGACGACAGACGACAACGGAGGTGCGGATGTCAGCCCCGATCGAGCTGCTGGCGCGGGCGTGCGCGGGCGACCGCGACGCCTTCGCCGAACTGGTGCGGCCGCACCGCCGTGAGCTGCACGTGCACTGCTACCGCATGCTCGGCTCGCTGCAGGACGCCGAGGATGCGTTCCAGGAGACGCTGCTCGCCGCGTGGGTGGGCCTCGGCGGGTTCGAGGGGCGCTCGTCGGTGCGGACCTGGCTGTACCGCATCGCCACCAACCGGTGCCTCAACGTGCTGCGCGCGACGAGCCGGCGCCGACCGGCCGCCGAGCCGTTGCCCGTCGCGCCGCCCGAGCCCTACGGTCTGGGCGAGGTGCTGTGGCTGCAGCCCTACCCGGACCTGCTGCTCGACGAACTGCCGGACCACGATCCCGGTCCTGAGGCGCGTTACGAGTCGCGGGAGGCGATCTCCCTGGCGTTTGTGACCGCCGTCCAGCTGCTGCCGCCGAACCAGCGTGCCGCTCTGCTGCTGCGCGATGTGCTCGGCTACCGCGCCCGGGAGGCCGCCGACCTGCTCGGGGTCACCGAGGACACGGTGACCAACGCCCTCAAACGGGCGCGGTCCAGCCTGGACCGCGCACACGCGGCTGGACCGCCGGCGCCGGCGCCGGGCAGCGCCGCTGAGCGTGAGCTGCTGGACCGCTTCGTCGAGGCGTTCGTCGACAGCGACGTCGACGCGCTCGTCGCGTTGATGACCGACGACGCGTGGGTGCGGATGCCACCGTTGCCGTTCGAGTACCGCGGCCCCGAGGCGATCCACCGCTTCTTCACCGCCCTGGTCGCACATCGCCGCGGGATCGCGCGGATGGTGCCGGTACGGGCGAACCGGCAGCCGGCCTGGGGCGAGTACCGGCGCGACCCGACCACCGGTCGGCTGCACCTCACCGGCATCGAGGTGGTCGCGCCGGCCGGTGACCGGGTCCGCGAGATCACCCGTTTCGACACGACCACCGCTCCGCACTTCGGTCTGCCCCGCACCCTGGACCGGTAGTGTCCTGCCCTGTTGCGCTTCCTCTCGCGGTTAGCCTGTCCCCGTGTCCGCCTCGCCCCTGCGCCGTGTCGCCGTTCTGGTGCTCGACGGCGCCAAGCCGCTCGATGTCGGGATCCCCGCGCAGGTCTTCTCGACCCGCGCGAGCATGCCCTACGAGGTGCGGGTCTGCGGAGCGTCTCCCGGTCTGGTGGCCGGTGGTGACGGCCTGTCCTATCACGTCGCCCACGGGCTCGAGGCGCTCGCATGGGCGGAGCTCGTGCTCGTCCCCGGCTACCGGTTGCCCGACCGCGACGCACCGCCACCAGCCGTCGTCGACGCACTGGCAGCCGCCCATGAGCGCGGTGCGCGGCTCGCCGCCATCTCGACGGGCGCGTTCGCGCTGGCTGCCACCGGCCTGCTGAACGGCAGGCGGGCCACGACGCACTGGCACTACACCCGGGCGCTGGCCGCGGGATACCCCCTGGTCCGCGTCGACGAGAACGTCCTCTTCGTCGACGAGGGCAGTGTGCTGACCTCGGCCGGTGCCGCGTCGGGCATCGACCTGTGCCTGCACATCATCCGCGGCGACCTCGGCGTGGCGGCGTCGAACCATGCGGCCCGGCGCCTGGTCGCGGCCCCCTACCGCAGCGGCGGTCAGGCGCAGTACGTGCCGCGCAGTGTGCCCGAGCCGCTCGGGGAGCGGTTCGCCGCCACCCGGGAGTGGGCGCTGCACCGCATCGGCGAACCGCTGACCCTGGAGATACTCGCCCGGCATGCGGCGGTGTCGCCGCGTACCTTCTCCCGCCGCTTCGTCGAGGACACCGGCTACACCCCGATGCAGTGGGTCATGCGCGCCCGCCTCGACGTCGCCCGTGAACTGCTCGAACGCTCGGAGCGGAGCGTCGAGCAGATCGCCGTCGACGTCGGACTGGGCACCGGCACCAACCTGCGGCTGCACTTCCAGCGGATTCTCGGCACCACGCCGACCGAGTACCGGCGCACCTTCGCGCGCGGCGAGTAGCTCGGCCAGGTCAGGATGGCGAGATCCTTTCGAACCATGGCACTCACGCCCCTGCCACAGACCGACGCCGCGCGCGAGCCTGGAGGTGACTGGAAGGGACACCACTCATGACTCGTATCGCCGTCAACGGATTCGGCCGCATCGGACGCAACTCACTACGCGCCCTGCTGGAAAGGGACAGCAAGCTGGAGGTCGTGGCCGTCAACGACCTCACCGAGCCCGCGACCCTCGCGCGGCTGCTCGCCTACGACACCACCGCCGGCAGGCTCGGACGCCCGGTGACCGTGGACGGGGACACCCTGGTCGTCGACGGCCACCGGATCACCGTGCTCGCCGAGCGGGAGCCGGCGCGGCTGCCGTGGCGCGAGCTCGGCGTCGACATCGTGCTGGAGGCCACCGGCCGCTTCACCTCGGCCACGGCCGCCCGCGCCCACCTCGACGCGGGCGCCAGGAAGGTGCTGGTCAGCGCACCCTCGGACGGCGCGGACGTCACCCTCGCCTTCGGCGTGAACACCGGCGCCTACGACCCGGCCCTGCACACCGTCGTCTCCAACGCCTCCTGCACGACCAATGCGCTCGCCCCGCTGGCCTCGGTGCTCGACGACCTCGCGGGCATCGAGCACGGTTTCATGACCACCGTGCACGCCTACACACAGGAGCAGAACCTCCAGGACGGACCGCACCGCGATGCCCGCCGGGCGCGTGCCGCCGCCGTCAACATCGTGCCCACGACCACCGGCGCCGCCAAGGCCATCGGGCTGGTGCTGCCGAACCTCGCCGGCAGACTGTCCGGCGACTCGATCCGGGTGCCGGTTCCGGTGGGCTCGATCGTCGAGCTCAACACCACCGTCACCCGCGACGTCACCCGCGAAGACGTGCTGGCGGCCTACCGCGCCGCGGCGGAGGGACCTCTCGCCGGCGTTCTGGAGTACTCCGAGGACCCGCTGGTCTCCTCGGACATCACCGGCAACCCGGCCTCGTCGATCTTCGACTCAGCGCTGACCCGCGTCGACGGACGCCACATCAAGGTGGTCGCCTGGTACGACAACGAGTGGGGATTCTCGAACCGCGTCATCGACACGCTCGAACTCCTGGCCGCCCGCTGACCTGACCACCCTTCAGGGACCCGTCCGGGTGCGCGAGCTCAGGGGGTGGGCAGCCCGCCCGGGCGGGCGGGGCGGCCGAAGCGGACCGGCACGCCGGGGGAGTACAGCACGCTCACCGGTGGCCCGACCGGCGACGGCAGCCCCGCGGCGGCGATCAACTTATCCTCACAGCGGAGAAGTTCGGCCCGGTGCAGCGACCAGCGCGGGTGGCTGTTCGGCAGGTACAGCGGCTGACCGAAGAAGGCGTTGTGCATGGCCCAACGGGCCGTCAGGAAGTGTTCGAGGGCGTGTTCGGCACCTGGTGCGCCGGATCGGGCGTTTTCGGCTCCGCAGGGGTCGGCACGAGCGACATGGCATTCAGCGCCGCACACCCTTGCGCCCGTCACCCCTGGCACCCCGGCCGTCCCGTGACGAGGACGGCTGAAAGGTTCCGGCAAGGAACCGGCGTCCATACTCCCGGCCATGACTGCCATCACCCGCATCTGCTTGCGCCATCGACGTCTCGTCGCGCTCCTCTGGCTGATCCTGGCCGTGGCCGGCGCGGCGACGGCGTCGTCGACCGTGAACCGGCTGACGCATACCTTCGCAACGCCCGGCACGGCCGGCCATGACGCCAACCTCCACCTCTTGCAGCGCTTCGGGATCGACGGCAACGAACAGCCCACGATCGCGGTACTGACCCTGCCTGCCGACGAGAGCATGAACACGAAGGCCGGTCAGGACATCGCGGCCAAGACCTTCGACGCCGCCGACCGGGCCGGGCACCTGGCGGTCGCCGACTACGCGAACACGCGCGACCCAAAGCTGGTTTCCCCCGACGGCCGCACCACCTGGGCCGTGTTCGACATGCCCAATCCCGACATCCCCTCCGGGGCCGGGGTGATGGGGGCCATCGAGCCCGCGCTGAAGTCTGCGGCGCCGGCCGGAGTCTCGGTCCAGGTCACCGGTTTCGAACAGATCCAGTCGGTCGGCGGCAGCGCAGGCGCAGGCGGGCCAGGCGTGCTGGTCGAGACGCTGATCGGAGGGGTTGGCGCGTTGGCCGTCCTGCTGTTCGTCTACGGGTCGGCGATCGCGATCGTGCCGCTGCTCATCGCCGTCCCCTCGATCCTCGCCAGCCTCCTGCTCGTCCTCGGACTGACGCACATCACCGATGTCAGCTTCCTGGTCCAGTACCTCGTGGCCGTGATGGGCCTGGGCATCGCAGTCGACTACTCACTCCTGCTCGTCACGCGCTGGCGGGAGGAACGCGAGGCCGGACGGTCCAACGAGGAGGCGATCCTCGCCGCGAGTCCGACCGCCGGTCGCGCGGTGGTCCTCAGCGGGCTGACGGTTGCGGTCGGGCTGCTGTCACTGGTCATTCTGCCGGTGCCGTTCCTGCGCAGCATCGGGCTGGGCGGAATGCTGATCCCGCTCGTCGCAATCGCTTCGGCCGTCACACTGCTGCCGGCGATCCTTGCCGCGTGGGGGCCGGCCCTGGACAAGCATCGAATGCGCAAGGGCTCCACGACATTCAGCCGCGGGTGGCAGCGGTGGGCCGGCCACATTGTTCGCCACCGGTGGATCGCGGGCACAGTCGGGCTTGCCATCGTCGTCGGACTCGCCCTTCCGGCGCTGTCGATGAACACGGGGCAGCCGAGGGCGAACTCGCTCGGGGGGAACGGCCGGCCCGCGCTGACGTTGCACGCCCTGGAGAGCGGTGGAGTTCCGAGCGCGGTCGTCTTCCCGATCCAGGTGCTCACCCATGGCGGGACGGCCGCCGCCGACCAGGCCAGGGCGATCGCCCAGGCGACACCGGGCGTCTACACCGTACTGGCTCCCGCGACGCTGTCGTTCCGCCAGGGCTCCGACTCATTGATCAGCGTGATCCCGACCGACGAGGGCAACTCCTCAGCGGGTACGGCGACAGTCGCCCGACTCCGAACGGCGCTCGCGGGCGTTCCAGGAGGCGTCGAGGTCGGTGGCAACACCGCGCAGAACGTCGACTTCAACAAGCAGGTGTACGGCAACTTCCCGCTCATGCTCGCGGCGATCTCGCTCCTCACCTTCCTGCTGTTGGTCAGGGCGTTCCGCTCGGTCGTTCTCGCTCTCAAGGCTGTACTGGTCAATCTTGTCTCGCTCGGCGCATCGTTCGGTTTCCTCGTGCTGTTCTGGCAGCACGGCTTCGGATCGAACCTGGTCTATGGCGTCCCGGCCACCGGCTCGATCCGCAACTGGATCCCCATCGTGTCCTTCGCGTTCCTGTTCGGGCTCTCGATGGACTACGAGGTCTTCATCCTGGCGCGGATGCGCGAGGAGTACGACCGGAGCGGATCGACGCGAGTGGCCGTCGTCAGCGCCCTGGCCCGCACCGGACGCCTGGTCACCTGCGCGGCCGTGATTCTGGCGATCTCCTTTGCCTCGCTCAGCAGCGCCCCGGACGTGGTGGTCGAGATGATCGCTACCGGCCTCGGCGTCGGCATCTTCATCGACGCCGTGGTCGTGCGGACGCTGCTGGTCCCGGCGCTCGTGGCGATCATGGGCCGCTGGAACTGGTGGCTGCCGGACGCTCTGGCGCGGCTGCTTCGGATCCCGCCGCAGAGCACGACGAACCAGCAGGCCGGTGCAGAGCAGCCGGTCGGCGCATAGAGCCAGGAGCGGCTGGACACCCCTGCCGACTGACAGGCGCACACCGGCCCACGACGCCGTCGTCGTTGGCCGGTGTGCGCCCTTGGTGTGTGCCGGTGGCCGGGTCAGTAGCCGCTGGTGCCGTAGGCGATGTTCTCGAACGCACCGTAGGTGGCGTTCGCGTAGCGGACCGCGGCGACGATGTTGTCGACCGGGTTCATGATGTCCGTGTGGCCCGACAGCGCGTAGCTGTTGAAGGTCGGCTGGATCATCTGCATCAGGCCCTCGGAGGGGGTGCCCGCGGCCGCGTTGGAGTCCCAGTTGTTGACGGCGCTGGGGTTGCCCGAGGACTCGGTCATCGCCCGGGCGGTGATGGCGGCGGCAGAGGGCACGTGGTCGCCGTTGGCGGCCAGGATGCTCTGCGCCTCCGCGATCCATCCGGACAGGTTGTTGGCGTAGGTCGGCGTAGCAGCGGCCTTCGCCGCAGCGGCGGCCTGCGCGGCCGCCTGGGCCTTCGCCTGAGCTGCGGCTTGTGCCTGCGCCTGGGCTGCGGCCTGGGCCTTCGCCTTGGCGGCTGCCGCAGCCGCGGCCTGGGCCTTGGCCTTGGCGGCCGCCTGGGCCGCGGCCTGCGCCTTGGCCTTTGCGGCTGCCTGGGCTGCGGCGTCGGCCTTGGCCTTGGCGGCAGCTGCGGCGGCGGACTGCGATGCGGCGGCGGACGGAACCTTGAGCGTGGTGCGCTGCTCGGAGCGGTTCGCGGCGTCGCTGGACGGTCGTGCGGCGGCCTGAGTGCTGCTCGCCGCTGCTGTCGTGTGGGTCGTGCCCGAGCTGCCGCCCGCGACGGCGACGGCAGTACCGGTGGCACCACCGGTGACGAGCAGGGCGGCGGCGATGCCCGCGATAAGCCGCTTGTTCGGGTGCACGGCGACGATGCGCCGGCGGAAACGGGCAAGGGAAGGCTGGATGCGGTGACGCATGGAACTCCGATGTCGACGGGATTGCCCGTGGCCGAGGGCGCACCGGTCCACGCGCTCGCCTGGCGGCGTCGCGACGCGGGGGTGGGCCGCCCGGCGGCTTCGGGACTGGCCCGACCGAGCGAGGGAGCCGTTCAGCGGCGATGGTCCGGCGCTCCGTGCGCCGTTCGCCTGGCTCCCGGCAGGACTCTCTGTTCGCCTGCCTCGTGCACGGTCACACGGCCTTCACACAAGGAGCAAGATTTATCGGCGGAAAGTGCGACACGCCACAGTTTGAACGTGACCTGAGTCTCAAACGGCCCCTGTAGCCCCGGTTTTCGCCCCTGTGACAGTGACGGCGGTCACTTGTCGGCGGCCTGGAAGCCACTAAGTCCGATTTGCCGGATTTATCCAACTCCCCGGTATTGAGGCCACTTCAGCAGGCGTGGCGGCAGGGGAGGGCGCCGGTGCCGCGCCGCCATGACGGCCGGTCACCTGCGGTTCGGTGCGACCGGCGGTGCGCAGCCGGCGCGCATGCGGGCGACCGGGCCGTGCACGGCCGCTCCGATCGCTGCTCAGTTCTCGGTGCCCGCCTGCCAGTGCTGCCCCGCGGCCCGGCCTCGCGCGAACACCTGTCCTGCGCGGCGAGCTCCCACGGCCTGATGCGTCTTTGATGTCTTCTGAGGCATTGACCGGAGCTGTAGGACATCAAAGAATACCGGGGATGATTGCTGGCTGTTCTTGGAATTTCTATTCGCTGCACACGAGGAATCCAGGAAAGAGAAATGACCTCTGACGAGTTTCTGGCCACTTGTTGGACCACCGCGGGCGACACCTCCCCCGATCAGGAGGACCAGCGCAGTCCGCTGAGCCTGCGGGAGCGGGCGGAAGCGGCCGGCGACGCCGGGTTCACGGGCTTCGGGCTGCTGTACGCGGACCTGGTGGAGGCCGAGCGCGAGTACGGGCTCGCCGGCATACGGTCCCTCTTCGCGGACAACGGACTCAGCCACATCGAGTTGGAGCTGCTGACCCACTGGTGGGACGACGGCCCCCGGCGGACCGCGTCGGATGCCGCTCGCGGCGGACTCCTGCGGGCCGCAGAGGCACTGGGCGCGCGCACCCTCAAGATCGGCCCCGACGTGGCGGACGAGCCGTGGGACCTCGACGTCTGGGCCAAGGAGTTCGCCGCGCTGGCAGCGCAGGCCGACGGCGTGGGTGCCCGGCTCGGGATCGAGTTCCTGCCCTGGACCAATCTGAAGACCGTGCACGACGGACTCCGGCTCGTCGAGGCGGCCGGGCACCCTGCGGGTGGCCTGATCATCGACGTCTGGCACACCGAGCGCGCCCGCACCCCGCCTGCCGACCTGGCGGACGTGCCCGGGTCGCGGATCGTGGGCGTGGAGCTCAACGACGCCGACAGCCAGGTCGTCGGGACTCTGTTCGAGGACACCGTCCGGCGGCGGCGTCTGTGCGGAGAGGGCTCTTTCGACCTTCCCGGGATCATCGGCGCGCTCCGAAAGACCGGCTGGCGCGGCCCCTGGGGCGTGGAGATCCTCTCCGACGCACACCGGGTGCTGCCGGTGCGGGAGGCCGCCGCAGCGGCGTACCGGACCGCCGCCGACGCTGTTGGCGTGAGTGCCGCGGGAAGTGGGCTCAGTACTCCTTGATGCCGTCGATCAGGACCGGGCTGTTGGTGGTGACCGACTGGATGGCGGCCAGGGCGATGGACAGCGCTGCGCGGGCGTCCTGGCCGGTGACGGCGGGGGTGGTCCCGGTGCGCACGCAGGCGGTGAAGTCGGCGAGTTCGGCGACGTACGCGTCGTGGAAGAGGTCCTGGTCGTAGCTGACGCAGTCGGCCCTGACGCCGTCCGCGCCGTAGCAGGTCAGGTGGGTGCGGCGGATGTCGCCCATGGTGAGCATGCCGGCCGAGCCGAAGACCTCGCCGCGCACGTCGTAGCCGTACACGGCCTGGAAGTTGGCCTCCGCGGTGGCCATGGCACCGTTGTCGAAGCGGATGGTGGCCACCGCGGTGTCGAGCAGGCCGCGGTCCCGGAAGTCGGGACGGACCAGGGCGTCGGCCATGGCGAAGACCTCGACGGGCTCGGCGCCGGGGTTGAGGTAGCGCAGGGTGTCGAAGTCGTGGATGAGGGTCTCCAGGAAGATCGTCCACGGCGGGATGGGCGCCGGGTCGACCAGCCGGGGGTCTCGGGTGAGGGAGCGCAGCAGCTGCGGGGTGCCGATGCCACCGGCCGCGACCTTGTCGTGGGCGGCGCGGAACCCGGCGTCGTAGCGCCGGTTGAAGCCCACCTGGAGCGCGACCCCCGCCTCCTCGGCGGCGGTGATGGCGCGGTCGGCCTCGGCGAGGGTGACGGCCATGGGCTTCTCGCAGTAGACGGCCTTGCCCGCCCGCGCCGCCGCCTCGACGAGATCGGCGTGGGTGCGGGCCGGGGTGGCGATGACCACGGCGTCGATCTCCGGGTCGGCGAACAGTGCGCCGATGTCGGTCAGCGCCCTGGGGCAGTCCAGCCGGTCCGCGAGGCCCTGCGCTGCGCCCGGGGCCGGGTCGGCGACGGCGGCGAGCCGGGCGCCGGGGATGCGCCGGGCCAGGGACTCGGCGTGGAAGGAGCCCATCCGTCCGGCGCCGACGAGGCCGACGGCAAGGGGCTGCTGCGTGGTGGCGGTCATGAGGGTTCTCCGTACGTCGTTGTCAGAGGGTGAAGTTGTCAGAGGGTGAAGGCGGAGCGGAAGCGGTCCAGGGCGAGGTCGTCGTCGCCGGAAGCCCAGGCCTCCATGGCGACCGTGCCGTCGTAGCCCAGCTCCGTGAGGGCGCGGGCGACGGCCGGGAAGGAGATCTCCCCGGTGCCGGGCTCGCAGCGGCCGGGTACGTCCGCGACCTGGATCTCGCCGATCAGGCCCAGCCCGTGCGCCCTGCGCACCAGCTCGATGAGATTCCCCTCGCCGATCTGGGCGTGGTACAGGTCCAGGTTCATCCGCAGGCCCGGCCGGTCCACGGCCGCGACCAGGGCCAGAGTGTCGGCGGCCCTGGCGAACGGCACGCCGGGGTGGTCGACGGCGGTGTTGAGGTTCTCCAGCGTGAAGACGACCCCCGCGCTCTCGCCCAGCTCGGCGATCCGGGTGAGGGTGCGGTGGGCGGCGATCCACATCGGGCCGTCGGCCTCGCCGGTCACCGGCACGACGGGCAGGCCCTTGTCGTCCAGGCCGGTCCCGTGCAGGTTCAGCCGGGGGCAGCCCAGCTGTTCGGCGGCCTTGACCGACTCCTCGGCGGTGCGCAGCAGCTCGGCCGCGCCGTCCTCGTCGGTCAGGGTGCCGCGGATGTAGCCGGTCATGGACGAGTAACGGGCCGGGGTGCGGGCGAGGGCATCCAGGTCGTGCCGGGTCCAGTCCCAGATCTCCACCTGGAAGCCCGCCTCGTGGATGCGTTCGGCCCGCTCCTCGATCGGCAGGTTCCGGAAGACCATCTCGGCGCAGACCGCCAATGTGTACATCGCGACTCACCCTCTCCTTCTAGAACGTTCTAGACGTCAGGGTTGCAGTACGCCAGTCGGCGGGATCCGCTGTCAAGAGGTCGTCGCCAGCGCCTATAGAACGTTATAGTTCCGGCTAGGATCATCTGACCCGGACAAGACATCGACCGCGGAGGTCAGCAGTGCCACCGAGCCCCACGGCCGCGAGCGGGAAGCGGCCCACCCTCGCCGATGTCGCCGCGCGCGCGGGCGTGTCCACGGCGCTGGTCTCGACCGTGATGCGCGACACCAAGGGAGCCAGCGCCGCCACCCGCGAGCGGATTCTGCAGGCCGCGAAAGAGATCGGCTACCGGCCCGACGCCCGTGCCCGCCTGCTGCGCAGTCACCGCTCACGTCTGCTCGGCGTCCAGTTCGGCCTGCAACACCCCTTCCACACCGACCTGGTGGAGTGCCTCTACACCGCGGCCGAAGCCGCCGGCTACCAGATCGCCCTGAGCGCCGTCGCCCCCAGCCGCAGCGAACAGCACGCGGTGGAAAGCCTGCTGGCGGATCGCTGCGAGGCGCTGATCCTGCTCGGCCCGCAGGCCCCCGCAGCGCGACTGGCCGAGTTGGCCGGCCAGCTGCCGGTGGTCTCGGTCGCGCGCCGGCTGCGACCGCCCTCCGGGCAGGTGGCTGTCGTCCGCACCGCCGACGACGAGGGCGCCCGCCAGGCCGTCGACCACCTCGTCGCGCTCGGCCACCGCGACATCGCCCATATCGACGGCGGCAGAGCCCCCGGCGCCGCCGACCGGCGCCGGGGCTACCGCACCGCCATGACCCGCCACGGCCTGGCCGGGCACGTCCGCGTCCTGCCCGGCGGACTGACCGAGGACGAGGGCGCCGCAGCCGCCCGCACCCTGCTCACCACCGGGCTCCGGCCCACCGCCGTACTGGCCTTCAACGACCGCTGCGCCATCGGCGTCCTGGACACCCTGCTGCGCTGCGGCGTCCGCGTCCCCGCCGAGATCTCCGTGGTCGGCTTCGACGACAGCCGCTTGGCCCGCCTCGCCCACATCGACCTCACGACCGTCGGCCAGGACATCCCACGCCTCGCCGGGATCGCGGTCGGCCGGGCTGTCGCCCGACTGGAGGGCGAACCGGACCCCGAGGGTGAGACCGTCATCGCCCCGCACCTGGTCGTCCGCGGCACCACGACCACAGCCGGCTGAATCCGGGGAACCGGAGCCCGGCTCATACCGCGGCCGGAAGGACCGTACGCGGCCGGAGCGGGAACCCGGCCGCCCGGTAGGTGTCGTCGATGAGCCGCATGGTGGTCAGCGCGTCGTCGGCGTCGAGCGCCAGCTGCGCACCGTGCCGCAGGTGGGCTGCGAACGCTTCGAGTTGGTAGGTGTACGAGGACCGACGGCCGAGTTCCTCGGTGCGCTCACCGGCCGCCGTCCGTACCACCACCCGGTCGTCCAGGTGCGGCTGGACGAAGTTCACCGCCGTGGCTTCGCCGCGCGAGCCCACGACACGGCAGCTCATCTGCCAGGTGTGGTGGGCCATGTGGCAGCGGGCGGTACCGGTGGCGCCGCCAGGGAACTCCAGATCCGCGTCCAGCCACTCGTCGACTCCGGCAGCCCCCGCCTTCCCACCGCCGCGCGCGGCGACCAACCGGGGTGCGCCGCCTGCCCAGGGCGCGAGCACGCGCTGGGCGTGCAGGCTGTAGCAGCCGAGGTCCATCAGCGCGCCGCCCGCCAGCGGCAGCGACCAGCGCAGATCGCCGTCCGGTGGCGCGGGCATGGCGACCATGGTCTCGACGTGCCGGAGCTCGCCCAGTTCCCCGCTGCCCAGCAGCTCGTGCAGGCGCCGGGTGACCGGGTGGAACAGGTAGTGGAAGCCCTCCATGAACACCGTGCCCGCCCGGGCGGCGGCCTGGTGGACCTCGGCCGCCTCCGCCGCGTTGCTCGCGGACGGCTTCTCGGTGAGGACGTGCTTGCCGGCCCGCAGGGCGGCCAGGTTCCACGGCCCGTGCAGGCCGTTGGCCAACGGGTTGTAGACCACCTCGATCTCCGGGTCGGCGACCAGGTCGGCGTAGGAGTCCGCCACACGCTCCACGCCGTGCGCGGCGGCGAAGGCCTTGGCCCGGTCGCGGTCGCGGGCGGCGACCGCGACCAGGCGGTGGCCGCCCGCACGGGCCGGCCCCACGATCGACAGCTCGGCGATCCGGGCAGCGCCCAGGACCCCGATCCGCAAAGGCTCGTCCGTCATCCCTTACGCACCTCGTCGAGTCGAACCGGCCGGTGCTCACGGAGCGACAGGGTGCACGCCTCGGCGATCCAGCTCGCCTCGATGGCGTCCGCGACCGTGCAGGGGGAGGGGCGGGCGCCGGCGACGACCTCGGTGAACGCGGTGAGTTCGGCGCGGTAGGCGTCGGCGAAGCGGTCCATGAAGAAGGAGTGCGGGGTCCCGGCCGGGAAGGTGACACCCGGTTCGACGGAGCGCAGCGGCAGCCTGTCCTCCAGGCCGACCGCGATGCTGTCCTTCATACCGTGCAGTTCCAGGCGAACGTCGTAACCACGGGCGTTGTGGCGGGAGTTGGAGATGACGGCGATGGTGCCGTCGTCAAGGGTGAGCAGGGCGGAGGCCGTGTCGACGTCACCCGCCTCGCGGATGTACTCCGCACCCCGGTTGCCGCCGGTCGCGTAGACCTCGACCACCTCGCGGCCGGTCACCCAGCGCACGATGTCGAAGTCGTGCACGCTGCAGTCGCGGAAGATGCCGCCGGAGACGGCCACGTAGGCGGGCGGTGGTGGGGCGGGGTCGAGGGTGGTTGACCGTACGGTGTGCAGGTCGCCGAGCTCACCGCTCAGCACGGCCCGGCGCGCGGCCACACAGCCGGCGTCGAAGCGCCTGTTGTAGCCGATGTGCACCTCGACGCCACTGCCCTCCACCGCGCGCAGGACCTCCAGGCTCTCCTCGACCCCGCGCGCCACGGGCTTCTCGCAGAAGACGGGAATGCCCGCGTCCAGGGCGGCGAGGATGAGCCGGGGGTGCGCGTCGGTCGCCGCGGCGATCACGACACCGTCGACGCCGGCGGCGAGCAGGGCCTCGGGAGAGTCGACGGCGGTGGCCCCGAAGCGTTCGGTGGCCGCGGCGACGGCCGCGGCCACCGGGTCGGTGACCACCAGGGAGTCCACCACGTCCAGCCCGGCGAGGGTCCGGGCGTGGAAGGCGCCGATGCGGCCCAGCCCCATGATGCCTATACGCATGAGAATTCTGCTCCTTCTGCCCGAGGGCGATTCAGTCCAGGCTGCCGAACACGTTCTGGTCCCAGTCGATGACCGAGCCGGTCACCACGCCGCTGCGGTCGGAGAGCAGGAGGACGACGAAGTCGGCGATCTCGTCGACCTGCCCGAGCCTGCCCATGGGCTGCAGCGGGGTCTCAAGCAGTCCCATGAGTGCCGTGGCCCTTTCAGCGCCGACGGCGATCGGCGGCCGCCCGCAGCTCCCGGCGCAGCCGCTCGGGGTCCCAGCCCTCGGCGACGGCCTGCCGGACGGTGTCCGCCTGGGAGGGTGGGGCCAGGCCCTCGATCGGCGGGTCCAGGTCGAGGTCGGTGGGAAAGGGGTAGCCCTCGGCGGTGGCCGCGATCACGCGGCGCAGCCAGTCCTCCGAGGCGCCCTCGGACCTGCGCCGCAGCAGCACCGGGAACAGCGCGTTCGCCATCGCCTCGCGGTCCACCGTCTCCATCGCGCGGCCGAAGGCGGAGGAGATCTGCAGCAGATTGGCCATCCGCCTGATGTCGGCCGAGCGGTTGTGGCCGGCGGCGTGGAAGAGCGCCGGGTTGAAGAAGACCGCGTCGCCCTTGTCCAGCGGAAGCTGGACGTGGTGCGTGCCGAAGTACTCGACGAACCGCGGCAGCCGCCAGGCCAGGTACCCGGGCTCGTACTTCTGCGAGTGCGGCAGGTACAGGGTCGGGCCGGACTCGACGGGCATGTCGCAGTGGGCCACCGCGCCCTGCAGGGTGAGCAGCGGCGACAGGCGGTGGACCTGCGCCGGGTAGGCGGCAGCGCGCTCCTGGGAGAGGAAGCCGAGATGGTAGTCGCGGTGGACGTTCTGCGCCGCGCCGCCCGGGTTGACCACGTTGATCTGGGAGGTCACCTGGTAGGCGGGGCCGAGCCAGGCCTCCGCGACGAGCTCCAGGACGTCGTTGGCGTAGTAGTCGGCGAACACCTCGGGCACCCGTACGGCCACCTTGTCCAGGGCGTTCCAGACGCGGTCGTTCGCGCCGGGCTGGGCGAAGTGGTCACCGCGGGCCGCCCCGGTGGCGCGCTCCTCCTCGATCAGCGCGCGGAAGGCCTCGGAGGCCGCGTCCACGACGGCGGCGTCGGTGAAGGCGCGCTTGAGGACCACGATGCCGGGCCCGTCCAGCAGAGCCCGGACCAGCTCGTCCTGCACGCTCCGGCGGCCCTCCGGGGTGGTCGTCAGCGAGCGGAGCCGATCGCTGTCGTAGAGCGGGACATTCTGTTCGACGCGCTCGGCCGAGGGGTGGTCGGCGGGGTCCGTGCTCTGTTCCACGAGTGAGTGGAAAACGTCGAGATCGCAGTCCGCCTCGGTCAGCCACGTTCGCGCTCCCGCGGTTATGGGAGACATTCGGTTCCCTTTCGTAGTCCGAGGATTTCTGCCAGTCTTGAGAACTTGAACCCATCATTCAATGCCTGTCACCACATCAAAAACCCATCATCGGTATTGGGAATCAGTCATGCGACACCGCTACACGATCAAGGAAATCGCCCGTCAGGCCGGACTGAGCACGGCCACGGTCGACCGCGCCCTCAATCAGCGGGGCAATGTCACGGAGAGCACCGTCAGGGAGGTGCACGAGGCCATCAAGGACCTGGACCGCCAGCAGAGCCAGGTCCGGCTGGGGGGCCGCACCTTCATGATCGATATCGTGATGCAGACCCCGGAGCGGTTCTCCAGCGCGGTGCGGGACGCGCTCGAGGCCGAACTGCCCTCCCTGCACCCCGCTCTGGTGCGCTCGCGCTTCCACTTCCGTGAGACCTGCCCTCCGCATGAGCTGGTCGGCGCCCTGGACGGGATCGCCAAGCGTGGTTCGCAGGGCGTGATCCTCAAGGCTCCGGACGAACCGCAGATCACGGCCGCCGTCGGACGCCTCGTCGCGGCCGGCGTCCCCGTCGTCACCCTGGTGACCGACCTGCCCCACAGCGCGCGGCTGGCGTATGTCGGCATCGACAACCGCGCGGCGGGCGCCACCGCCGCCTACCTCATCGGGCGGTGGCTCGGCGATCGACCCGGCAATGTGCTCACCACGGTCAGCCGCGGCTCCTTCCGGGGTGAGGAGGAGCGCGAGATGGGTTTCCGCAGCGCCATGCGGCTCGCCGAGCCACGACGCTTCCTGGCGGAGGTCACCGACAGCGACGGCCTGGACGCCACCCAGTACGACCTCGTCCTTGAGGCACTCAAACGCGACCAGGACATCGTCGCCGTCTACTCGGTGGGCGGGGGCAATCTCGCGACCCTCGACGCCTTCGAGGCGCTCGGGCGGGAGTGCTCGGTGTTCATCGCCCACGACCTCGACCACGACAACACCCGCCTGCTGCGCGAACGGCGCCTCTCCGCAGTCCTCCACCACGATCTGCGCCAGGACATGCGTCGGGCCTGCCAGATCATCATGCGCGCCCACCAGGCGCTGCCCGACGACGGCCCCTCGCTGCCCTCGGCGATCCAGGTGGTCACGCCGTTCAACATGCCACCGGATGCCGTGACCGTGCCGGTCCTCGACTGAGAGCTCCGCGGTGGGTCAGGTGCGGTTCCGGCGCAGCCCGTGCAGCTCGACGGCATTGCCGGAGGGGTCGGCGAGGAAAGCCTGGAAGGCGGCGCCGATCGCCACCGGCTCGCTGACCGCGAAACCCGCGCCGCGTACCTGCGCGAGCGCCGCTTCCAGGTCGTCGACCAGCAGGGCGAAGTGCTGTCCGTGGGCGGGCGGGGGCGTTCCCACGATGAGGTGGACCTGCTGGCCCCCCGCGTCGAGCCAGGCTCCGTCGCCGAGGGACGCCGGCCGGTCCGGACGGACCGTCAGCCCGAGGACCTCGGTGTAGAAGGCGACCGCTGCGTCCAGGTCCGTGACAGTGACCGATACATGGTGGACGGCCAAGGGTTTCATGTGTTCATCTTCCGTCAGGAACGGCTGTTTCGTAACGGACGCCGTCGGCGGTGCGGAGCGGGGTGAGCCGTACCGTACGACCCTCGCGCCAGGAGAGGTCGGCGGCCCGGGCCAGGTCGAAGGCGGCCAGGGCGTCCTCCCCGCCGACCGCCGGCGGCGTGCCCTGCAGGGCACAGCGTGCGAATGCCTCCAACTCCTCGGCGTAGGCGTAGGGGTAGCGCTGCTCGAAGTCGCGCACCAGGTCGCGGGAGCTCCATCCGGGGGTGCGCCACTCGTAGTTGCGGTGGTGCGGGTTGTCGATGCGGACGGTGGCCCTGCTGCCCATCACCTCGGTGGAGCACTCGTAGCCGTACCCGGCGGCGCGGCTGTTGTCGATGACGCCCAGGGCGCCGTTCTCGAAGCGCAGCAGCACCACCGCCGTGTCCAGATCGCCGATCTCGGCGATGGCGGGATCGGTCAGCACGGCGCCCTGCGCGGTCACCTCGACGATCTCGCCGACCATCCAGCGGGCGGTGTCCAGGTCGTGGATGGTCATGTCGACGAAGAAGCCGCCGGAGCCGCCGAGGAACTCGGCCTTCGGTGGCGTCATGTCCCGGAGCGAGGTGCGGAACAGATGGACCTGGCCAAGCTCGCCGGCGTGCATCCGCGCCGCGGCGGCCGCCCAGTCCGGGTCGAACCGGCGGTGGAAGCCGACCTGGAAGGCCACTCCGGTGGCGCGCACCGCTTCGATGGTGTCGACGGCGGCCTGGCGGTCCAGGGAGAGGGGCTTCTCGCAGAAGACGTGCTTGCCGGCCTTGGCGGCCTGCACGCTCAACTCGGCATGGCTGCCGGTGGGGGTGGCGATCGCGACCGCGTCGACGGCGCCGTCGGCGAGCACGTCCTCGTAGGAGGTGGTCCAGCGGACGCCCAGCTCCTCGGCGACCCGGCGGGCGGCCTCGGGCGAGGCGTCGACCACGCAGGCCAGTTGCGCCGAGGGGCAGCGGCCGGCCAGGTTCCCGGCGTGGATGCGGCCCATGCGGCCCAGACCGACCAGCGCGGTCCGAAGCTGACGATGCATCATAGTGCCTTTCGGTTGGGTCTGCTGAACGTTCACTCGCTGGGCTCAGGCGTAGAACGCGGGACGGTCCTTGATGGAGACCGGCACGATCCGGCCGGAGTGCAGCGCCTCGACCCCGGCGTCGGTGATCACCGACGCCGCGTAACCGTCCCAGGAGGTGGGTCCCGACACCCTTCCCGCGGCCACCGAGTCCACCCACTCCTGGATCTCGATGTCGTAGGCGTTCACGAAGCGATCCCGCCAGTCCTGGAGGATGCCGGAGCGCAGCTGTCCCTCGGTGCGCAGCACCGGCTGGGCCGGGTCGGGCAGCGAGGCGGTGCCGTCCTCGCCGACGATCTGGCACTGGATGTCGTAGCCGTAGCGGCAGTTGACGAAGATCTCGACGTCGATCCGGACGCCGCCCGCGGTCTCCAGGAGCAGGATCTGCGGGTCCTGCAGCTCCGGGCGTGCGTGCCGGGTGCGCCGCGGGGTGAGCACCTGCGCGGAGGTGATCTCGTCGTCCAGCAGCCAGCGCAGCACGTCGATCTCGTGCACGCCGGTGTCCTGGATCGCCATGTCCGAGGTGTAGTTCCCGGGCACGGTGGGGTTGCGGTGCACGCAGTGCGCCATCAGCGGGGTGCCGACGGCGCCGGCGGTCAGGGCCCGGCGCAGGGCCCGGTAGCCGGCGTCGTAGCGGCGCATGAACCCGACCTGGACCAGACGGGTGCCGTACCCGATCTCGGCCTCGACGATGCGCAGGCAGTCCTCGGCGGTGGTGGCCAGCGGCTTCTCGCAGAAGACCGGCTTGCCCGCGGCGATGGCGTCGAGCACGTACTCGGCGTGGGTGGGGCCCCAGGAGGCGACCAGCACGGCGTCGACCTCGCCGTGCCGGACCACCTCCAGGCCGGTGGCCAGGGCGTGCGCGCCGTACTCGGCGGCGACCTCGGCGGCGCGCACGGCGTCGATGTCGGTGACCGCGGTGACCCGGGCGCCGGTGCACACCCGGGTCAGCCTGCGGATGTGGTCGGAGCCGATGTTGCCGGTGCCGATGACACCGATCCTCACAGTCATGCGTGACTGCCCTTCTCCAGCTGCGGGAGCGGCGCCGAGAGCTCTGACGCCTCCGGGAGCTCCTCGGTCTCGACGCCGCGGACCTGGGCCAGCTCGTGCTTGAGCGCGGCCAGTTCGGCGCCGCCCGCCATGTGGTTGGTGAGTTCTTCGAGGCTGACCTCGCTGCGGTCGGCGTCCAGTTCCAGGGCGCCGAGACGGAGCACGGTGAAGCGGTCGCCGACCATGTAGGCGTGGTGCGGGTTGTGGGTGATGAAGATGACGCCGAGACCTCGGTCGCGGGCCGCCGCGATGTACTTCAGCACGACGCCGGACTGCTTGACGCCGAGAGCCGCGGTGGGCTCGTCCAGGATCAGCACCCGGGCGCCGAAGTAGACCGCGCGCGCGATCGCCACGCACTGTCGCTGGCCGCCCGAGAGGGTGCCGATGGGCTGGTCGAGGTCGTTGAGCTCGATGCCCATCGCGCACAGCTCCTCGTCGGCGATCTTCTTCATCCTCTCGATGTCCAGCCGGCGCACCGGCCAGCGCTGCCGCGTCATCTCGGAGCCGAGGAAGAAGTTCCGCCACACCGGCATCAGCGGGACGACGGCCAGGTCCTGGTAGACGGTGCCGATGCCGCGGTCCAGGGCCTCGCGCGGCGAGTCGAGGTGCACCGCCTTGCCGTCGATCAGGTACTCGCCCTCGTCGTGCCGGTGCAGACCGGAGACGACCTTGATCAGGGTGGACTTCCCGGCGCCGTTGTCGCCCAGGACGCAGGTCACCTTGCCGGGGGTGACGGTGAGGTCGATCCCGCGCAGCGCGCGGATGTTGCCGTAGAGCTTCCCCACGCCGTGCAGTTCGACGATGGGCTGTCCATCCTCGCGCTGCCCGGCCGTGGGCTGGGAGTTGTTCGGCACTGTGGTCACCTACCTTCGGGCTGCTTGGCGTTGGACCCAGGTGTTGAGCAGCATCGCGCCCAGCAGCATCAGGCCGAGGAAGAACTGGAACCAGTTGGCGTCCCAGCCGGCGAAGACGATGCCCTGCGACACCATGCCGAAGATGAAGGCGCCGATGGCGGGGCCGACCACGGAGCCGAACCCGCCGGTGAGCAGGCAGCCTCCGATCACCGCGGCGACGATGTAGAGCAGCTCGTTGCCGATGCCGGTGCCGGACTGGATGGAGTTGAACTGGAAGAGGTTGTGCATGCCGACGAACCAGGCACCCAGGCCGACCAGCATAAAGAGGATGATCTTGGTGCGGGCCACCGGGACGCCGACCGCCCGCGCGCTGTCCTTCTGGCCGCCGACGGCGAAGACCCAGTTGCCGAACTTGGTGCGCAGCAGCATCCAGCTGCCCAGGGCGACGAACCCGAGCCACCAGAAGACGGTGACCTTGACCGCGACGCCGCCGATGTGGATGTCGGCGGCGAAGACGGCGTGCGCCGTCTTGAAGCCGGCCATGTCGGAGATGTCGTTGGTGGCCACGTTGCCGGTGATCAGCTTGGTGATCGCGATGTTCAGGCCCTGGAGCATCAGGAAGGTGCCCAGGGTGACCAGGAAGCTCGGGAGTTTCGTCTTGACCAGCATGATGCCGTTGAAGAGCCCGATCGCCAGGGACAGCACCAGCGCCAGGCTGACGCCGACCCAGACGTTGGTGGTCAGCTGGTAGCTGAACATGCTCGCGGCCAGCGACGAGGTGGTGACCGCGACGCCGGCGGAGAGGTCGAACTCTCCGCCGATCATCAGCAGTCCCACCGGCAGCGCCATCAGGCCCAGGGTGGAGGCCTGGTAGAGCACCAGCGAGAGCGAGCCCGCGGGCCGGAAGGAGGGGGCGACCGCCCAGAAGAAGGCGTAGACGGCGATCGCGCCGACCAGGGCGCCGACCTCCGGGCGCGCCAGGAACCGGTGCAGCAGCGAGCGCTGGGAGTCGCGCTTGGCCAGTCCCCGCGGCGCGGCGGCCGGGGGTGGGCTCGGCGTGGTGACGGGGGCAGTCATGGTGCGATCACCTCGTACCGTTCTGCGCGTACTGGTAGACTGCGGCGATGTTCGTGGAGTCGACGAACGCCGGGCCGGTCAGCGTGGCCTTGCCGCCGCCGATGGTGTTGCCGTTGACCTTGTCGAGCCACAGCGCGTCGACGGCGAGGTAGCCCTCCAGGTACGGCTGCTGGTCGACCGAGAACTCGATCTTCCCGGACTTGATGTCGGCCGCCGCGTCCTTGCTCAGGTCGAAGGTGTTGACCTTGGCGCTGCTGCTCGCGGCGCTGATCGCCTGCAGCGCGGTCAGGGCGATGGGCGCGCCCAGCGCGGTGACCTGGTCGATGCTGGTGTCCTGGCGGAGCTTGGCCTCCAGGGTCGACAGCACCGAGGACATGTCCGCGCCGTTGACGTAGATGGTGTCGGTGGTGCCCTTGAAGGTGGACTTCACGCCCGCGCAGCGGTCCTCCAGGGCGACAGAGCCCTGCTGCTGGATGACGCAGAGGTCGTGCTTGGCGGACAGGGTGTTGAGCCGGTCGCCCAGGGCGGCGCCGGCGACCTTCTCGTCCGAGCCGAAATAGCCGATCGCGCCCGCCTGCTGCCAGTAGTTCTCGCCCTGGTTGAAGGCGTCCACCGGGATCCCGGCGGCCTCGGCCTGCTTGGCCACCGGGATGATGGCGTCGGGCGTGGAGAGGGTCAGCGCGATGCCGTCGACCTTGGAGGCGATGGCGTTGCTGATCAGGGCGGCCTGCTTGGAGGCGACCTGGTCGTTGGAGTACAGGAGGGTGACGTTGTCCTTGGCGGCGGCGGCCTCGGCGCCCTTGCGCACGATGTCCCAGAACGTGTCGCCGGGCGCGGCGTGGGTGACCATCGCGAAGGTCATGTGGGCGGTGGTGGCCTTGCCGGCGGAGATGCCGGTCGAGTTCGACGTGGCCTTGGCGCCGCCGGTGCTGCTGCACCCGGCGGCCAGCAGGGCAGTTGCCGCTGCTGCGGCGACGAGGACGGTCCCGCGGGTGGATCTCTGCGAACGGTTCATTTCTGTGCACCTCACTGTGCGAGAAAGGGATCTGTGGTGGTTCGGTGGGTGGGGGAGCGGGTCAGGGGAGCGGGTCAGCCGATCCGGGTGCCGGCCGCGCCGAGCCCGCAACTGCCCAGGAACTTCCTGGTGCGGACCGCGATCGGCAGCGGCACGTCCGGGGCGCAGGGGTAGAGGTCCTGCTCGACGATGACGAACAGCGGGGCGTCCAGGCCGGCCAGCGCCTCGGTGACCGGGCCGATCTCCGGTACCCCGGCGGGGGGTTCGACGCAGACTCCGCGTTTGACCGCCTCGCCGAAGGAGAGGTCCTCGGCCACGACGGCGGCCAGCACGTCCGGCTCCATCTGCTTGATGTGCACGTAGCCGATCCGCTCCGGGTACCTGCGGATCAGGTCCAGGTTGTCGCCGCCTCCGTATGCGACGTGCCCGGTGTCCAGGCAGAGCGAGACGTACAGCGGGTCGGTGCCCTCCAGGAAGCGCTCGATCTCCGGCTGGGTCTGGATGTGGCTGTCGGCGTGCGGGTGCAGGCAGAGCCGGACGTCGTACTCCTCGCTGATGATCCGGCCCAGTGCGTCGGCAGCCCGGGTGAGCGCGGTCCAGCTGTCGTCGCCGAGCACGGGCGGCTCCAGGAAGGCGCCGCCCTTCTCGGCGCGGAACAGCGGCGGGATGAAGACCAGGTGGTGCGCGCCGGCCGCGGCGGTCAGCTCGGCGACCCTGCGGGTGGTGGCGAGCATCTCGTCCCACTGGTCAGGCCGGTGCAGGGCGCCGAAGACCGTGCCGCCGGAGACCCGCAGCCCCCGGCTGCCGACCTCGTCGGCGAGCTGCTCGGGGTCGGTCGGCAGGTAGCCGTACGGGCCGAGCTCCAGCCAGTCGTAGCCGGCCTCGACGAGCTCGTCCAGGAAGCGCCGGTACGGCAACTGGTGCTCGTCCTCGGGGAACCACACCCCCCAGGAGTCGGGGGCCGAGCCCAGGATGAGCTTGTTGGGTGTGCTCGTCATCGCCGGTCACTCCTTTGTGAGCGGTCGGGGCAGTGGGTAGTAGGGGTCAGTGGGCGGTGGGGAAGTTGAACGCGGCCTCCACCGGGCGCTGCACGTGCGGCCAGCGGCTGGTGACGACCTTGCCCTGGGTGTAGAAGACGACGCCCTCAGGACCATGGACGTGGGTGTCGCCGAAGAGCGAGTCCTTCCAGCCGCCGAAGGAGAAGTGCGCCATCGGCACCGGGATCGGCACGTTGATGCCGATCATGCCGACCCTCACCTGGCGCTGGAAACGCCGGGCGGACTCGCCGTCGGAGGTGAAGATTGCCGTGCCGTTGCCGTACGGGTTCGCGTTGATCAGCCGCAGCGCCTCGTCCAGGGAATCGACCCGGACGACCACCAGGACCGGACCGAAGACCTCCTCCCGGTACACGTCCATCCGGTCGGTGACCCGGTCCAGCAGGCTCGGCCCGACGAAGAAGCCGCCCGGGTGACCGGCCACCTCCAGGTCGCGGCCGTCGACGACGACCACCGCACCCTGGGCGTCGCCGCTCGCGACGGCCTCGGTGACCCGTGCCTTGGCCTGCGGGGTGACCAGCGGGCCCATCTCGCTGCCCGGGTCCTGGCCTGGGCCGACCCGGACCGCCCGCGCCTTCTCGGCGAGCAGCGGCACCAGCGCGTCCCCGGCGGCGCCGACCGCCACCGCGACCGAGATCGCCATGCAGCGCTGGCCGGCCGAGCCGAAGGCGGCGGCGGTCAGGTGGTCGGCCGCGTAGTCCAGGTCGGCGTCGGGCAGCACCACGGCGTGGTTCTTGGCGCCGCCGAGCGCCTGCACCCGCTTGCCGGAGGCGGCGGCGCGGTCGTGGACGTACCGGGCGATGGGCGTCGAGCCCACGAACGACACCGCCGCGATCCCGGGGTGGTCCAGGACGGTGTCCACCGCGGCCTTGTCGCCGTTCACGACGTTGAAGACGCCGTCCGGCAGCCCCGCGTCGGCATAGAGCTGGGCCACGAACAGGGAGGCGGAGGGGTCGCGCTCGCTGGGCTTGAGCACGAAGGTGTTGCCGCAGGCGATGGCCAGCGGGTGCATCCACAGCGGCACCATCACCGGGAAGTTGAACGGGGTGATGCCGGCGCAGACGCCCAGCGGCTGGCGGAAGGTGTAGGCGTCGACGTCGGTGGAGACCTGGTCGGAGTAGCCGCCCTTGAGCGCGCTGGAGATCCCGCAGGCGTACTCGACGACCTCGCGGCCCCGGATGATCTCGCCCCGGGCGTCGGCGACCACCTTGCCGTGCTCGGAGGCGACGATCCGGGCGAGCTCGCCCTCGTGACGCTCCAGCAGTTCGCGCATCCTGAACATGACCCGGGTGCGGCGGCTCAGCGAGACGTCTCCCCAGGACTCGAACGCCTTGCTCGCGGCGGCGACCGCGGTGTCCACGTCGGAGGGTTCGGCGAGCAGCACCTGTGCCTGCTGCTCCCCGGTGGCCGGGTCCCACACCGGGGCGGTGCGGGTCGAGCCTGCGGAGGTGGTGCTTCCGCCGATCCAGTGTTCGATGGTTCTCACGGGTGTCTCCTGACAGCTGGTTCGGTCAGAGGTAGTGGCGTTGGGCGCGCTTGGCGGCGGCGTACTCGGCGCGGGCCTTGCGGGTGCTGTCCAGTTCGGAGACCTCGCTGACCGGTACGTCCCACCAGGCCTGGGCGGGCGGGTTGGGCGAGAGCAGGTCGGTCTCGATGTGCACGACGGTGGTCACCCGGGCGGCCTTGGCCTGCTCGACGGCGGCCCGGAAGCCGTCCACGCCGGTGGCCCTGATCACCAGGGCGCCGAGGCTGGCGGCGTTGGCGGCCAGGTCGACCGGCAGCACGTCGCCGTCCAGCAGCCCGCTGTTCTCCTGGCGGAAGCGGTACTTGGTGCCGAAACGCTGCGAGCCGAGCGACTCCGACAGGGCGCCGATGGAGGCGAAGCCGTGGTTCTGCACCAGGATGATGATCACCTTGATGCCCTCGGAGACCATGGTGGCGATCTCCTGAGCCATCATCAGATATGAGCCGTCGCCCACCAGGACGAAGACCTCGCGGCTGGGATCGGCCAGCTTCACGCCGAGACCGCCGGCGATCTCGTAGCCCATGCAGGAGTAGCCGTACTCGACGTGGTACTGCTTGGGGTCCGTGGAGCGCCACAGCATCTGCAGGTCACCGGGCATGCTGCCGGCTGCGTTGATCACCACGTCGCGCTCGCCGATGAGCTCGTTGAGCGCGCCGAGGATCGCGGTCTGGGCGGGCAGCGGGCCGTGCTCGCTGTGGTAGCACTGGTCGGTGATCCTGGCCCACTCGGCGGCCAGCTCCTGGGTGCGCTCCCGGTACTCCGGCGCCACCCGCCAGCCCTCCAGCGCGCCGGTCAGCGCAGCCAGCCCGGCGCGGGCGTCGGCGACCAGGGCGGTGGCCGAGTGCTTGACCGCGTCCAGCGGAGTGACGTTGAGGTTGACGAACGTCACCTCGGGGTCGGCGAAGACGGTGTGGCTGGCCGTGGTGAAGTCGGAGTAGCGGGTGCCGATGCCCAGCACCACGTCCGCCTCCCGGGCCAGGGTGTTGGCGCTCAGGGTGCCGGTGGCGCCGAGGCCGCCGACCGCGCAGGGGTGATCCCAGCGCAGCGAGCCCTTGCCGGCCTGGGTCTCGGCGACCGGGATGCCGGTCGCCTCGGCGAAGCGGCGCAGTTCCTCGGTGGCCTCGGCGTAGATGACGCCGCCGCCTGCCACGATCAGCGGTCGACGGGCGCCGCGCAGCGCCTCGACGGCTCGGTGCAGAGCCGCGGGCTCGGGCGCCGGGCGGCCCACGTACCAGACCCGGCGCCGGAAGAAGTCGACCGGCCAGTCGTACGCCTCGGCCTGGACGTCCTGCGGCAGGCACAGGGTCACCGCCCCGGTCTCGACCGGATCGGTGAGCACCCGCATCGCCGCGAGCGCCGAGGGGATCAGCTGCTCGGGACGGTGGATCCGGTCCCAGTAGCGGGAGACCGGGCGGAAGGCGTCGTTGACCGAGGTGTCCTGCGAGCGGGGGTCCTCCAGCTGCTGCAGCACCGGGTCGGCGGCGCGGGTGGCGAAGTAGTCGCTGGGCAGCAGCAGCACCGGGATGCGGTTGATCGTCGCCAGCGCGGCGCCGGTGACCATGTTCGTGGCGCCGGGGCCGATGGACGAACTGCAGGCGAAGGTGGACAGCCGGTTGCGCATCCGGGCGAAGCCCACGGCGGCGTGCACCATGCCCTGCTCGTTGCGGGCGAGGAAGTAGGGCAGGTCCGCACTGCCGTCCTGGTGCGACTGGAGCAGCGCCTGGCCGATACCGGCCACGTTGCCGTGGCCGAAGATGCCGAAGCAGCCCTCGATCAGTCGCTGCTCCACACCGTCGCGTTCGGTCCACTGGTTGGCGAGGAAGCGCACCAGCGCCTGCGCAGTAGTGAGACGAACGGCGTCCTGAAGAACGGCGTCCTGAAGAACGGCGTCCTGAAGAACGGCGTCCTGAAGAACGGCGTCCTGAAGAACGGCGTCCTGAAGAACGCTGTCCTGACGATCCGTCACAGCGGTCACCCTCTCTTGTGGGTCGGCTCGGTCGGCTGCGTCGCCGAGGTCAGCGGGAGGCGCGGGTCGGTCCGCTGGTCGCGCCAGCTGTCCCGGATCCAGGCCTGCTCCGGGTCGTCGCAGATCAGCCAGGCACGTTCGGCACCGGGACCGGCCATCACGTTCAGGTAGTACAGGTCGTTGCCGGGGGCGGCGATGGACGGGCCGTGCCAGCCGTGCGGGATGAGCACGACGTCCTCGCTGCGCACCTCGGCGAGCACGTCGATCGGCCGGTCTGCGGTGCCGTGGACCCGCTGGTAGGCGAGGCCGGGGCCGCCGGGGCCTGGCTGGACCTCGAAGTAGTAGATCTCCTCCAGCTCGGTCTCCCCCTCGCGCTCCTCGTCGTGCTTGTGCGGGGGATAGGAGGACCAGTTGCCCCCGGGAGTCAGCACCTCGCAGGCGATCAGCCGGTCGGCCTCGAAGCTCTGCGGGGTGCAGAAGTTGTTGACCTGGCGGCTGCAGGCTCCGGCGCCGCGCAGTTCGACGGGCACATGCTCGGCCGGGCCGTAACGGGCCGTCAGTTTGCGTCCGCAGCGCGCCGAGGGGAGCGCGAACCGGCCGCCGCGCTCACTGACCACCTCCGCCCGCGCGTCCCGGGGCAGGTAGGCGAAGTCGGTGACGCGGTCGAAGACGCCGCGCCGGCCGGCGAGTCGGAACACCTCGGCGTCGGCGGTGCCCGGCTCGTAGGTCACCGTGCAGCCGCCCTCGAGCGGCAGCACCAGCAGTTCGTCCTCGCCGGTGGAGAGCAGGTGCCGCTGACCCGGCGCCAGGGTGAGGACCCGCAGCCCGGAGTAGGTCCAGCCCGCCAGCTCGGGGGTGACCGAGAGCCGGTACGGGCCCTCGGCCGTGCTCCCGGCGGCGAGGTGAAGTTTGCCGTTCACAGGTGGTCCTCCTCTCGGATTCGGGCTCAGAGCAGGCCGACGGCGGTGTCCACGGCACCGGCCACGTCGTCGTCGGACGGGTAGAGCAGCGAGCGGCCGGCCACGATGCCCTTCACGGTGGGCAGGGCCAGGGCCTTCTGCCAGCTCTCGAAGGCGGCGTCCGGGTCCTCCGGCACCTCGCCGCCCAGCAGCAGGGCCGGCAGTGAGGAGGCCGCCATCACCCGCTCCATCTCGTCCACCACGGGGACCTTCAGCCAGGTGTAGGCGGAGGTGGCGCCCAGTCCGGAGGCGACCGTGATGGCGCGGGTCATCGCGTCCGGGGTCAGGTCGTTGCGCACCCGGCCGTCCACCCGGTGCGAGATGAACGGCTCGACCATGGCCATCAGTCGCCGGCCGGCCAGGTCGGACACCGCGTTGGCGCAGGCCTGCATGGTCGGCGCGGTCGCGGGGTCCTCCGGGTCGATGCGGAGCAGCATCTTGCCGCCGTCCAGGCCGGAGGAGGCGATCGCGTTCGCGTCGTAGGCGGTGAACCGGTCGTCGATCTCGAAGACCGTGCCGGCGAGTCCGCCACGGTTCATCGAGCCGATGACGATCTTGCCTTCCAGGGCGCCGAGCAGCAGCAGGTCCTCGATGATGTCCGGGGTTCCGAGCACGCCGTCGACGCCGGGCCGGGCGAGCGCCGCGCAGAGCCGTTCCAGCAGGTCGGAGCGGTCCGCCATGGCCAGCGGCCGGTCCCCGGCGCGCAGTGCGCCGCGGGCCGGGTGGTCCGCGGCCACCAGGACCAGGCGGCTGCTCCCGCCCGCCCGGGTGGTGGCTCTGACGCGGCGGGCGGCCGCCTCGGCGACGGCCTCCGGCCGTTCCACCCGGGCCTGCACGATCTCAGCGAACCGGTCAGCGAACATGTGCGTTCTCCATGAGCTTGGCCTCGACCTCGGCGGAGGTCGGCATGGCATCGGAACAGGCGAGGCGGGAGGCGACGATGGCGCCCGCGGCATTGGCGAACCGCATGGTCCTGACGGTGTCCCAGCCGGCGAGCAGCCCGTGGCAGAGCGCGCCGCCGAAGGCGTCGCCGGCGCCGAGGCCGTTCACCACCTGCACGGGGACCGGCGGGACCTCGACGCTGCCGCTCGAGTCGACGGCGAGCACGCCGCGCGGGCCCTGCTTGACGACGGCGAGGTCCACTCCCCGGTCGCGCAGCGCCTTGGCGGCGGCCACCGGATCCCGCTCGGCGACGGCGGTGTCGCACTCGTCGAGGTTTCCCACCGCCACGGTGACGTGCGGCAGGGCTGTCTGCACCCAGCGGCGCGCCTCCTCCCGGGACTCCCAGAACATCGGGCGGTAGTCCAGGTCCAGCACGGTGATCCCGGCCTTGCCCCGGGCCTCCAGCGCGGCGAGGGTGGCCGATCGGCTCGGCTCCTGGCACAGGCCGGTCACCGTCACCCAGAACACGCCGGCGGAGCGGACCGCGTCGAGGTCGAGCTCCTCCGGCCGGATCTCCAGGTCCGGGGCCTTGGGGTAGCGGTAGAAGTAGATGGGGAAGTCGTCGGGCGGGAAGACCTCGCAGAAGGTGACCGGTGTCGGCAGCCCGGGGACGTCCGACACATAGCGGTCGTCGACGCCGTAGCCGAGCAGCGCCCGGTGCAGGAAGCGGCCGAAGGGGTCCGCCCCGGTCCGGGTGACCACCGCCGTGCTCCGCCCGTAGCGGGCGGCGGCGACCGCGACGTTGGTGGCGCTGCCGCCGAGGTACTTGCCGAACGTCTCGACGTCCTCCAGGCCGACCCCGGTCTGCAGCGGGTAGATGTCGACCCCGATCCGACCCATGGTCAACACGTCGAACATCTCCGGCATCGGAACTCCCTCAGTGCCTGTGACCTGGTGACTTGCGGTGGGAAACCGGGGTGACCCGGCTCTGGGCCACCATGTAACTCCCAGGTGAACAGCGTGTCAACGGTTTGTCCTGACAAACATGCAATAGACTATGTCCATAAGTACTGACATACTGATGGGCGTCGGGCCGCAGCAGGCGGTGAACCGGAGAGCGGACAGGTGAGGGGAGGTGCCTGATGGCGCTGCCGCCAGGCCTTGTGCGCATCGACCGGGCGAGCCCCGTACCGCTGTACTTCCAGGTCGCCGCAGAACTGGAGCGGGCCATCGAGTCGGGCCGGCTCCCGGCCGGGACCATGCTGGACAACGAGATCCAACTCGCCGGCCAGTTCCGGCTGTCCAGGGCGACCATGCGCCGCGCCATGCAGTCCCTGGCGGACAAAGGGCTGCTGGTGCGCAGACGCGGCGTCGGCACCCAGGTCGTCCGACCGCTGGTGCGTCGCAAGGTCGCTCTCAGCAGCCTCTACGAGGATCTGGCCGCCGGTGGACAGCATCCGACCACTTCGGTGCTGCACAACGGCGTCCAGCCGGCCGACGGTGCGACGGCTCGCGCGCTTGGGCTGCCCGAGGGCGCGCCGGTGCTGGTCGTCGACCGGTTGCGCTACGCGAGGGACGAGCCCATCGCCCGCCTGCGCAACCACCTCGCCGCCGAACACGCCGAGCTGCTCGGCGACGAGGCCCTGGAACAGCACGGCCTGTACGAACTGCTGCGCGGGGCCGGGGTCGACCTGCACGCGGCCACCCAGACCATCGGCGCCCGCGCCGGCACCGCTCCGGAGGCCCGCATGCTGAACGAGACCAGGGGCGCGACCCTGCTCACCATGGAGCGCACGGCCTACGACCAGCAGGGCCGCGCCGTCGAGTTCGGCAGCCACGTCTACCGGGCCTCCCGCTACTCTTTCCAGCTCAGCCTGCCGGCGCAGTGACCGGCCGACCGCAGTCCGGGGACCTCGCTGGTCCTGACATCCCGACCATAGGAGAATGCGTCATGCCGCGCCCTCGTGGCGACTCGACACCCAGCCGCATGTGGAGCCGGACGTGCCTTCCCTCGCCCAGATGATCACCATCGACCGGTCCAGTCCGGTGCCGCTCTACTACCAGGTCGCCCAGAGCATCGAGGCGCTGATCGAGTCCGGCGGCCTGGCCGCCGGCGCGCGCCTCGACAACGAGGTCGCCCTCGCGGACCAGCTGGGGCTCTCCCGGCCGACCATGCGCCAGGCCATGCAGCACCTCGTGGAAAAGGGTCTGCTGGTGCGCAAGCGCGGCGTCGGCACCCAGGTGGTGCACAGCAGGATCCGCCGCCGGGTCGAGCTCACCAGCCTCTACGAGGACCTGGACCACGCCCACCGCAACCCGCACACCGAGGTCCTGACGCTGGAGACCAGACCCGCGGCCGAGGATGTGGCCGCCGCGCTCCGGGTGGCCCCCGGCGCGGACGTGATCTTCCTGGAACGGCTCAGGTACGCGGACGACGAGCCGCTCGCGCTGATGCGCAACCACCTGCCCGTCGGCATGGGCGAAATCACCGCCGAGCGGCTGGCCGAGCAGGGGCTCTACCACCTGCTGCGCGACTCCGGGGTACAACTGCGGGTGGCCGACCAGACGATCGGGGCGCGCAAGGCCACCAGCACCGAGGCCCGGCTGCTGCACGAGACGCGGAGCGCGGCACTGCTCACCATGACGCGCACGGCCTACGACCACTTCGGCCAGCCGGTCGAGTACGGCACCCACGTCTACCGCGCGTCGCTGTACTCCTTCGAGCTCACCCTGCTCGCCCGCTGACCCTAGGGTGTCGGCATGGACCTCGACACCGTCCGGACCTTCCTCGCCGCCGCCGACGCGGGGCAGTTCCAGGAGGCCGCCGCCGAGCTGGGAGTCACCCAGCAGGCCGTCTCCAAGCGCATCGCCGCGCTGGAGCGCAGCCTCGGCGTACGGCTGTTCACCCGCACCTCGCGCGGCGCCGAGCTCACCATCGACGGGCAGGCGTTCCTGCCCCACGCCCGCGAACTGCTGCGCGTCGCCGAACGCGCGGCCGCGTCCGTGCGCACCGGCCGACGTCCGCTGCGGGTCGACGTGATCAACTCGCGCGGCGCGGCGTCGGGCCTGCTGCGCGGCTTTTACCGGGCCCACCCCGACGTCGAACTCGACGTGCTGATGCTGCACGACATCGAGGCGGCCGTCGCCGCCATCCGCTCCGGCGAGATCGACGCGTCCTTCCGCGCCGTCGCCGCACCTGGCCGGCCCCTCCCCGAGGACATCAAGTCCCTCCGGGTGCTCGACGAGACGCTCGAACTCCTGACCGGCCCCGCCCACGCACTGGCGGGCGCCCGCTCGGTGACCCTCACCCAACTCGTCGGCCACCGGATCTGGATGCCCGGCGTCGTCCCCGGAACCGAGTGGGCCGCCTACTACGACGACCTCGTCGCCGAGTTCGGCCTCACCATCGAGGCGACCGGCCCGAACTTCGGCTCCGACGCGCTCCTCGACACCATCGCCGACACTCCGGCCCTGGCCACCCTCATAGGCGGCCAGTCCCGACTGGTCTGGCCCACCGGCCACGCCCTGCGCCGCATCCCGGTAACCGACCCCACCCCCGTCTACCCCCACTCACTCCTCTGGCACCGCGCCAACCCCCACCCAGCCCTGGCCACTCTCCGCACCCACCTCGCCAGCACAGCGGCCGACCACGCCACCACCGGGACCTGGACGCCGAACTGGGTGCTCCAACGCTGAGCGCCGGCGCACTGAACGCCACCACGCCCGGGGTCAGTTCGCGAAGTCCTGGGTGAGCCAGACCGTGCCGTTCGCGTCCCGCAGGACGGCTATCCCTACGCGGCTGAAGCCGCTGCTCAGGATGTTTCTGCGGTGGCCGTCGTCCGGGGCCTTCTCGTCCAGCATCATCTGGGTGAGGCCGACCGCGCTCGCGGCCTTCGCCGCGTCGGTGTCGGCAACGCCGCCACCCTCGCCGATGTTCTCGCCGGCCGAGGTCCAGTGCACCCCCGCCGCGATCTCGCGGTCGCCGAAAGCCGCCTCGCCGGGGCACTGGTGGGAGAGGCCGCAGCCGGAGGCCATCACCGAGTTGTGCGCGGCGGCGCTCGCGTTCAGACCGGAGTCCAGGGTGTACGGGGCGAGGCCCTGGGCCGCCCGGGCCTTGTTGATCAGGGCGAGCACCTGCTGGACGGCGGTCCCCGTAGTCGCGGCCGTAGTCGCCACCGGCGTGGGTGCCGACGCCGGAGCGGTCTGGTGCGCGTCCGTGGTCGGCGAGGGCGAGGGCGTGGACGCAGGCGTCGGCGTTGCACTGCGCCGGTGCACGGGCTGGCTCCGGCGGGCCGCTGGGACGAGGGTGGAGCGGGCGACGGTGGTCGGCACCGGCGCGGCGGTGGCCCGGGCCGACACGCCCGTGGCGCCGAGGTGGTCCAGCGCGGGCGTCGTGGCGCTCGCGGCGGGCGAGGCGTGCGGCACGCCCAGGCAGGCGAACGCGGTGCCGCCGCCGAGTACGGCGAGAGCCGCGGCACCCGTCACCGCGAAGCGCAGCCGTGGACCGCGCTCGGCCCGGTGCTGCCCCGAGGAGGCGTGGCGGGAGGGGGAACGGCGGGACGGACTCATCAGCGGCACCTCGTCGTCGGGATCGTTCGCCGGAGCGGTCCGGCGGCACGACCCTAGGCGGCTCACAGCGCCAGAAGCAGTGGTCAGAGGCAACTTCATGTTGCGCTAAGGAAGGCTCCACACTGCCCTCAACCCTGTCCCCGTTGTTACCACGAGACCTCGCGGGTCACCTCCTGTGCCTGGGGCTGCAGGCTCGCTGTGAGCTCCGAACGGTGGTGCGCGCCGCTGAAGGTGACGGTCAGGGTGCCGGGGGAGGACTGCGTGGTGCTGGTGGTGAAACCCAGAGCCGGCACGGCGGATACCAGGCAGACGGCGTCCGACCCGAACCGGACCACCACCTGCCCCCCGGTGGAGCTGAAACTGTGCACCCCGGCGCCGCCGGTGCAGTCGGCGCTCGGCGCCCGCCTCGCGGCGGGCGCCGACGACTGCCGTGGCTGCGGGGCCGACGGCGAGGGGGTCGCCGACGGGGAAGGTTTGGGCCGTGAGGCCGAGGGCGAGGCGTCCGGCGTCGACGCCGGGGTGCCGATCCCGATGGAGGCGGAGGCCCCCGGACTCGCCGTGGCCAGCGCGAGCACGGTCGTCACCCCCGCCGTGCTGGGCGGCAGCGGCGCCGTGGAACCGAGCACAAAACGCACCGTCAGGAAGACGGCGGTGGCGGTGAGCGCGGTGCAGCACAGCCAGACGACGAAGAAGCGAAGGAACCGGGACACCGCCCCATCATGGCGGGCCCGCCCCCCGCGTGGCAGAGCCGGCCCCGCCGCAGTCCCGTCGTCGTCCCTGACCGCTCCCTGTCCGGTCCCTGTCGATCGGCTACGGTGTGCGCCATGGCCAGCGTCCTCGTCGTGGAAGACGATCCGGGTATACGTGCCGAGCTGATCGACGTGCTGACCGGCAGCGGGCACGCGGTGCGCAGCGCCGCCGACGGCTTCGGCGGCCTGCGCGAGGTGACCCGCGACCCGCTGGACGCGGTGATCCTCGACCTGGGCCTGCCCGACCTCGACGGCAGTGACGCGCTGCGCATGATCCGCGGTATCTCCCAGGTGCCGGTGCTGATCGTGACAGCGAGGGACGACGACGCGGAGATCATCCGACTGCTCGACGCGGGCGCCGACGACTACCTGGTCAAGCCCTTCTCGGCCGGCCAGCTCGTGGCCCGGCTGACCGCAGTGCTCCGCCGCTCCAGCCGCAGCCCCGACCCGGAAGCGCGTTCCGGCGGCCTCCAGGACGCCCCCGGGCTGCTCCGCGCACCCGTCTCGATCGGCCCGCTGCACATCGACCCCGGCTCCCGCGCGGTCCACCTGCACGGACGCGAAGTCCCGCTGACCCGGCGCGAGTTCGACCTGCTGTCGTTCCTCGCCGCCAACGCCGACCTGGTGGTGTCCAAGCGGCGCATCCTGGCCGAGGTGTGGCGCGAACCCTACGTCGAGGACCAGACCATCGACGTGCACCTGTCCTCGCTGCGGCGCAAGCTCGGCGAGAGCGCCGCAGCCCCGGGCCTGCTGCGCACCATGCGCGGGGTCGGCATCAAGCTGGTGACGCCCCGGTGAGGCGCACGCTCGCCGGGGTGGCCCTGGCCGTCACCTCGATGGTGGCCCTGTCCTTCCTGATACCGCTCGCGCTGCTGGTGCGCTCGGAAGCACGGAACCGGGCGGTCACCGCGGCCGAACAGCGCGCCGCCGCCATCGCTCCGGTGCTGACCCTGACCGCCGACCCGGCCCAGCTGCGCCAGGTCGTCCAGGGCATCGACCCGACCGGACGGCTGAGCGTCCAACTGCCCGGCGGCCAGGCGATCGGCACCGCGCACGCGCCCGCCGCGCTGCTGCAGCGGGCGCAGCAGCAGGGCGAGACGCTGGCGCAGAACCTCCCCGACGGCGGCTGGGTCTACCTCCAGCCGGTGCTGCTGGGACAGCGACGGGTGGCGGTGGTCCAGGAATTCGTCCCCAAGGACGCGCTCGACCGGGGCGTCACGGCCTCGCTGTCGGTGATGGCGCTGCTCGCGCTGGGACTGGTCCTGGGCTCGGTCGTGGTCTCCGACCGGCTCGCGTCCCGGGTGGTCCGCTCCTCGCGCGGGCTGTCCCGCGCCGCCCACGCCCTGGGCCAGGGCGACCTGGAGACGCGGGTGGACCCGATGGGACCGCCCGAACTGTACGAGGCCGGCCAGGCGTTCAACGCCATGGTCGAGCGGATGGGCGAACTGCTGGCGGTGGAGCGCGAGCTGGTCGCCGACCTGTCGCACCGGATGCGCACGCCGCTGACCGCCCTGCACCTGGCGACCGAGCGGATGGCCCCCACGCCCGACTCGGCCAGGATCACCTCGGCCGTCGCCCAGCTGGAGTCGGAACTGCACGTCGTCATCACCACCGCGCGGACCCCGCTCGCGGTCGCCCGGATGGGCGCCGGCCGGCCCGCGGACGGCACGGCGGTCCCCTGCCCGACCCCGGAGGTGGTCCGGCGCCGGGGCGGCTTCTGGGCGACCCTGGCCGAGCAGCAGGACCGGCGCTGCCTGGTCGAGGTGACCGCCGAGCAGGCCCCGGTCGACCTGCCCGAGGACGAATTCGCGGCCGTGGTGGACGCGCTGGTCGGCAACGTCTTCCGGCACACGGCTCCGGGCACGGACTTCGTGGTACGGCTGGTCCGCGCGGCCCAGCTGGTGCTGCTCACCGTCGAGGACGCCGGTCCCGGCATCCCGGACCCGGACGACGCGCTGGTACGCGGCGCGAGCGCGGCGTCCACCGGCCTCGGCCTGGACATCGCCCGCCGGGCCGCCGCGGCGACGCGCGGGACGGTCGAGATCGGTCGGAGCCCGATGGGCGGCGCGCGGGTCGCGGTCGCTTTCGGTCTCGCGCTGCCGCCGGTCCGCGGTGCGCTGGAGCGACGGCGCGGCCGCGCCCGCCGCTCGCGCGACTGACCGGACCCGGTACGGATCAGATCCCGGCCATGTCCAAGGCACTCTGCAGGGACTTCTTGTAGCCCGCGCTGGTGTAGCTGGCGCCCGACACGGCGTCGATCTTCGCGCTCTGTGCCGCCACGGCCTCCTTGGTGAGCACCGGCAGAGAGCTCGCCGCTAGCTGGATGCTCCTGCCGCTGCTGTTGGGGTACTGCACCAGGGTGGTTCCGGTGAGGCGCTTGCCGCTGACCGTGATCTGCACCTGGACCGGACCGTACTGCGTCTGGACCGTGGTGCCGGTGATCGTCCGGGCCTGCGCCGCGGCGGCCGTGGTCTGCTTGGAGCCCGCGGAGGTGGAGGGCGGTGACGCCGCGCCCTTCGCCGGGGCGGAGGTCGCGGCGGAGGCCGCGGGCATCCCCGCCGCCGCGCTCGCCGGGGCCGAGGTCGGCTTGAGCGCCAGCAGCAGGATGACGCCGGAGACCGTGGACACCGTCGCCATCAGCACGCGGCGGAGTGGGTGCTTCTTCTTCATGGTCAGCTCGATCTGTCGCGGTCGGGTACGACTCCGTCAGAACTGGAAGGACTCGTGGTGGATGCGGCGGTCCGGGACCCCGGCTCCGCGCAGCGCGCTGTACATCTCCTCCGCCAGGCCCGGAGGCCCGCACAGGTAGACGTCGTGCAGGGCCACGTCCGGCAGCATCGCGCGCAGCGTCTCAGGGGTGATCTCGGGACGGGCGCCGCCGGGGCCGTTGACGGCATGGACCAGTCTGGCTCCGCGCTCGCTGGCGATCCCGGTCAGTTCGTCCCAGAAGGCCAGGTCCTCCCTGGCCCTGGCCCGGTAGAGCAGGGTCAGGTCGCCCGGCGCCGCAGGCAGCGTCTCGAACAGCGACCGCATCGGTGTGATCCCCACGCCGCCGGCCAGCAGCAGCACCTTGCCGCGGCTGCGGCGGGCGGCCGTCATCGCGCCGTACGGGCCCTCGGCCCAGACCCGGGTGCCGGGCCGGAGCCCGGCGAGCGCGCTGCTGTGGCCGCCGACCGCCTTGACGGTGATCCGGACCAGGTCCGGGCGGGGCGGGGCGGACAGCGAGTAGGGGTTGGCGCTCCACCGCAGGCCGCCGGTGAGGAAGCGCCAGCGGAAGAACTGTCCGGACTCCGCGCCCAGGCGGTGCAGCCGTCGTCCGCTGATCAGCACGGAGACCACACCGGGCGCCTCCTCCACGGTCCGCTCGACCCGCATCCGGTGCCGTAGGTTCAGCCGCAGCGGCACCAGCAGCCGGTACCACACCAGCAGCGCCGCGGCCGAGCCGTAGAGCACGTACCAGGCCGAGCGGGCCACCGGGCTCGCGGCGAAGTCGGAGCCGTTGCTCAGCTGGTGCCAGAAGGTGAGGTAGACCCCCACGTAGGTGAGCAGGTGCAGGTAGTACCAGGTCTCGTAGCGCATCCTGCGGCGCAGGGCCCCGGCCGAGACGACGCCGACCAGGACCAGCGCCGTGGTGCCGAACGTCGCCTTGAGCATGTCGGGGTCGTGCAGCACCACGTCCAGGGTCTGTTTGATGACCCCGGTGTGCGCCTCCGCCGCGTAGCCCAGGAGGATCAGCACGATGTGCGCGGCCAGCAGCGACAGCGAGTAGCGGCCGGTCATCGCGTGCCAGCGGGCGACGCGGTCGGAGCCGACGCGGCGCTCCAGCGCCGGGACCCGGGCCATCTGCAGGACCACCAGCGCGATCAGGTACCCGGCCAGGAGTCCGGTGATCCGGCCCGCGCCCTGCAGCCAGTCGGAGCTGGTCTGCATGACGGCGGGGGTGTCCCGCCACCACTGCCAGACCACGAGGCCGGCCCCGACCCAGGTCAGAAAGAGGAGTGGCCGGGCGGGATTTCTCCGCGGCCGAATGCGTCGCATTGCCTGCCGCCTACCGGCGCGGCTGTTCTGAATAGTCGTCATGAGCGCACCTGCTTCCTGCCATCGGGACCATAGCCCGTGCCCGCAGGGTGCTTACAGCCGCACGGGGGAGAGGACATGATTTCGTAAGGAGAAGCGCCCCGGGGCTGCCTGGATTGTCGACACTGTCACGCCCTTGATCGCTCCCCGTCGCGGAGTAGCACGCCCCTCAAAAGGTCGCGCCGCCCTCGTCGAACAGGTGACAGGCGGTCACCCGCCTATGGCATGCTGCCCGGCATGTTTCGATCTTGCGCCCGTGCGCTCACCGTCGTCGCGACCCTGCTGTCCCTGGCGGGATGCGCCTACCAGGCCACGGCAAGCATCCTGAGCCCCGCGGCGCAACTGCGCGACGAGGACATGAAGGTCCACGGCACCGCCCATGCCCAGGCCAGCTACACCAAGGCGTTCAAAGCGCTGACCGGCGACTGCACGGAGCAGGGCACCGCCCTGGTGAACACGGTCGATTCGGTGCTGGCGGCGCTGCAGAAGGCGAAGATCAACGACGAGACGCGGCTGACCCTCATGCAGCACCTGGCCGCCACCGTGACCATCCCCGCCGGCGCCCCGAAGACCTCCTGCGCCAAGCTCGGCACCGCCTACATCGCTCTCCGCAAGGGCCAGTGACCCACGGTCGGTGATCGTGGCGGCGGGGGAACCGGCAGGCGATCCCGTAGGCTCGGCGGATGGCCAAGTATTTCGATGTGCACCCCGAGAATCCGCAGCCGCGCACCATCAGCGGCGTGGCGGATCTGATCCGGTCCGGTGCGCTCGTCGCCTACCCGACGGACTCGTGTTTCGCGCTGGGGTGCCGGCTGGGCAATCGTGACGGCATCGGCCGCATCCGGTCGATCCGGGAACTCGACGACCGTCACCACTTCACCCTGGTGTGCCGGAACTTCGCGCAGCTGGGGCAGTTCGTGCACATCGACAACAAGGTGTTCCGCGCGATCAAGGCGGCCACGCCCGGCAGTTACACCTTCATCCTTCCCGCGACCTCCGAGGTGCCGCGGCAACTGCTGCACCCGAAGAAGCGGACAGTGGGGGTGAGGATCCCCGACCATGTGGTCGCCCAGGCTCTGCTCGCCGAGCTCGGTGAGCCGCTGGTCTCCAGCACCCTGCTGCTCCCCGGTGAGGAGGAGCCGATGACGCAGGGCTGGGAGATCAAGGAACGGCTCGACCATGTGCTGGACGCGGTGCTGGACTCGGGCGACTGCGGCACCGAGCCCACCACGGTCATCGACTTCTCCAGCGGCGACGCCGAGATCGTACGGCACGGGGCGGGCGACACCGCGCGGTTCGACCAAGGGCTGTCCCGCAGTTGATCGTAGTCCGACAGCATCAACCCTCCCCCTGCCGGAGGGTTCAGCAGAACACCCCCGTTTGACTCTCCCGTTGTGGCAGGGCGCAACGTCCTTGGAGAAGGCGCCGCACGGCGCCCAGGACATCGAGGGAGAGCCCCCATGAGCACACTCGTCACCGCCGAGCTCTTCGCCCGGCCGGGCCGCGGCGACGACGTCGCGAAGCTGCTGCTGGACATCCTGGGCGAGAGCCTCAAACACGAGGGCTGCGAAGAGATCCGCATCCTGCGCGACCAGAACGACGCCGACCATGTCGCAGGCCTGACCCAGTGGACCGAGGCGCACAACTACACCGACTACCTCGCCTGGCGCACCGCACACGGCTTCACCGCCACCTTCGAGGCCATGCTCACCCGCCCCTTGGTGATCCACTACTACGACGAGATCTACCAGGGCCAGGGCATCGCAGCGCGTTGAGAGCCTCTCGCTGTTGCCGGCGCTCCTCAAACACCTGATCCAGCGCCTCTGGCACTCCTGGGGCGCGCGTCCACGTGCATCCCCACCCCACCGCGCGGCGCCCTCGCCTGCCACCAGACGGTGCGCTTCTCTGTAATTTAAGCTACGATATATAACAGAAGCTACGGGAACTAAGGAGAGTGCCGTGCAAGCTACAGAGATCGTTCTTCCTGCCGTGGGTGAGCCGGAGTCCCTCCAGCTGCGCAGCCGGGAGCTGCCTCCGCTCGGGTCCGGCCAGGCCCTGGTGCGAGTCGAGGCGAGCGGGGTGTCCTTCGCGGAGCAGCAGATGCGGCGCGGCAAGTACTACGACATGCCGCAGTTCCCCTTCGTGCCCGGCTACGACCTGGTCGGCGTCGTCGAGGAGTTCGGCGGTTCCGGGTCGGTGCGGGGGCAGGCGGGGCTCAAGGTCGGCGACCGGGTCGCGGCGCTGACCAAAGTGGGCGGCTGGGCGGATCGCGTCGTGCTGGACGTTGCCGACCTGGTCCCCGTACCCGACGGGGTCAGCGCGGTGGACGCCGAGACCCTGGTGGTCAACGGTGTCACCGCCTGGCGCATGCTGCACCGCACCGCCAAGGTGCGCCCCGGCGGGACCATCGTGGTGCACGGGGCCACCGGCGGCGTCGGCTCGGTGCTCGTCCAGATGGCCAGGGCGGCGGAAATCGAAGTCATCGGCACCGCTTCGGACCGGAACCTGGAGGCCGTGCGCGGGATGGGGGCCGTCCCTGTCGACTACCGCGGAGACGTCCCCGCCGAGGTGCGGCGGATCGCGCCGCAGGGCGTGGACGCCGTGTTCGACCACGTGGGCGGGCCCGGGATCAAGGACTCCTGGCGGATGCTCGCGCGGGGCGGAACACTCGTCTCCTACGGCAGCGCGTCCACACGCGACAAGCCGGGCAGCGGCTTCGTCACGGTGCTCATGCTGGTCGGACGGCTGATGCTGTGGAACGCGCTGCCCAATGGCCGGCACGCGTACTTCTTCAACCTCTGGGCGGGCAAGAAGCGCCACCTCGACCGCTGGCGCAAGCAGCTGCGCGAGGACATGGAGCGGGCTTTCGCGCTGCTGCGCGACGGCAAGCTCAGCGTGAGCATCGCGAACACCTATCCGTTGGCCGAGGCAGCGGCGGCATTGCGCTTCGCCGAATCGGGCCAGGCCGTCGGCAAGGTGCTCATCGTGCCGACCCCGGCACGCTGAGCGCCGCGTGACCCGGACTCAGAAAGGTCGGCGGATCGCGGTGAGGAACGCCTGGATCCGGGGGTGCTCCCCGGCTCCCGCGCGTACGGTCGCGAGCACGGTGCGGGTGTGGCCGGCGGAGCCGTCGAGGACGAGGCCAGGGGGCCGGTCGAAGCGCAGCATGTCGGGCAGGAAGGCCACGGCGTGGCCCTGCTCGACCAGCCGTACGTGGACCAGCATGTCCGCTGACACATAGGCGACGTCCGGTTCGAAGCCGGCGACGTGGCAGACGGCCGTCGCCCATGCCCGGGCGGGCGTGTCGGCAGGTTCCATCACCCAGGGGCGCTGGGCCAGTTCGGCGAGCGACGCCACGGGCGCGGGAGTCGCCAGCCGCATGGGATCCTCGAACAGCAGGTGGTGCTCGTACTCGGCGGCGCGGGCCGGCCTGGCCTGCCCGGGGAACGTCTCGTCGATCACGAGGTCGAAGTCCCGGGTGAGCAGACCTGGCAGTGACGTGTTGGGCTCGGCCTGCGTGGCCTCCACCCGGATCCGAGGATGGTGCTCCCGCAGCCAGGTCAGCGCGGCGGGCAGCAGCGCGAGCATCGCGGTCTGGAAGGCTGCCACCCTGATCGTCCCGGACACCTCCTGCAGCGAGGCCGCGATCTCCGTCTCGGCGCGCTCCAGTTCCCGCAGCGCCTTCTCTGTGCGGGCGACCAGGATCTCCGCCTGCGGAGTCAGCCGGACCCCACGGCCCTCACGCTCCAGCAGCGGTGCCCCGACCTCGGACTCCAGCAGCGTCAGCTGCTGGGAGACGGCCGAGGGGCTGTAGGACATGGCCGACGCGACAGCGACCAGGGTGCCGCGGTGCTTCAGCTCCCGCAGGATCTCCAGGCGACGCAGGTTGTACACGCCCGCCTCCATTCATCAGATTTCTTGACCTGTCTTCTCCATAAACATTCACTTTACTGAAGAGATCTCCTTTGGGACCGTGAAGTATGGACATCGAAGCGCTCCGCCAGGACACCCCGGGCACCGCGAACCGGATTCACCTCAACAACGCGGGTGCGGGCCTGCTGTCACGGCAGACACTCCAGGCCGTGACCTCCCACCTGGAACTGGAGGCCGCGATCGGCGGCTACGAGGCCGCCGGCCAGGAACGGGACCGCATCGACGCCACCCACACGCATATCGCCCGACTGGTGGGCGGCCAGGCCGACGAGATCGCGCTGTTCGACAACTCCACCCACGCCTGGAACGCCGCGTTCTACTCCATGACGTTCAAGCCGGGCGATCGCATCCTCACCGGCCGCGCCGAGTACGGCAGCAGCGTCCTCGCCTACCTGCAGACAGCCCGCCGCACCGGGGCCGAGGTCGTGGTCGTCCCCAACGACGAGTCCGGCCAACTGGACACCGCCGCCCTGGCGAACCTGATCGACGACCGCACCAGGCTGGTGGGCATCACCCACGTCCCCACCGGCGGCGGCCTGGTCAACCCGGCCGCCGAGATCGGACGCATCACCCGCGCCGCCGGCGTTCCCTTCCTCCTCGACGCCACCCAGTCCGTCGGCCAGTTCCCCGTGGACGTCGCCGAGCTCGGCTGCGACATGCTCTCGGCCACCGGCCGCAAGTTCCTGCGCGGCCCACGCGGCACCGGCTTCCTGTGGGTACGCCCCGAGGCACTCGCCTACCTGGAGCCGCACGTTGCCGAGATCGCCGCCGCCACCTGGGACGGAATGCGCGGCTTCAGCTGGCACCACGGCGCGCAGCGTTTTGAGACCTGGGAGGTGAACTACGCCAACGTCCTGGGGCTGAGCGTCGCCGTCCAGCAGGCCCTGGACCTCGGCATGGACGGGATCGGCCGACGCACCCTCGCCCTCGGCGCGCGGCTGCGCGACCGGCTGGACGCCGTCCCCGGCATCACCACCTACGACCTCGGCCGGCAGCGGTGCGCGATCGTGACCTGCAAGGTCGACGGCATGGCCACGGCCGATGTCGCGGCTGCCCTCGCCGCCCACGGCATCAACGTCAGCACCACCGACCCGGTGCAGACCCAGTTCGACACCGAGGAACGGGACGTCCACCCGCTGGTGCGACTCTCCCCGCACTACTACAACACCGAGGCCGAGATCGACCGCGCCGTCGAGCTCCTCACCGAAGTCGCCGCAGCACAGTAGTCGGGTAGACGGTACAGCCGCCTGAAACTCATCGGCGGCGCAGGTCGGCAATGCTGGCGTTCGGCAATGCTGGCGTGGCACTGGTATCGCAATCGCTATAGACTCAAGCGTTTGCTACAGCCCACCCGGGCCTTCGTGGAACGGCCGCAGAGGAGGAACACGCCCATGGCGGCTCAGACCCGCAGCCCGCGAGAGCGCTACCGCGAGCAGACCCGCGCCGAGATCAAGGAGATCGCCGTACGCCAACTCGCTGAGGGCGGCGTCGGGAGTGTGGCCCTGCTGCGTATCGCCAAGGACATCGGCATGTCGGGTCCGGCCCTGTACCGGTACTTCGCCAGCCGTGACGAGCTGCTGGCGGAGATGGTCATCGACGCCTACCAGGACGCCGCCGAGGCGATCCATGCCGTCGACACCTCGGCCGGGGGACGGTCGGCGCTCCATGTCCTGGGGGCGGCGTTCCGCGACTGGGCCGTCAGCCATCCGCATCTGTACCTGCTCGTCCAAGGCACTCCGGTACCGGGCTTCACCGCGCCGGCCGAGACCGTGACGCGGGCGCGAGCAGTCATCGGGCCCTTCCTCGCCGTCTTCGCCAAGGGGCGGCCACTGCGCACGCTGGACCCGCTCATGGGCGAGTTCGAACGCTGGCTCAACGAGGATGCCGAGGTGGCGGCATGGGTGGAGCAGTGGACCGGCCTGGCCCCCGACGACTCCGCCGCGACCGTCGCGCTGACCGGCGCCATCACGGCTTGGCCGCAGATCCACGGCACCGTGAGCCTGGAGACGGCCGGTCAGTTCGCCGGCATGGGACACCGGCCGGCCACCCTGCTCGCCGTCCAGCTCGACATCCTCGCCGACGCCTTCCAACTCACCTGATCCCCAGTCGGCGCAGGTCGGGCCGAGGCGCGCCGGTCAGCCGGTGTGGTGCGCCTGGGGCTGGGCGGACGCCTGCGGTGCGGTCATGTCGAGGAGGAGCACGGCGTCGTGGTCGGGGGTGCCGGGTTCGGCGGTGTAGACGCCGAGGCGGTGCCCGGGGGTGCCTTCCAGGGCCATGCCCTGGAAGACGAGGGTGATGGTGCCGACCTGGGGGTGCTGAAAGGTCTTGGTGGTGTTCTTGCGGCCGGTGACCTCGTAGCGCTCCCACAGGCCGGCGAAGTCGGGGCTCTTCAGGAGCAGTTCGCCGACCAGGCGGGTGAGGTCCGGGGCGTCGGGGTCGGTGCCGGCCAGGGCGCGCAGGCGGGCGACGCAGCCGCGGATCTGGTTCTCCCAGTTGGGGAAAGTCCGGCGGGCGGCGGGGTGCAGGAACAGGTAGCGGGCGATGTTGCGCTGGGTGGTGGGCCAGTCCTCGATGCCGGCGTACAGGGCGAGGCCACCGGGGTTGTGGGCGAGGACGTCCATGCTGCGGCTGACGATGTACGCGGGGTTGGGGCGCACCGCCTCCAGCAGCAGCTTCAGGTGGGGGCGCACGGTGCGGCTGGGAGCCGGGGCGGGCTGGGGTGCGTACCGGGCGGCGCGCACGGCCAGGTCGTGCAGGTGCTGGTGCTCGGCGTCGTCCAGCTGCAGGGCGCGGGCGAGGGCGTCGACCACGGCGGGGCTGGGCCGGGTCTCCTTGCCGCGTTCCAGCCGCGTGTAGTAGTCGATGCTGACCCCGGAGAGCGTGGCCAGCTCCTCGCGCCGCAGCCCGGGGGTGCGGCGCACGCCGGGGCCGGGGGTGAGGCCGGCGGACTGGGGGCTGGTCTGGGTGCGGCGGGCGCGCAGGAAGCGTCCCAGTTCCTCGCCGCTGCTGTGCTGCTCGGGTGCCATGGACCCAGTGTCCCGCCGCCGCCACTGCGACACGCCCGCGAGGGGGGCCCTGTCATACCCCCGCTGGCGGCTCCCCGGCAGATCTCGGCCTGCCTGGTACGGCCGCACTGGGGCAGTCTCGACTGTGCAGGGGCGAGTCCGACTGGCGGCCTCGCCGAAGGCGGGCGACGGTGGACCGGATGGCGCGCCCCACACCGGACCGGAAAGGAATACTGCTCGTGCGAGCAACACTGATGTACGGGGCCGACGACGTGCGTGTCGAGGACGTCGCAGACCCGAAGATCCACCAGCCCACCGACGCGGTCGTGCGGATCGTGCTGTCCTGCATCTGCGGCAGTGACCTGTGGCCCTACAAGTCCCTCGCGCCCACGGACCGGCCCCGCCAGATGGGGCACGAGTTCCTGGGCGTCGTGGAGGAGACCGGCTCCGAGGTGCGCAGCCTCAGGCCCGGCGATGTGGTGGTGGCCCCGTTCGTCTACTCCGACAACACCTGCGCGTACTGCCGCGAAGGTCTGCAGACCTCCTGTGTGCACGGCGGCCAGTGGGGCCTGAACGGTGTCGACGGCGGCCAGGGGCAGGCCACCCGCGTTCCCCACGCCGACGGCACGCTGGTGAAGCTGCCGGTCGGCGAGGACTCCGAGCTGCTGCCGGACCTGCTGACCCTCTCCGACGTCCTGTGCACCGGCTACCACGCGGCCCTCACCGCCGGGGTCCGGCCCGGCGACAGCGTCACCGTCATCGGCGACGGCGCCGTGGGGCTGGGCGCGGTGATCTCCGCGAAGCTGCTGGGCGCCGAACAGATCATCCTGATGGGACGCCACCAGGTGCGCACCGACCTCGGCCGCGACTTCGGCGCCACCGACGTGGTAGCCGACCGCGGGGAGGAGGGCATCGCCCGCGTCAGGGAGCTGACCGGCGGGGAGGGCACCCGCAGGGTCCTGGAATGCGTGGGCCTGAAGGACGCGATCGTGCAGAGCTTCGGCGTGGTCCGGGCCGGCGGCACCATCAGCCGTGTCGGCGCCCCGCAGTATCCCGAGGTTCCCTTCGGCTTCGGCGACTTCCTGCGCAACATCACCCTCACCGGCGGCGTCGCCCCGGCCCGCGCCTACATCGAGGAGCTGATGCCGCATATCCTCGACGGCTCGATCCACCCCGGACGAGTCTTCGACCGCACCCTGTCCCTGGAGTCCATCGCCGACGGCTACCGGGCGATGAACGAGCGCACCAACCTCAAGGTGGCGGTGCGCCCCTGACCGCCCGCAGGCCCCCCTCGACGACCCACGATGAGAGAAGAAGCGATGCAGCACATCAAACTGCGTGACCTGGACGTGGCCCGGATCGGCCTGGGCGCGATGGGCATGTCCGCCGCCTACACCGGCGCCGGAACCGACGACGCCGAGTCCGTGCGCACCATCCACCGGGCCCTGGAACTGGGCGTCACCTTCATCGACACGGCCGAAGTCTACGGCCCCTACACCAACGAGGAGCTCGTCGGCCGCGCGCTGAAGGGCCGCCGGGACCAGGTGGTGCTGGCGACGAAGTTCGGCCTGATCTCCCACACCGGCCGACAGGGCGCGGACAGCAGCCGGGACAGTGTCCGCACCGCTGTCGAGGGCTCCCTCAAGCGGTTGGGCACCGACCGCATCGACCTGTACTACCAGCACCGCGTGGACGCCGCCACACCGATCGAGGAGACGGTCGGGGCACTGTCCGAGCTGGTCGCCGAGGGCAAGATCGTGCACATCGGGCTCTCCGAAGCAGGACCCGACACCATCCGCCGAGCCCACGCCGTCCACCCGGTCACCGCGGTCCAGTCCGAGTACTCCCTGTTCACCCGTGACCCCGAGGCGCGGGTGCTGCCGGTGCTGCGCGAGCTGGGCATCGGCTTCGTGCCCTTCTCGCCGCTCGGGCGCGGATTCCTGACCGGCAAGATCCGTTCCACCGAGCAGTTCGACTCCTCGGACTTCCGGGCCGACAACCCGCGGTTCAGCGGCGAGAACTTCCAGCACAACCTGCGCCTGGCCGACGAGGTGGCCGCCGTCGCCGCGCAGACCGGCGCCACCCCGGCCCAGGTCGCCCTCGCCTGGTTGCTCGCCCAGGGCGACGACATCGCGCCCATCCCCGGCACCCGGCGCGTGGCCCGGGTCGAGGAGAACGCCGCCGCGGACACCGTCCGCCTCACCGAGGAGCAGCTCGCCAAGCTCACCGGCCTCCCTCCGGCCGCCGGTGACACCCACAACGAGGCCCAGATGCGCCTGATGGAACGCTGACCCCGGCCGCCGCACGTAGCGATCACCATCCATGCCGGGAGGCACCACCATGAACCTGACCCTGAACAACGGCATCCGGATGCCCGCCCAGGTGCAGAACGCGGGCGACGGCGTCCAGTGCCGTCCTAGGCCTCCCGGTACAGGTCCCGGGTCTCGGGGAGTTGCCGGAAGCCGGCCGACCTGTAGGTGGCGACGGCGCCGGCATTGGATGTCGGGGTGCAGACGATCGCGCTCGAGGAGCCCAACTCCCTGAGCGCGGCTGCGGCAGCGATGGTGATCGCCTTGCCGTGGCCGTGACCGAGGTGGTCCCGATGCACGCCCAACGGCTCGATCAACCCGGGCTTCCCGGGGCCGGCCGACCACACCGTCACCGCCGCCACGGCGTCTCCCCGGTCGTCGTACGCGACCAGGCACCGTGCTTCGGCGTAAGGCAGTCCGGCCGCCATCGCGCGCCAACGCTCGTCCGTGAACGACGAGTTGTCGAATGCCGCCTGCTGCACGGCGGCCCGGACGTGAGCCTGCTGCGGTCCGATCACCTCGATCCGCACGCCCGGGTCCTCCACCGGCTCCGCTAGGTCACGGCGCAGCGGTGTCCACGGCTCGTCTGCTTTCCAGCCGTCCTCGGGCAGCAGGTTCTGGAGCAGCGCGGTCATCGGTGCCTCCAGGTGGACCTTCCCCTGTGGCAGCACGCCGCGCTCCGGATCGATCACGTCCTCAGCCAGCTGCCGGGCCAGCGCCTCGTCCCGCTGAGCGTCCGGCGCGATGGTCAACCGCAGCAGTTCGGGGCCGTCCAGCAGTCCGACGGCGAGAATCCGTCCGTCCCGGCTCCAGGTCCGGACCGCCGCGGCCGTCGCCGCCGCACCGAACCGCCAGAACCAGCCCAGGTCTCCCGGATGCAGTTGCATCGGCGCCCCGTCGTCCTGCCACTCCCGCAGCGCGCCCACAGCCTCGCCCAGCCCGTCGACTCCCGGCCTGCCCAGCACAATCGTCATCCCCCGATCACACACCACCACGCCGACCGCCCGCACCTGGATTACCGGGACCGATGAGTTTCGGGGGCTGCAGGCGTCCAAGGCTGTGACGTAGTTCCGCTGACCACTGGAGGATTCGATGAGCGCGTCTGTTGACGTCACATCCGGCACGCTGGCCGTGCCGGGCGCCCGGCTGTACTACGAGCTGCGCGGTAAGGGTCCGCTGGTGGCGATCGTCGGTGCGCCGATGCACTCCGCGCCGTTCGCGCCGCTGGCCGACCTGCTGGCCGCGGACCACCGCGTGCTGACCATGGACCCACGCGGGCACTTCGGCAGCGTCCTCGACGATCCGGACGCCGACTCCAGCCCGCGGCTGCGGGCCGACGATCTGGCCCGGGTGATCCGCCATGTGGACGCCGGACCCGCGGCGGTGCTCGGCTCTTCCGGCGGGGCCGTCACGGCGCTGGCGCTGCTCCAGGACCATCAGGGGCTCGTACGCACCGTGATCGCCCACGAGCCTCCGTTGGCGCAGCTGCTGGACGACCGTGAGCAGCAGTCGGTCGCGACCGAGGACACGATCGCCACCTACGTGGGCGGGGACACTCTCGGCGCGGTGCGCAAGTTCCTGGCCGGCGCCGGCCTGGTGATGCCCGAGGAGGTGTTCCTGCAGGTGTTCGGGGGAGAGAAGTCCCCGGACGAGGCTGCCAGCGAACGGTTCTTCTACCTGCACGAGCTTCGCTCCACCGCCAACTGGGCTCCGGACCTGGACGCTCTGCGCGCTACGACAGCCCGCCTGGTCATCGGCATCGGCGAGACCTCGGCGGGCCAGTTCTGCGACCGCACCTCCCGTGCGCTGGCCAGTGAGCTCAAGGTCGAGCCCATGATGTTCCCGGGCGGGCACGGCGGCTTCATGGAAGACCCGGCCGCGTTCGCCGACCGACTGCGCAAGGCCATCGACTGACGGCGTCGGATCTCAGGGACGCGGGCGTCGGCGTTGCAGCAGGAGCGGGAGGAGGGAGACCGCCACCACCAGGGCGACCAGCGGCAGCAGGTAGTTCTCGATGCCGGGCACCTCGGCCCCGAGCCAGAAGCCCAGCAGCACCATGCTCTGGGTCCAGGCCAGGCCGCCGATGATCTGCCACAGGGTGAAGGTGCGCACCGGGACCTCAAGCATTCCGGCGGCGGGTCCGAGCACGGTGCGCACCATGGGCACGAAGCGGCCGATGACGATGGCCTTGCGCCGGCCGTAGTGCGACAGCAGGGCCTCGCTGCGCTCCAGCACCGACTTCAGCCGGCGGCTGCCGATCCGTTCCAGGGCGGGACGGCCGCCGTGGCGGCCGAGGTAGTAGCCGAGCTGGGTACCGGCGATCGAGCCCGCCGCGGCTCCCAGCAGGACCTGCCAGAGCGTCAGATGCGGCCCGCTGCCGGCCCCGGTGGCGCAGAGCACCCCGGCCGGGAACAACAGGGTGTCCCCGGGCACGAAGAAGCCGACGACCAGCAGTCCGGCCTCCGCGAAGGTCACGACCAGCACAGCCAGTGCCCCGAAGGACGACAGCAGTGAGGACCCGCTCGTTGGGTCCACCGCGAGCAGAGCCGCGCTCACGGCAGGTTCCCCATCACGCGACAACGTTAACAACAGTCCGGGCCCCGGGGCTCACCGGTACCCATCGACCCGCCCGGCGCCATCCGTACGGCAGCCACCGCACACGAAGTCAACTCAAGGGCATGTCCGGGCCGCTGGAGGACTGCCGGCACCGGTTTCCTACACTCGCCGGGTGACTAAATTCTTCCTGGCGCTGCACATCCTCGCCGCCATTGTCGCCATCGGTCCGGTCGCCGTGGCGGCCAGCATGTTCCCGCCGGTCGCCCGGCGGGCGCTGGCCTCCCCGGGCACCGGTGACGCCGAGGCGACCATGGGCGTGCTGTACCGCATCTGCAGGATCTACGCGCTGGTCGGGGTCGCCGTGCCGCTGTTCGGCTTCGCCGCGGCCGGGGTGATGAAGGTGACCGGCCAGACCTGGGTGATCGTCTCCATCGTGCTCACCCTGCTCGCGGCCGTGGTGCTGGGCGCGCTGGTGCTGCCGCGCCAGGCCCAGCTGATCGAGGGCGGCCGCGACGGTGCGGCGGCGTCGGTGAAGGACACCAAGCAGCTGGCGATGGTCGTCGGGATCTTCAACCTGCTCTGGGCCGCGGTCACCGTCATCATGATTGTTCGCCCCGGCTCGACCCTGGGCCACTGACCTGGTGGCTCAGGCCCTGCGGACGGTGACGCCGGCTGCGATCAGTTGGCGGACGGGGCCCTCGGGTGCGTCCTGGTCGGTCACCACGCAGTGCAGGGCGGTCGCGGGGGCGACCAGGGCGAGGGCGCTGCCGGTGAGCTTGCTGGCGTCGGCGACGGCGATGACGCGGCGGGAGGAAGCGATGGCCGCGCGTTTCACGGCGGCGTCGGCGAGGTCGTAGGCGGTCAGGCCGTCGGCGGCGGTCAGGCCGCAGCAGCCGATGACGGCCGTGTCGAAGCGCAGTGCGGCCAGTGAGACCTCGGTCAGGGGGCCGGTCAGGGCCAGTTCGCCCGGGCGTGGCTGGCCGCCGGGCAGCAGCAGGGTGAGCTGCGGCGCACCGGTGAGCTCGTTGGCGGCGTGCAGGGACAGGGGCATCACGGTCAGACGGCGGTCGCGGAGCGCTCGGGCCACTTCCAGGCAGGTGGTGCCGCTGTCGAGGACGACGGACTCGCCGTCGGCGATCAGGGCGCTGACCTCCGCGGCGATGCGGCGCTTGGCCTCCAGCGCATCCTGGGCCCGCAGGGCGAAGGGGGGTTCCTGGCCGCGCAGGAGCAGGCCCCTGGCGCCGCCGCGATAACGCTCCAGGACTCCCTGGTCGGCCAGGGCCTCCAGGTCGCGGCGGATCGTCATCTCCGAGGCGCCGGTCAGGGCGGCCAGCTCGGAGACGCTCCGTTCGGCGCCTTCGCGCAGCGCGTCGGTGATCTGTCTCATGCGGTCGGTACCGGCCATGGTCGAACTAAACACCAGTTCTGATCCAAAGGCAACTTTGCAAACACCATTGATGTTCCTTTTGTTCGAAGCTACGGTGTGTGACCTCTTGCGCCTGATCTTCCGGGGGACCCGTCTTGTCACCTGTACTCGCCGCTGCCCATGAGCCGCTCCCGGCACGCGGTGGGCTGACGGCTCGTGACCACACGTCCCCCGGCCGTCATGGGCGGCCGGGGGTGGGACCGGCCGGGCCGGTGCGGTCGGTCATCCGGCCTGGGCGGCGGCAGCGGGCTCCGGGTCCGCCTCGTGCCCGGCGGGTGCCGCGCTCCCGTCCTTGAGGATCCGGGAGGTGAGGCTCGCGACGACGCACAGTGCGACGGGCAGGAGGAAGGCGATGTTGAGCGGCATGAGGCGGGTCATCGGCCCGATCACCGCGGGTCCGGCGAGCATGCCCACGTAGCCGAGACCGGCCACGCGGGAGACGTTCGCCCCCGCGCTGTCGGGATCGGCGTGGCCCGCGGCGCTGAAGAGCTGCGGGATGCAGCCGGACATGCCCGCGCCGAACACGGCCCAGCCGAGGAGCGCCAGCGGCACCACGGGAGAGAGCGCGGCCAGTGCCAGGCCGGCCGCGGCCACGGCCGCGCCGTAGCGCAGGACCGCGACCGCCCCGATCCGCGCGGCGACCCGGTCGGTGAGCAGGCGGCCCACCGTCATGGTCGTGGCGAAGGCGCCGTAGGCCAGCGCGGCGGTGGCGGCCGGCGCGCCCAGGACGACCTTCAGCTGCAGCGTGCTCCAGTCGTTGGCGACTCCCTCGCACAGCATGAGCATGAACGCGAGCACCGCCAGCATCCAGATCATCCGCGGCGTCGCCCGAGGCGCCCGGCCGCGCGAGGCCGAGGCGGCCCCGCTGTCGCCGACGGGGCCGGGGGCGGCCTGGGCAGGCAGGAGCGCGGGTGCGGCGAGCAGTGCGGCGGCCACGCCGACCGCCGCGGTCCCGCCCAGGGTGGCGGCCGTGCTCCAGCCCCAGCCCAGGGTGGCCGCCCCGACCAGCGAGGCGGCCACCCCGCCGACGGAGAACAGGGCGTGGAAGGCGGACATGATGGGGCGTTGGTAGCCGCGCTCGACCTGCACGGCATGGGTGTTCATGCTCACGTCCAGGCAGCCGTTGGCGAACCCGAGCAGTACCAGCGCCGCCCCCAGCGCCCACGCGCCGGCCGCCAGGCCCGGCAGCACCAGCGCCGCGCTGCACGCGACGGCGCTCGCCGGGACGGTCCTGCGCGCCCCGAAACGGTCGGTCAGCGGCCCCACCAGCCGCATGCCCGCGAAGGCGCCCCCGCCCAGAAGCAGCAGGAGCCAGCCCAGCGTCGCGTGGCTGATCCCGACGCGCTGCTCGATCGAGGGGATGTGGACGACCCACGTCCCCATCAGGAAGCCGTCGAGGACGAAGTACGCGAACGTCGCCGTCCGACCTGCACGCAGAGATCTTTCCATGCGTGCGAACATACAGACCATAATCGTTGTTCGCAATGTGGATTTACGAACAGGTATTTTGTTCAATATCCGTCGGCGTCGGGGTACTGGGCGTCGGCTGAGTGAGGTTGAGCGGGTTGCCGTCGGGGTCCTGGATGTGGGCGACGCGCTGTCCCCACGGCATGTCGTTGGGGCCGCCGCGGACCGAGCCGCCCAGTGACTCCACCCGGCCGAGCGTCTCGTCGACGTCGTCGACACCGATGCTGAGGAGGATCCGCGACGCCGTCCCGGTCTCGGGGTCCGCCCTGGCCACCAGTCCGAGGTCGGTGTCGCCGATGCGCAGGCCGAGGTAGAAGACCGGGCCCTCCGCCGGTACCCGGAAGATCTCCTCGGCACCGAACAATTTCGTGTAGAAGCCGAGCAGAACGTCGTGGTCGGCGGTCACGATCACTGGCTGGATGGTGGACATGGCACTCCTGTCGAGAACGGTCGTGTCGCTGGGCAGACCGTTCGAGAACGGTGAACTCATCGGCACAACCACCCCGCCGGACGATCTGCACCCGGGGTGCAGGTCAGTGCTCGTAGTGGGAGCGCGGCCCCGCCACCGCTGCTGCGCGTCCCGGAACGGCTCGCCGTCCCTGCGGTGGCCCGAATGCTACGGTGTGGCACGACACAACTACTGTGAGCTGCTTTGATCATGGGGACACATGCGCATCGTGTGCGTTGGCGGAGGGCCCGCCAGCCTCTACTTTTCGATCTTGATGAAGAAGTACGACCAGGACCACAGCATCACGGTCCTCGAACGCAACCCCGTTGGATCCACCTATGGCTGGGGGGTGACCTACTGGGGTGACCTGCTCGACAAACTGCGGGAGGGCGACGCCCCGACCGCGCGAGCCATCAGCGAGCACTCCGTCCGCTGGGGAGGCGGCGTGGCGCACATCCGGGACGAGGTGACGACCCACTCCGGCGACGAGGGGTTCGGCATCGGCCGGCAGCGCCTGCTCGACCTCCTGGCCGAGCGGGCGACCGACCTCGGGGTGCGCGTCGAGTTCGGTCGCGAGATCGAGAGTCCCTCCCAACTCCCCGACGCAGAGCTGATCGTCGCCGGTGACGGTGTCAACAGCCGCCTGCGCCAGCTTCATTCAGATCATTTCGGGACGAAGGTGACGGCTGGGCGGAACAAGTTCATCTGGCTCGGAACCACAAGGGAGTTCGAGTCCTTCACGTTCGCCTTCATCGAGACCCCAAGCGGCTGGATCTGGTTCTACGCCTACCGGTTCACGAGCGATCTCAGTACCTGCATCGTCGAGTGCTCGCCCGAGACCTGGGCCGGGCTCGGCTTCGACAAGCTGGATGAGAGCGCGACGCTGGCGCTGCTCGAGAGGATCTTCGCGAAGCAGCTCGACGGTCAACCGCTGGTCAACAGGGCGGACGGGGGAGGCCGCCCCGCCTGGCTCAACTTCAGGACCATGACGAACGGAACGTGGCGCCACGACAACATCGTGCTGCTGGGAGACGCCGCTCACACGACGCACTACTCCATCGGCGCCGGGACCACGTTGGCGCTCGAGGACGCCATCGGCCTTGCTGGAGCGCTGCATCGGCACCGCGGGCTCCAGCCGGCCCTGGCTGCCTACGAACAGGAGCGGAAACGCGCCCTCCTCTCCACTCAGGCCGCGGCACGCTACAGCGCCCAGTGGTACGAGAACATCCCGCGCTACATCCACCTGAAGCCCGCACGCCTCTTCGCGCTGCTCGGCCAGCGGCACTCGCCGCTTCTCCCGTACGTGCCGCCCCAGATGTACTACGTGGCCAACCAGGCCGTTGAGGAGTTCGCAGCCCTGCGGAAGTTCCGGAAGTGGCTGGGTCCCCTGGTCGTCCGGACCCTGCAGGCACGCCGCCCCGGTCCTCTGTGAGCCCCACCTCGGCCGTTCATGTGATCGTGGACCGGCAGGACGGTCAGTGGGAATCACCAGAATCCGGTGAGGACCTTTCACCTGCCCGGCGGCAACCCTGAACAGGGGCGTGCAGTGAAGGCGCCGAGGCCCGCAAAGGAGATGTCACCGTGAGTATCCATACGTCCGTCACCGAGGCGGAGGCCGCCGACCGGCTCGCCCTGCGCGAACTGGTCGACGCCTACGCGCACTGCGCCGACCGGCGCGAGGCCAAGGGCCAGATGGCCCTGTTCACCGAGGACACCCACTTCGTGGTGTACATGGACGCGAGGGACCCCGAGCCCACCCAGGAGCTGCATGACCGCGAGTCGCTGGCGCCGGTCTTCGACGCGCTCAACGCCTACGCCGTCACCATGCACTTCAACGGGCAGAGCACGATCGAGCTGGAGGGCGACCGCGCGCGTGGGGAGACCTACTGCCTGGCCCACCATCTGACGGAGTCCGACGACGGGTCGCGGACGATGATGGTCGCCTCGATTCGCTACCTTGACACGATGGTCAAGCGGGAGGGGCAGTGGCTGTTCGCCGAGCGCCGCCTCCTGGTCAACTGGACCGACATGCGGCCCCTTGAGCTCTGATCTGATCCGGACGCGCACGCATCATGCCTGAGGCATTCGAACGCTGGGCGCGCACCTGTCGTGGTGCGGGCTCGCGGTCCGCGCCCTGGTCTGGCTGTCCGCAGAGCGCGGCACGAGTGCGGAGTACCGCCGCCATCTCGCCGGCTTGAGCGTCGTGATCGGGACGGCGTCCCCCGGCCTCACCATCCCGCCCGCGCTCATCGAGCGGTTCGGCCTGTTCACCATCATCGTGCTCGGCGGGACGGTGCTCGGCGTCGTCGACGGGTCGCCAACCCCGCGCTTGGCTCAGCGAGACCGTCGGCGATGACTTGACCGGCCTGAACAGCTCAGCTTTCCACTCAGGCGCCGAGGGACGGTCCCAAAGGAGTTGGCCGCTAAACAAGAAATCAGAAGCGGTATAGAATGTCCACTCGATACAGTGCGTATATGTCAGTTACCCGAGGAGACCCCCAACGCCGCGAGCAGGTGCTCGCGTCCGCGCTGACCGTTTTCGCGACCTTCGGATACCGCAAGACATCGATGGACGCGGTGGCCCAGGCCGCGGATGTTTCCCGCCCCGGCCTGTACTTCCTCTTCTCCAGCAAGGAGGAACTGTTCCGTGCGACCATGCAGCGGGAGTTGGAGCGGGCCCTGGGGCAGGTCCGTACGGTGTTGGCCGAACCCGACATGGACCTTGGCGCGCGCCTGGTGGCCGCGCTCGACGCTCATCTGGGCCGGTATGTCGGTACCCACCTCGGCGAGGGTGTCGATGCCCTCCTGGAGCACGGGGCAGCAAAGCTCGACAGCATGTACGACGACTACCGGTCCGCTTTCCACGACGCACTCACCGAGGCCATCACCACCTCCGGGTGGCCTACCGGGAGTGTCGTGCCGGAGCACATCGCCGAGGTCCTGGCCGCCGCTGGTGAAGGGTGGAAGCACCGCGTGGCCGACCGCCCGGAATTCGTCGACAAGCTCTCCTTGGCCGTCGGCGTGGTGTTGCGGCCCTAGGCCGGACGGTGCGTCTGCCTGATCGAATCGTGCGCTCTCGACACACAGCGACCGGTGACGGAGTTCAGGCGCGGGAAGGGAGAGGTGCGATGGCCAAACGGTCAGCAACGACGACTTCCGGTCGCCCGACGAGCCAGGGGCGGCAGGGGCTGATCGACCGTCATGGTCTCGTCAGCCTGCTGGACCGGGCCGCCCACATGCCAGTGACGATCGTTTCCGCTCCCGCCGGCAGCGGGAAGACGTCACTGCTGCGGGTCTGGGCCAACCGGCCTGGTCAGAGCCATCACATCGCCTTCCTGTCCGTACGGCCGGGCCAGCACGATGCCCAGCAGTTCTGGCTCGCTCTCCTGGCCGCGGTCCGGTCTGCCACCGGCACGGGCGAGGTGGAGCAGCCGGTCGCTCGTGGCTTCGACGGCAACGCCATGGTGGACCGGGTTCTCTCCGAACTCGTGGACTGGGGCAGGCCCTTCTTCCTGGTCGTCGACGACCTGCACGAGCTCAGTTCTGCCGATGCGGTCGAGCAGTTCACGAGGCTCCTGATGAGCCTCCCACTGAACGTCCACGCGATCGTGGCCACTCGACAGGACCGTTCACTGCGCCTTCATCGGCTGCGCCTTGCAGGGCAGCTGGCCGAGATCCGCGACGCACAACTGCGCTTCAGCCAGGAGGAGACGTGTGACCTCCTGGCCGCCGCGGGAATTGCGCTGCCCGAAGCGGCTGCGGCGATGCTTCATCAGCGGACTGAAGGCTGGGCGGCCGGGCTACGGCTGGCGGTGCTCTCACTCGAAGGGCGAGCGGACGCGGCCCAGTTCGTCACCGAGTTCTCCGGCAGCGACCGTACGGTCGCCGAATACCTGATGGCGGAGATGCTCGACCGGCAGCCGCCGGACGTTCAGCGAATGCTTCTGCGGACTTCGTTCCTGGACCAGGTCAACGGTGAGCTGGCCGATCTGCTGAGCGGCTCCGCCGGGGCAGAGCGGAACCTGCTGGACCTGGAGGACGCCAACGCGTTCGTCGTCTCACTCGATGCCGACCGCACGTGGTTCCGCTACCACCACATGTTCGGTGACCTGCTCCGGCTCGAACTGCGCCGCGCCTTCCCAGGAGACATCCCGGACCTGCACCGGATCGCCGCGCACTGGTTCACAGACCACTCGCACATCGCCGATGCCGTCCACCATCTCCAAGCCGCGGGGGACTGGAGTCAGGCGGCCGACCTGCTCACCGACCATGCCGTCAGCCTCACTCTCGACGGGCAGACCGAAACCGTGTCCGCGCTGCTGCGCGCCTTTCCCGCGCAAGCCGCCAAAGACCACCCCGGTCTGTCGTTGGTCCAAGCCATCACCGACCTCGACAGGATGTGTCTCGACGAGGCCGCCGCACACCTGGATGTCGCCCGGCTCTATGCCGCAACCACGCCGGTGAACCGCCGGTCCCGACTCCGCATGGCCATCGCATCCCTGGAACTGGTGCTGGCTCGCCTGCGCGGTCACTTCGACGGTGTGTCCGAACTGGTTGAAGCTCTGCCCACCAGCGCCGCCGGCCAGTCGGGTGCCGAGGCGGCGCTCAGCAGTGACCTGCGCGCCTTCGCCCTCCTCAACCACGGTGTCGTCAAAGCCTGGCTGCTACGGCTGGCCGACAGCGAGCAGGACCTGCTGGAGGGCGCCGCCCTGGCGAGGGACATCGGCCGCCCCTACCTGGAGGTGGCGTGCCTCTCCTACTACGGACTCGCTTCTTGCCCCCGTTCCTTCTCGCAGGCCCGTCGGCGCTGCGAGGAAGCCATCGCTCTCGCCGCACGCCATGGCTGGGACAGCAACTCGGTGATCGCGCCGGCGCAGGTGACACTGGCCGGGACACTGATCTGGACCGGCGAGTTCGACGGCGGCACACACTGGCTGAAGCGCGCCCGTACGGCAACCGAAAGGTCGGGCGAACCCGGACTGCGGGTGCTGGCCCATCTGCTCGCCGCATGCGTCCCCGCAGCGCACGGCCGCCACCACGAAGCACTGGAGGAACTGGCCGCCGCCCGGCGGGTCCAGGCCCGCATGGTCGGCGAACACGCGCTGGCGATCCGAGTGATCGGCTGGACCGCCGCATGCCAGGCCCGACTCGGCATGGTCGACCTGGCCCGCGAGACCCTCTCCGACCTGGACGAACGCCAGGCGTCGAGCGGTGAAGCCTGCAACGCCGCAGCGGTCATCAGCCTGGCCGAGAAGGACCCTGAACGAGCCCGCCACGAACTCCGGCCGGTCCTGGACGGCACGGCCCCCGTCAACCCGTACCTCACGCGGGTCGAAGCCAACCTCCTCGACGCGCTCGCCTGCCGTGACCTGGGGGACGAGCGCGCCGCACGGGCCAGCATCGAACGGGCACTGACCATCGCGGAGCCGGACCGGTTGATCTTCCCGTTCGCGATGACGGGTGCGTGGCGGTTGCTAGACACCCTGGGGCCACGGGGAGCAGCACACGCCGCATTGATCGCCGACATCCTCGACATGGTCCACGACGGCACCCTGGCAGCAGCTGCCTGGGCGCCCGGCGGTCCGGCCGAGGCGCTCAGCCCGAGCGAGCTGAGGGTCCTGCGCTTCCTGCCGACGAACCTCACCAGGCCCGAGATCGCCAACGAGCTGTCGGTCTCCCTCAATACCATCAACACCCACATGCGCCGCATCTACGCCAAGCTCGGCGCCACCGACCGCTCCTCGGCCGTACAGCGCAGCCGTGAACTGCGACTGCTGGCCCGAAACCGCGCCTGAAGGACAACGGGACACCAGGAAACGCCTCGCCGACGCCAACGATGCGAATCGCCGGATTCGGGTGATGACCCGTCACACGCCCACCCGCGATCCTGGCAACTGCACACCATCAGGCCGACCGCCATCGCGGCTGCACCGAACACCTGCTCATAACCGGCGTATCCGCCTGTCGAGCTGCTTTGCCCTCGAAGGCGAGAGCCCGGACCCACCAAAGAGGAGAACACATGCCGAAATCCACCACAACGCTCCTGTGGCGTGGCCTGCTCAGCATCGGTCTCGGGGCCACCTCGGTCCTCTGGCCCGGCATCACCATCGGCGCGTTCGTCGTTGTCTTCGCTGTCTTCGCCCTCCTTCTCAGCGCGGTGGAGTCACTGCGCGCATTCAGCAGTGATCGCGTCGGCTCTGTCCTCGGCCGGCTGTCCCTGGCACTCATCGCCCTCGGAGCAGGATGTGTCGCGCTGACCTGGCCCGGCATCACAGCACTCGCCCTCACCGTGTGCATCGGCGCATGGGCACTGATGGCCGGCGCCGGCGAGATCGCACTGGGCCTCCTCCCCGGTATGAGGGCCGGCTATCGCGCCTTCACGACCCTGACCGGCCTGATCTCGATCATGCTGGCATTCGTGCTCTTTGCGCGCCCCGACATCGGGGCGGTCTCGCTCGCCACGGTCTTCGGTCTGTTCAGCCTCGTTCACGGGGTCTCCACTCTCGTCCTTTCCCTCCAACTGAGGTCCCGCGCCGACCTGAGCCCGAGCGCACGGTAGGCACATCGACTTCCCTGGAGGGGGAAATGAGCCTGAGCAGGCACCTTGCGCCTCGCATAGACTTCTGGGACTGGCAAATGAAGGCCGCATGTCGAGGGATGGGAAGTTCTTTCTTCTATTCCCCATCCGGTGAACGGGGCCTGGACCGCCAAGCGCGGGAACAGACAGCGACGGCCATCTGCTCCGAGTGCCCGGTGCGGGAGAAGTGCGCTGATTTCGCGCTGTCAACACGACAGGAGTTCGGAGTCTGGGGCGGACTCACGGAGTCCGATCGCCAGTCGAGACGCATCAGCTGACGCCGGAGCAGGACAGCGAGTAAGCAATCCCAGGACATCACCCGAATCCAGTGACGACACCTCACCGGGGCGGCCGAGACCCTTCAGGCCCGACGACTGAGGGAAGCATCATCATGACCAGTCCGCCCAAGCAAACCGATCTGACCTTGTTCCTGGGGCAGTTGCTGCATTCACCGGCCCAGCTGGGTGCGATCGCACCCAGCTCACAGCACCTGGCCCGACTGGTCTGCGCACCGGTGTCAGAGCGCGGCGAGCCCGTTGTGGTGGAGCTGGGTGCGGGCACTGGCCCCTTCACCGTGGAGATCCAGCGCAAGCTCGCCGGCCGCGGCCGTCACCTGGCCATCGAGGTCAACCCGCACCTGGCCGACCGCCTGCAGCGACGGTGCCCGGGCGCCGAGGTCATCCGGCAGGATGCCGCCCTCTTGCCCTTTCTGCTCGATGAACGCGGCATAGACCGCGCCGACGTCATGGTCAGCGGCCTTCCCTGGGCGCTCTTTCCGTCATCTCGCCAGCAGCAGCTCATGGACGTGGCGGCTGCCAGGCTGGGACCGCACGGCGTCTTCACCGCGTTCACCTATCTGCACGCCGTTCCTCTGCCGCTCGCCAAGCGCTTCCGCAACCTGCTGGACGAACTGTTTGAGGAGGTTGTGCCCAGCCGAACGATCTGGCGCAATGCACCTCCGGCCTTCGTCATGCATGCCCGCCGACCCCGGAGACAGGGGGTCTGTACCGCGAACGGCTCTGGACCGCCTGACACTGGGACCGTTGGGTCCTGAGGAAGCAGTCCAGTCAAGGGGAACGCATGGATCCCAGTGGGAACGAGGAGTGGGGGCCGGGCCTGTGGCGGCTGGTCAGACGGCGGCGGTGGGGAGGGCCGCCCAGATGATCCGGCCGGGGCCGTGCTCGTCGCGGACCACGCCCCACCGGTTGGTCACGCTCGAGACGATCTGCAGGCCGCGCCCGTTCTCCTCGTCGGCCGTGGCCTGGCGCACACGAGGCTGCCCCGGCTTGCAGCCCTGGTCGCGCACCTCGACACGCACCGAGTCCTCGTCGGCGCGCAGGACGCAGGTGATCTCCGTGCTGTCGGTGTGGGTGACGGCGTTGGTGAACAGCTCTGACATCACCAGCACCGCCATGTCCAGGACCTCGACGTCGCACTGACGCGTCCCGAGCCACTGCCGAAGGCGGCGGCGGGCGACGGCGACCGAGGAGGCGTGCGCGGGAAGCCGGAACTCCACCGCGTGGGACGGCGCTCCCTTGGCGTAGCCCCACTGTGCAGGGCTAGGCGTGGTCATGTCATGCATAAGGGCCACCGTCGTTCGCCTTCCATCGGCCTGCGCGGGGTCGGGTCGGCACGGACGGACCCGGGGAGCGCAGGCGCAGACTTCCTCGCGCGCTGCAGCTTCGGGGTCTGGATCACCACTTCACTATGCTCACTGTAACCACCAGATGGCAAGGGCCAATCTGCAGATTGCAGAATTGAAGCCGCAGTGTGTCTACTCCACCGGCACCATGGCACACTGCTGGCATGGCAGTCCGTCAGGGAGGCAGGATGTGAGGGAACCTCGGTCAGGCCCCACCGTGGGCCAGATTGTGCTGGGCCGACGGCTCCAGCACCTCCGCGAAACCGCAGGACTGACGCTCAATCAGGCAGCCGCGGCACTCGACGTCAACGCGGCCACCGTCCGGCGGATGGAGAAGGCCGAGGTCGGCTTCAAACTCCTGTACGTCCGAACCCTCCTGCAGACCTACGGAGTCGGCGCGGACGAGAGCCACGCCTTCATCGAACTCGCCAAGGACGCCAACCAGCCCGGCTGGTGGCACCAGTTCCGCGACGTCCTGCCCGAGTGGTTCAGCCTCTACGTGAGCCTCGAGGGCGCGGCCACGGTGATCCGCGCCTACGAGCCGCACCACGTCCCCGGCCTGCTGCAGACCGAGGACTACGCCCGCGCCGTGCTCCGCCTCGGCTTCGCCCACGTCCCCGACGAACTCGAACGCCACGTCGCCCTGCGCCTGGAACGCCAGTCCCTGCTCACCCGCCCCAACGCCCCGCACGTGTGGGTGGTGATGGACGAGACCGCACTGCGCCGGCCCGCCGGAACCGCGGAGGTGATGCGCTCCCAGGTCGACCGTCTCATCGAGGCGACCCGGATCCCCAACGTCACCCTCCAGGTCATGCCGTTCGCCGCCGGACTCCACTCCGCCGCGTTCGGCCCCTTCCACCTCTTCCGCTTCCAGGAGCCGGAACTGCCGGACATCGTCTACGGGGAGAACCTCACCGGCGCCGTCTACCTCGACGATCCCGTCGACGTCGCGGCCCACCGCGAGGCACTGGACCGGTTGGGAGCACAAGCAGTACCCGCAGACGCCACCGCAGCATTCCTCGGCGGCATTCGCAAGGAGATCTGACATGGACCGCATATCCACCGTATTCAACGGCATGCCCGCAGCCCAGCTCGGCGACGAAGGCTGGCACAAGCCGTGGAGCGGCTCCAACGGCGGCGCCTGCGTCGAGGCCAAGAAGCTTCACGACGGCCGGGTCGCGCTGCGCCAGTCCACCGACCCGGACGGCCCCGCCCTGATCTACACCACCCCCGAGATCGCCGCGTTCATCCAGGGCGCGAAAGCCGGCGAAGCCGACTTCCTGCTCACCTGACCGCACTACCGGGGCACCGCCCCGCGACCCCCCCGCACACGTACAACCCAGCCCAGGAGAGCGGAATGACCGAGCACGGCGTCCCGGCGGACCAGATAGACACCAGCCGACCCCACCCGGCCCGCGTCTACGACTTCTACCTCGGCGGCAAGGACAACTACCCGGTCGACTGGGCACTCGCCGAGCAGGTCCTCGCGATCTTCCCCACCATGAAGTCCGGCGCCCAGGTCAACCGCGCCTTCATGCACCGGGCCACCCGCTGGCTCGCGGACCAGGCCGGCATCCGACAGTTCCTCGACATCGGCGCCGGCATCCCCACCCAGCCCAACCTCCACCAGGTCGCCCAAGCCGTCGCCCCGGACGCCCGCATCGTCTACACCGACAACGACCCCATCGTCCTGGCCCACGCCCAAGCCCTGCTGCGCAGCACCCCCCAGGGGCGCACCGCCTACATCCAGGCCGACGTCAGGGAACCCGGGAAGATCTTCGCCGCTCCCCAGCTGCGCGACACGCTGGACCTCAGCCGACCCGTCGCTCTGAGCCTGAACGCGCTCCTGCACTTCGTTCCCGACGAGTTCGGACCCCACGACCTCGTCCGGCAGCTGGTCGCAGAACTGCCCTCGGGCAGCTACCTCGTGCTGTCGCACGTCACCGGGGACTTCGACGCGGACACCTGGGGGAAGATCGTGGCGTTCTACCGCACCAGCGGTATCCCCGCGCAGGCGCGCTCCGTCAAGGAGATCCTCCCCTTCTTCAGCGGTCTCGAACTCGTGGACCCCGGTGTCGTGGTGGCAACGGATTGGCGGCCCGAACCCGACCAGCCCAGCTACGACGCCGCCCCCGACGTGCCGATTCCCCTGTACGCCGCGGTGGCCCGCAAGCCCTGACCCCGCCACTCCCTCGGGGCAGTCTTCTTCCTGGCGCTGTTCACCACGCCCTCAAGGGGGTGCCTGCACCCCCGTCGGTACCGGGGTGCCCGTGCCCTCGTTCGCGCGTCGCGGAGCGGAGAACCTGTGTGTGTCGGCGCAGGCCGACCCTGTCGGGGGGCTCCGGGAGCGGACCGGGGACGACAGCGAAATCGGGGAGGAACCAGACCATGAACAAGACACTCGTCGGTGCGATGGCGGTGCTGGCAGTCGTGGGCGCGGCAGCGAGCGGCTGTGCGCCCACCGCAAGGACCGCGTCTGTCAGCGCCTCGGGGGGCGGCCACGGTGTCGCGGACGGCACCACCGGGAAGGTTCTGCCCGCCGACGCGGCGACGTCCGCGTCCCGGCAGCCGACCGGATACGCGTTCAGCACCCACGACGACCCGGCCGACCCCACCTTCAACCAGCTGCTGGGCATCAACTCCCGTGGCACAGTCGCCGGTTACTTCGGCTCCGGCGCGCAGGGCCACCCCAACCAGGGTTACCTGCTGTCCCCGGGCAGCTGGACCTTCCAGGCCGACAACGTCCCGGGCACCGTACAGACCCAGGTCACCGGGTTGAACGACCGCGGTGTCACCGTCGGCTTCTCGTCGACCATGAACAACGCCGGCCAGGTCAACGACAACACCGGCTTCTACGCCGTCGACGGACGCTTCCACTCCGTGGCGTTCCCGACCGCCGACAACGCGAACCCGCCCGTCAACCAGTTGCTGGGGGTGAACAACGACGGCACCGCCGTCGGCTTCTACACCGACGCCGCCGGCAACAACCACGGCTACACCTACAGCATCGACGACCACGTCTTCCACCGGGTGAGGCTCACCGGCGCGACCAGCACCACGGCAACAGCGATCAACAGCCACGCCGACATCGCCGGTTTCAGCACCGATGCGACCGGGGCCACGGACGGGTTCCTGCTGCGCCACGGCGACCGAACCACCCTCGCCTTCCCCGGCGCGTCGACGACCCAGGCGCTCGGCGTCAACGACAGCGACGAGGTCGTCGGCGTCTACCAGACCGGCACCGGCAGCAACGCCCAGACGCACGGCTTCACCTGGACCTCCCGGGACGGCTTCAGCACCGTCGACGACCCCTCCGGTGTCGGGGCCACCACGGTCAACGGTGTGAACGACGCCGGCGACCTGGTCGGCTTCTACACCGACGCCGCCGGCAACACCGACGGGATGCTGGCCACCCCGCAGGTCGGCGGCGTGGCCGTACACCACGTCACCCTGCACCCCATGCCCGCCGGATCGGTGTCCTTCAGCCGCGACAGCCAGGGTTCCCTCCGGGCCCGGCTGCATGTCTACGGGCTGACCCCCGGCTCCGCGCACCAGGTCGAGATCGACGGTCCCGGATCGAGCGTCGTCGCCTCCTTCGGGGTGCTCACCGCCGACACCACCGGTCAGGCCGACGCCACCCTCACCGCCACCGGTCTCAGCGGCGGCCTGCCCTGGGGGAGCCGCCTCGTCGTGCGCCTCGGCACCACTGGCGGGGGCTCCAACGGCAGTCAGGTCGCGGCCGAGCCGATCGCTCGCACGCAGACCCTGCCCACCTGGCCCCACGGGGACGACTTCGGCCTCTCCGCCGTGGACGTCGCCCCCGACGGTGCGAGCGCGGGCATGCTCAGCGGGCGGGCCACCGTCGCCTACAACGCCTCGGCGAAGACACTCACGGTCACCGTCAACGCGACCGGCCTCACGCCCGGCGCCCACGCCGCCCACATCCACCTGGGCAGCTGCCAGGTCCAGGGGCCGGTGCAGTACATGCTGACGGACCTGCAGGCGGACGCCCAGGGGAACATCGTCGACCAGACCCGCGTGATCACCGGTGTCACCTCCAGGCCCCCGGCGAGCGGCTGGTACCTGAACCTCCACCAGGGCGACAGCAACACCATCCTGGCGAACGGCAGCCCGACCCTCGCCTTCCGTCCGCTGCTCTGCGCGAACATCTGAACCGCCCCTGAGCGAGGCCCTGGCCACCGGATCCCCCATCGGCCAGGGCCTCGGCCGTGCCCGTGCGACGGTACCCGACGGGACGTCAGACGGAGTCCTCGGCGAGGTAGCGCAGCACCGCGCGCACCCGCGGGTGGCCGTCCTGGCTGCTGGTCAGTCCCAGCTTGGAGAAGATCGAGTTGATGTGTTTCTCCACCGCCTTCTGGCTCAGTACCAGAGTCGCGGCCACGCCCGCGTTGGTGCGGCCCTGGGCCATGACCTGCAGCACCTCCCGCTCGCGGGGGGTGAGCGCCGACAGGTCGCCGCCGCCGGTGCCCCCGCGACGGCGGACCAGCGCCTCCACGACCTTCGGGTCGATCGCCGAGCCGCCCGTCGCCACGCTGTGCAGGGCGTCGGCCAGATCGTCGACCTCCGTGACCCGCTCCTTCAGCAGATAGCCCCGCCCCTCACCGCCGTGGGAGAGCAGCAGGCGCACGTAAGCCGGCTCGACGTACTGGCTCAGCAGGACGACCCCGGTCGCCGGCAGGTGCTTGCGGCAGTACTCGGCGGCCCTGATGCCCTCGTCGTTGTGGCCGGGCGGCATCCGGATGTCGGTGAGCACGGCGTCCGGGCGGTGCCGGTCGAGGGCCGCGAGCAACTCCGGCAGATCCGAGCACGCCTGGACCAGCTCCAGGCCGGGCGCGGTGCGCAGCAGCTGGACCATGCCTTCGCGCAGCAGGAAGTGGTCCTCGGCGAGGACGATGCGGATGGTCAACCGGATCCTTCTCCCTTCGAGGCACACCGGGCCGGCAGCCGGCCCTGGACCTGGAACCGCCCGGCCTGCCCGGCCTGCCCGGAAGGCAGGGACAGTCCGCCGCCCATGGACTCCAGCCGGTCCTGCAGGTCGAGGACCACGCTCCGGGGCAGCGCCCCTCCAGTCCTGGACCAGCTCAGCCGGAACCGCGGCCCGTCGTCGGCGAGGCCGAAGGACAGTGTGACCGGGGCCGCCGGCTCCGCCCGCAGCCCGGCCAAGGCGGTGACGCAGCAGAAGTAGAGACACGCCTCCGTCTCGGCGGAGAAGCGGGCGCCGTCGAGTATCCCGCCCGTCGGTTCCTCGTCGCGCAGCTGGACGGCCGGCTGCGCGCGCTCCACCCAGGCCCGTATCGCCGACCCTGGCCCGGCCTGTCCCAGCAGCGGAGGGAAGATGCCGTGCGACAGCCCGCGCAGCGCCTCCAACGCGGCACGGGCCGCCTCGTCCGCCCCGGCCAGTTCCTCGCGGCAGCGGTCCCAGGCCACCGGCTCGGCCAGTGCGGTCCCGGCGCGTTCGAGCGCGGTCCCGGCCTGAACGAGCAGCGGGGTGACCGTGCGTCCCACCTCGTGTCGTACCTGCCGGCGCTGCGCCCTCCTGGCGTCGAGGACGCGGTGGTGCGACGCTTCCAGCTGCGCATGGAGATCGGTGACCTCGGCGAGCCGTCGGCGCAGGTCATGGGTGAGCCGCACGGTGGACAACGCCAGGCCGGCCGGTCCCGCGATCTTCGCCAGCCCGGGAGCTCGGGAGTCGTCCCGGCCTGGGGAACCGTCCGGTGTGCTCTCCACGGCGAGTTCCCCGACCGAGGACCCGCCGTGGCGGACCGCCACGGTCACCTCGGCCGCGCCCTGCGCGGCCTCGGGCGGCCACACCTGGCGCTGCTCGCTTCCGTCGGCCAGCCAGAGGCGGACCTCGCCGCGGCGGCTGTGCGCGGACCTGGCGGCCGTCTCGGCGAGGCGGGGCAGTACGTCGTCGACGGACATGCTGCCGGCCAGTCTGCCGACGAACTCGCTCATCACGGCATAGCCGTCGGCCCGGTCGCCGTACACCAGCCGACTGGCGAACCGCCAGGTCAGGCGCTGGACCGCGGGGAGCGCGACGGCGACGGCGACGGTGGCGAGCAGCAGCACCCACACCGGTGGCGTCCGGTGGCCGCCGGCGAAGGCCCGCCAGGCCAGGGCGGCTGCGGAGTCGACTGCCAGCGCGGTCACAGCAAGCGCCGCACCCACGACAGCGGCTCGCAGACAGGCCGCGCGGGTCACTGCACTGCCTGCCGCGGAAGTCCGGACCCGGCGGACCCGCTCGGCGGGCCGAGCGGAACGCTGCCCCGCACACACGTGCCCCGCCCCGGACCGGTGAGCACGGTCAGGCTCCCTTCGAACGGGGACAGCCGGTCCTCCATATTGGCCAGTCCACTGCTGCGGGCGGCCTGCTGCGGATCAAACCCCACTCCGTCGTCGATCACCGCGAACTCCAGGGTCGCTGCGGCTCCGGGCTCCGCCGCCGGGCCGTCGACGGAGACGCTCACGACGACGCGCCTCGCACGGGCGTGCTTGGTCGCGTTCTGCAGGGCTTCGGCGCAGCAGAAGTACACGGCCGCCTCAAGTCGGGGAGGTATCCAGGCGGGCGCCTGCACGGAGACGTCAACGTCGAGACCATTGCGTCGAGTTGCTGTCGCCGCCGCCTCCAGCGCGCCGAGCAGGCCGCCGTCCAGCAGAGCCTGGGGGAGGCCGGTGCCGCACAGGTCTCCCAGGATCTGTCCGGTCGATCGCAGTCCGGTGCTCAACTCGGCCAGCCGCCGGGCGAGTTCGAGGCGGTCGGCCCGGTCCGGGGCAGTGTCCGCGGCGCGCAGGGTGCGCATGGTGCTCAGTGCGACGATCAGGCTGAGCAGGTCCTGTTGCGCCCCGTCGTGAAGGTCGCGCTCCAGGCTGCGCCGCTCCGCGTCCTGGGCGGCCACCACCCGGCTGCGGGACAGGCGGAGTTCGGCCGCCTGCTCGGAGAGCCGCTCCACATGGCGGGCCAACTCTGCGGTCAGCCGGGCGTTGTGCACCAGCAGCCCGGCGTGCCCGGCGAGGTCGCGCAGGAGGCGCTCCTCGTCGGGGCTCAGCGGAACGTCCTTGCGGACGGTGGTGTCGAGCAGCGCCAGCAGCCGGTCCTGGTGGCGCAGGGCGATGGCCCGGTGCCCCTCGGCTGCCTCTACGGCCGCCAGGACGTCCTCGTCACGCTCCGCACCGTGCAGGGGCAGTTCCAGTCGCAGGTCCTGGGTGTCCGGTGGCCAGTGGGTGACCGCGAGCAGGCGGTCGTCGACGACGAGCCAGATCCGGGCCGAGGTGACCGCGCGGGTCGCTTCGACGACGACGCGGGCGAGCTCCTGCATTTCCTGTGCCGGGGAGAGCTGCGACAGCCCTTCGGCCAGTCGCCGCATCGCCTCGGTCGGGCTCAGGGCCTGGCCGAACACGACGCGGTTGGCGAGGACCAGCAGGACGGACCGCACAGGTGCGACGGCCAGGCCGACCGCCGCCATGACCAGGACGACTCCGACCGTCCCGGCGCCCGCCGTCCGCCCGGCCAGGACGATCCCGGCCACGTAGGCGGCGCTGACCGCGGCCGTCAGCGCGCCGTACACGAGGGTACGGCCCAGAAGCACGTCCAGGTCCCAGAGCCGGTACCGCAGGATGCCGGCGAACAGCACCACCGGGACGAGGACGAACACGGCGGGGAACCAGCCTTCGATGCGCAGGTCCCAGTCGCGTGCCGTGGCCGCGGTCGTTCCTCCGGCGAGCACCGCGGTCCGTACCGCCAGCCAGAGGGCGGCGGTGAGCAGGGCGGGGAGCAGTGCGGAGCGCAGCAGGCGTGCCTGCTGCTGTTGCTCGGGGGTGCCGGGGCGATGCAGCCGGTGGGTCTGGGCGGCCATCCCGGCAAGGGGGACGAGGACGCCGAAGAACACGACGAAGAACGGCGGGTGCGCGACGAAACTGCTCTGCCAGCAGACCACGGTGACGGCGCCGGTGACGACGGTGACGAAGGCCCTGCGCAGGGGCATGGAGCGCAGTGGCCGGGGGAACTCGCCGTCGGGGAACAGGACGACCGCCCAGAGGTAGGCCGTACCGCTGACGATGTGGAAGGTGAAGTGAGCCACCGTCACCAGGCCGTTGGCGCTGATCTCGTGGAACACGGCGTGGCTGGGGCCGTTGAAGGTGGCGGCGGTGCCGAGCAGGGCCAGGGCCATGAGCCGGGCCACCAGGTCGTCGAAGCGCCGGGCCAGCAGCAGCGCACCCATGGCGAGGTTGACCAGGCTGAACAGGTACTGGAAGGCGACGCTCGCGATGCTCGGCGTGCTGGAGGTGCCGGTCATGCCTGCCATGTTCAGGCCCATGCTGCCGGCGCCGAGGATGCGCCGCGCATCCGCAGCCAGCGCTCCGTGGCCCCGGGCGAGGCCGGTGGCCAGTTCCCGCGCGGCGGGAATCGCCTCGACCAGGAACGGCAGCAGGCCCAGGACCAGCCACAGCAGCACCCCGCAGAGGTAAGCGGCAGCGGCTGTCCACAGCGCTGCCCGGGACAGCGCGCGCCGATCGATGCGCAGACCCCGGCCGGCGGCTGTGCCGGCAAGCGGGCCGACCAGGTCGGGGTAGCTCAAGGCGGTTCCCCCCTTTCGGCGCCTCCGCGGCGCACGACACGGTCGTGTGCACCATCACTCGGGGTTGGAGACATCATCGAGGCCGGTGGCGGTTCAGCGGTGGACCACACCGGGTTCGTCCTCGCCCGCCATCCGGACCGCGGACGACGTCCACTGCAAGCGGAGCAGCCCGTGCGCCCGGTGAAAGAGGAACGCGGCCATCGGCAGTTCGACGAACACCGCCAGGGCGACGGACGTCCACACGCCCGAGGTGCCGAGATCGAGGGAGACGTCGAACCATGCGTCACAGACCAGCAGCACAGCGGTCACCAGGGCCGGAATCACGACACTGGGGCGGCGGCGCCGGCCCAGCACGGCGGTCGCCGCCATGGCCGCCAGCAGCATCGCGTCGAAGCCGACCCAGGTGGTGCTCCAGTCGTGCACACGGTAGTCGGTCGGCAGAGTCAGCCCCAGCACGACCGTCCAAGGGACCAGACCGAGCGCGGAGACGGCCAGGAGCTCGACGGTGTGCCGCCCTTCAGCCCCTGTGCGCGAGACAGCCGAACGGGCCGGCGGCGCCGTGTGCGCGCGTGCGGTGGCAAGGGAGTCCGGCGACTCAGTGACCGGGCCCATGGCGACCCCTCGAACGCTCCCGCGGATTCCGGGCGGCAAGACGTCCCGTCGCCACCCAACCCAGGGTCGCCAGGGCGACACCCACCCACGCCCCTGCCAGGCCCTGGCTCACAAGCAGCAGCACGGCACCCGCATTCAGGGACACCGCGAGGACCACTCCCGGCAGGCGCCGCCAAGCCTGCCGTCCGGGACGCATCACGGGGGGAGCCTCGAAGCGCCCCCATGAGGATCCGCCTGACAGGAGGCTCATCGAAGCCGCCTCTGCACACCAGGGCCCATACGCCGAAGGTGCCGTCCCTGCCCGTGTCCCGCATCATGGTCGTGCATGTAGGCCTCCGGAGAATCCCGTCCGATGCCGAAGCCAACCGGAACAGCATCTCCAGATATTCCGGAGTCCACGGGTGAGGAAGAGCACAGTTCCGGCTGATCCGCTGGACCTGTGTCGCATTGCCAACCGGAAAGAGTGGAGAGCATACTCCGTTTATACGGTTCAGTGGGTGGTTGCCACTCCTGCACGGAAAGGGCGAACCATGGCTGTCGCCTTCGTCTTCCAGGGCGGTGCGAGCCTGTCGGCAGCGCAGGTCGGCATGGTGCGCGCGCTCAGTGAAGCCGGTATCCGGCCCGACCTCCTCGTGGGCTCCTCCGCAGGGGCCCTCAACGCCGTGGCCTACGCACAGGACCCCACAGAGCGCGGACTCGACGCCATGGAGCGCCTCTGGACGGGGACCCGTCGCAGTGACGTGTTCCCGCTGAGGCTCAGCTCCCTCCTGGCCGGCGTCACCGGCCACGGCAGCGGCCTCGCCACCCCGCACCGGCTGCTCGCACTCATCGAGCGCGCGCTGCGCACCGAGGAACTGAGCGAGGCCGCCATCCCGGTTCACGTGATCGCCACGGACGCCGCAACCGGAGCCCCGGTGGTCCTCTCCGACGGGCCGGCCGCCGGAGCGCTGCTCGCAAGCACGTCGATCCCGGGCATCCTCCCGCCTGTCGTCTGGCAGGGCAGGCAGTTGGTCGACGGCAGTGTGTCGGCGGACATCCCGATCCTGCAGGCGGAGGAGTTGGGGGCGACCACCAGCTATGTGCTTCCGTCCGTGCCTGTGGGGACGCTGCAGGACCATGCCAGCGGCGTCCTGCCGATCCTCGCGCGGACGTTGACCCTGGTGCTCGACCGCGCCACCCAACGCGACCTCGCCACGGCACGCGGAGAGGTGCGCGTACTGCCGGCGCCCAGGATGCGGGGACTGAACCCGCTGAACTTCCGGCACAGTGCCGAACTCATCCGGCTCGGCTACGACGACGCGCGGACCTGGCTCGACGACAAGGCCGTGGTACCCGCGGCCGCCTGACGCTGCGGAATATCAGCCGCCGGTCTGCCGACGGGGGCAGACGCCCATCACCGTGGCGTGTCCGCGCATCGCGCGTTCCGTCTGCAACGGAGTCGGCGCAGCCGGGAGCGGTCCGGTGTTCCCGGCCCGGCATGCTTCCAGCAGGAGGGCGACCAGACGGCGCCAGGCATGGGGGGCCGCGCAGTGGGTGACCTGTACGACTCCGGCGTTGGCCATGAGGAACAGCAGGACGTCCTCGACGACGAAGTCCTCCCGCAACGCGCCGGCGTCCTGGGCCCGCCGGACGACCGAACCCAGGACGTCCGTCCAGCGTCGACAGAACGACTCAGCCGTCTCGGATGTGGGAAGCCTGCTGATCATCAGGTCGCTGAAGCCACGGTCCGTGGCCATGGCACCGCAGATCCGCTCGACGAACGTGGTGAAGCCGACCCACGGGTCCTCGCACTGCAGTGCCTCTTCGGCGACTGCCGCCCACGTCTCCAGCTCGTCCTCGAAGGCAGCCTCCACCAGGTCCTCGCGGGTGGGGAAGCGGCGGTACAGCGTGCCGGCGCCCACGCCGGCCCGCCCTGCGATCTCATCGAGCGGGGCGTCCAGGCCCCGCTCCTCGAAAACCTCGCGAGCGGCTCGGGCGATGCGCTGCCGGTTCTGCACAGCGTCGGCCCGCAGTACCCGCCCGCTCGTCCGACTGCCCTGCGCACCTGCCATGACCCCAGAGTAGCAATATGCGGAGAGCGCTGTCCGATTCCGTCCACCGCACCCCCGACCGTGTCCGACGGCTCAGCGGGGCACGGCGCGGGCCTCGGCGAGGGCGCGGCCCCGTTCCGAGGCGGGGAAGCGGTCGAGCATCGTCTGGACCTCGATGGCGTCGACGTTCGCGCCGAACAACTCGGTTCCGGGCTCCAGACGCGCGCCTTCGGCGAGTGGTCCGGCAATGACGGGGTCATAGCCGAGGGCGTCGACGAGGGCTGCGACCGCATCGACGTCGCCGGGATCGTCACCGGCGACCGCGATCGCCTTGCGCCCGGGTGTGCCGGCGGGCCGGGGGCCGTCCTCGAGGTCGTGGTAGCCCATGTGGTTGAACGCCTTGACGACGCGGGATTCCGGAAGGAATGCCTGGACGATCTCGCTGGAGGAGGTCCGCGGGTCGGTGAGGTCGTCGCGGATGCCGTCGACCTCCCACCAGTAGTTCATGGCGTCGACGACGAGCTTGCCGCGTAGCGCCTCCGCAGGGATGGCCCGGTACTTGCCCAGAGGGAGGGCAAGGACGACGATGTCTGCCTGCTCGGCGGCCTCGGCCGGGGTCGCCGCGACCGCGCCCGGTGTGATCACCTCGACGATGAGCGCGATCTTCGACGGATCGCCGGAGCCGGCGATGAGGACGCGGTAGCCGGCTGCCACAGCGAGTCGGGCCAGCACGGTGCCGACCTTGCCGGCGCCGAGTATGCCGATAGTGGTGGTCATCGCCTCAGCCCGCCAGAATGTCGCGGACCATGGGCATCACCCTGGAGCCGAAGAGTTCGACGGTGCGCATCCTGGCGCTGACCGGCTGGGCTCCGGCGGTGTAGATGAGGTCGAACCGGCCCACGCCCAGTGCAGTGGCGGCACGGGCGATCTTGCGGGCGACGGTCTCCGGTGAGCCGATGTAGAGCGAACCGTGCGCGACCTCGGAGTCGAAGTCCCCCCGGCGCAGCGGGGGCCAGCCGCGCTGCGCGCCGATCCGGTCCCGCATCACCTTGTAGGTGGGGTAGTACAGCTCCTTGGCCTCCTCGTCGGTGTCGGCGATGAAGCCCGGCGAGTGCATGCCGACCGGGTGCGCGACCGTGCCCAGCTGGTCGGCGGCCCGGCGGTAGAGGTCGATGTACGGGGCGAAACGCTCCGGGGAGCCGCCGATGATGGCGAGCATGAGCGGCAGCCCGTACCGTGCGGTGCGCACTACCGACTGCGGGGAGCCGCCGACGCCGATCCAGGTGTCCAGGCGCCCGGACTCGGTCTTGGGGAACACGTCGGCATGGTCCAGCGCGGCGCGGGTGGTGCCGTTCCAGGTGACCGGCTTCTCGTCGAGCAGCTTCACGAAGAGTTCGACCTTCTCCTCGAACAGCACGTCGTAGTCGCTCATGTCGTACCCGAACAGGGGGAAGGACTCGGTGAACGAGCCGCGTCCCAGGATCACCTCGGCACGGCCCCGCGAGATCGCGTCCACTGTCGCGAAGCGCTGGAAGACACGGACCGGGTCGTCGGAGCTCAGCACGGTCACGCCGGAGGCGAGCTTGATGCGGGAGGTACGGGCCGCGATCGCGGCGAGAACGGTCTCCGGGGTGGAGATCGAGTACTCCGGTCGGTGGTGCTCGCCGAGCGCGATGACGTCGACGCCGAGCTCGTCGGCGAGCACGGCCTCCTCGATGACCTGCCGGATCGAGGCGGCATGGGAGACGGGTACCCCGGAGTCGTCCTTCGGCACGTCGCCGAAGGTGTCGAGGCCCAGTACGAGATCGGTCATGACCCTGCGCTCCAATGGTTGACGTGTCAATCAAACCTGTAGTTGACGTGTCAAACACAGGAGGGTGCGCTGTTATGCCGGCTGCTGAACATCTGCGCACCGGGCGTGCGTTCAGCCTCCCGCTGGATCGGCCCGGGCCAAGCCGGACCGTGCCGAGGTGTGGATGTACTGGTCGGCCCAGGCGCTGATGATGTGGGCGGCCCGTTGTGCCTGTCCTCGCGCGGTCAGAAGGTGGTCGGCCCCTTCGAGCGAGACGAAGCTCCGCGGGTGGCGTGCCTCGCGGAAGATCTCGCCGGCGTTGGCGATGTCGACCGTGTCGTCGGTCGGCGAGTGCAGGACGATCAGCGGCAGGTCCAGCTCGCGGATCCGGTCGCGAAGATGGGCCTGGCGGACGTCGTGGACGAAGTCACGCTTGAGAACCAGGGTCCTGCCGCCGACGAACCACTCGTGTGACCCCTCGCTGAGAACGCGGTCCACGACCGCGTCGTACTGTCGCTCGACGTGGCTGGGGTCTGCGGGCGCCCCGATCGTCGCGACCGCGCGTACGCCGACCGCCTCGGCGGCCGCGGCGATGGCGGCGGCGCCGCCCCAGGAGTGCCCCACCAGCAGGTCCGCAGGCGTTCCTCGCTCCGCCATCAGAGCCGCCGCACGGACGGTGTCCTGGACCTTGACGGTGAAGGACCCGTCACCCCAGTCGCCGTCGGAGTCCCCGATCCCGAGGTTGTCGTAGCGCAGCATGCCGATCCCCTCGCGGGCCAGCTGCTTGCTGACGCGCGAGGCGGCCGGCGAGTTCCTGCCGAGCGTGAATCCGTGCACGAAGACGCCCCAGCCCCGGACCTCGCCTTCCGGCAGGTCGATCGAACCGGCCAGTTCGGGGCCGACGACGCTCTTGAATCTCACTTCTTCAGGCATGTTGTGATCACTCCGGCGGAACTGTCGGTGGGTCGGGGGCGGACCTGGTGTGCCAACGGGTCGGGTCGGCGGCGGCGAGCAGTGCGGTGACCTGGCCGGCTTCGGATACTTCGCGCTCAGTCGAGTGCGTTGCGGGCGTCCTGGGCCTGGAGCACGAGAGAACTCCACCGGACACTGTCCCTGCCGTGGAGATCGGAACGCTCGCTGCTCAGGACCGTCCGCAGGCCGTGTGCTGCACCCAGCTCGACCGTCTCAGCAGCAGACACGTCGAACATGTGACGACCGTCGGGCACGGGACCGTGGCGGAGGCTGACGAAGAACCGGCCGCCAGGGGTCAACAAGGCGGCGATCCTGGCCATTGCCTGCCCGCGTTCCTCGGCGTTCAGATGCATCCACACCGCAGTGGCGAAGACCGCATCGAACTGCCCCGGGCACTGGCGAAGCGCAAGGGCGGGAAGAACATCGTCAACCCACTCGACTGCGCCGCCTGCATGGATTCGCTGTCCGTGCACCCGCAGCTCCGCCGTCGGCTCGACAGCCACGACGGTGTGCCCCAGGGCTGCCAACGCGGCGGCATCGCGCCCTGTTCCTGCGCCGATGTCGAGGATCCGGGCCGGCCCGGCGGGCAACAGGCTCAGCACGTCACGGTGGACTTCGCCGAAAGTGACCTCCTCGTACTGGACTGCCAGTATGTCCGCTGCCCGCGCATACCCAGCGGTTCCCCTGGCCTGGCCTGTGCTGCCCCCGTCGGCGCTGAATCGATCACTCATGGCCGAAGAGTACCGACCTGCAGATTCCTGACATCATCCCGCCGTGTGACACGTTCGTTGCGCCGTGCGGGTGGGGCTCGGTCGACATGTCGAGTCCGGGTGGGCCCCGGACACGACGGACTGCTTGTGTTGAACGATGTCGATGTTCCACCTGCCCGGACGGGCGACGCCTGGGTCAATCACGGCTGGGGGGAGAACGGGGACTACCGGGACGACTTCGGGTTCGTGGCGCTGGACCCCGACGCGCACGGACATCAGGTCGGCAACGTCGTGGGGGAGTACGGCATGGAGGCCAACCAGGGCTACGTCAACCCGCGAACCGTGTGGGGCTACTAGGGCCTCAACGGTCCGGACGAATGCGTCGGCGACACCCGGCTCTTCCTCCCGCCGCCCGACGACCGCATCCGCATGGACTGCCGGGGCTACATCAAGGGGTCCAGCGGCGGCCCATGGTTCGACGAGTACAGTCGGTCCGTGCCCAAGGGCTGGGTCGACGGGGTGATCAGCACGTGGCCCAGTCCGAAGGACCACAACGGCATCCTCTCGCCGTACTTCGGCGACTCGATCGTGACCCTGTACGAGTACCTCGACCAGTGAGGGCTCACTATCCGGGAGAGTCATGGCAAGCAGGTTCACCGAGCTGGTCGTTGACTGCCACGATCCGGAGCGGCTCGCGGCGTTCTGGTGCGAGGTCCTGGACTTCAAGGTGATCGACCGGAGCAAGGGCATGGTCGAGATCGGCTCCTGGGTGCCGACCGCTGAGGAGGTCCGGGCCCGCCAGATGCCGCCCACCCTGCTGTTCATCCCGGTGCCCGAGGGCAAGGCCGTGAAGAACCGGCTGCACCTCGACGTCAGCCCGATCGACGGCAGCACTGAGGACGAGGTGACCAGATTGCTGGACCTCGGCGCTGCCAGGGCGGATGTGGGTCAGGGCTCGGACCGAAGCTGGGTGGTCATGGCAGACCCCGAGGGCAACGAGTTCTGCGTCCTGCGCACCCTGGCACCGCAGAACTAGGCCGCGAACGGACACCCGGGGCGGTGCGGGTCGGCGATCCGGGAGCACGGGCCGCCCAGGGCTGCCGGCTTTGGAACCCTGCCGGACAGCCCGTAGGGTCGCTGCTATGCCGACCTCCCTGCCAGGCGTGCCATCGCCGACTTCTGACGTCGACTCGGACGCGCTGGCGCGCGATCCGCACGCCGAGTACGCACGGTTGCGCGCCTCGGGTCCGGTGCACCGGACGGTCGGCACCGACGGTCGGCCTGCGTGGCTGGTCACCCGCTACGAGGACGTGAGGCGGGTGCTCGGCGATCCGGTGTTCTCCCTCGACAAGCGACGGGCACTTCCCGGCAACTACCAGGGCCTGGCGCTGCCGCCGGCGCTGGACGCCAACCTGCTGAACATGGACCCGCCGGATCACACCCGGATCCGGCGACTGGTGGCGCAGGCGTTCACCCCGCGCCGGATCGAGCAACTGCGCGAACCGGTGCGGCACACCGCCGAGGCGCTGCTGGACGCGATCGCCGACGACGGCCGGGCCGATCTGGTCGCCGCCTACACCGGGCCGCTGCCGATCACCGTCATCTGCGACCTCCTCGGCGTCCCGGCACGCGACCGCCACGACTTCCGTGCCTGGACCGACACCCTGACCGCCCCCGCCCCCGACCGACCGGGCCAGGCCAGGGCCGCGATCGGCGGCATGCTCAGCTACCTCACCGACCTGATCGCCCACAAGCGGGCGAACCCTGCCGACGACCTGCTGTCCGCGATGACCGCCGCCCGCGACGAAGGGGACCGGCTCAGCGAAGACGAACTGCTCTCGCTCGCGTTCCTGATCCTGTTCGCCGGCTACGAGAACACCGTGCAACTGCTCGGCAACGCCGTCGTCGCGCTGCTCACCAACCCCGACCAACTCACGGCGCTGCGTGCCGATCCCGGCCTGATACCCGGCGCGGTGGAGGAACTGACCCGGTTCGACGGGCCCGCGCCGCTGGCGATCCGCCGCTTTCCGACACGCGAGGTGGCCATCGGCGGCGTCACCATACCCGCCGGTGAGACCGTGCTGCTGTCGCTGGCTTCGGCCAACCGCGACCCGGCCCGCTTCGTGGACCCCGACCGGCTGGACCTCGCCCGCGACGCCACCGGGCAACTCGGCCTGGGCCACGGCATCCACTACTGCCTCGGGGCACCACTGGCCCGACTGGAGAGCGAGGTCGCGCTGACCGCGCTGCTCGCCCGCTTCCCGCGGCTGGCCCTGGACGTGCGGCCGGAGGAACTGCAATGGCGTCCCTCGATGCGCGCCCGCGGACTGCGCTCGCTGCCTGTGCGCCTCTGAGGTCCACGGATTGCCGTGCCACGGGCACCACGTGGCAGGCGGCCTCGCGCCGGGCCGCGTCAGGGCTTCGGCGATGCCCACTCCGGGGCCAGGACGGCCCACACCTGCTTGTCGTACCGCGTTCCCCCGTAGGGCCATGCCTGGCGCCGCACTCCCTCCAGGGTCATGCCCAGGCGTTCGGCGACTGCGGCGCTGCGGTGGTTGTCGGCGCGGCAGTGACATTTCGCCGTCGCGGGCCTGGCGGGTCTGCGCGCGGCGCTGCTGGACATCCTTCCGCTGACCCGGGCGGCCACGGACACGAGCGCAAGCCGCCCTCGATGTGCGCCGGGGCGTGAACAGCAACAGCCTGGAGGAGAGGACCGGTCGTCAGGACCGGGTTCCGCCCACCCCTGGAAGGACGCCTGCCATGACGAGTGACATCGCAGCAACCCGGACCAAGCACTGGACCATCGATCTCGACATACTCGAACAGGGCGACGACACCACGGTCCACGCCGTTCTCCGTGGCGACGCCGGCACGTTGGAGAGCCATACCGTGGCCCAACGTAATCCACACGACGCGCCGAACCCGGAGATCGGGGACGACTTCGCGGCGGGGCGCGCCCTTCTGGACCTGGGGCGCCAGCTTCTGCGCGCGGGAACAGTTGATTCCTCGGCCGCGGGGGAGCGACCTGGAGGCTGGTGAAGGAGTTTCAGGACAGCCGGGAGTGCGGTAGGCCGTGCCGTGCCCGGTTGCCCGGTGGCCTCGGTGACGCTGCGCATCGCCCCGATCACTTGTGACCGTCTTGTGGTGTATTGTCCGGCGCGCCATTCTGGAGGTGGCCCGCTATCAGGCTCAGTCCCGGGCGCGGCCTGTACCCCTTCGGCCGTGGAAAGAAGGCGGGATGCGATGACATTCGTGCAGATCATCGAATTCGAGACGACCCATGCGGACGAGATGGACCAGCTCATGGAGGAGTGGCTCGCGGCCACGGACGGCAAGCGCACCGCCGTCCACGGCATGATGACGAAGGACCGCGACAATCCCACCCACCTCGTCAACATCGTCGAGTTCCCCTCCTACGCGGAGGCGATGCGCAACAGCGAACTCCCCGAGACCCAGCAGATCTCCGGCCGTATGCAGCAGCTCTGCAGCGGCGCCCCCAGATTCATGAACCTGGACGTGGTGCGCGACCAGAAGATGTAGCACCTGGAGCCCGGCATGGCCGATCCGTGGGGTTTTCTCAACACTCCCCGCCGCAGCTGGCCGCTGCGCCCGGTCCCGGAACGGGTCGCGGACTGGCGCGAGGTCCACCTGCCGGGCGGACTGCTGCCCATCGTCAGCGCGCAGGCCGGTCGCTGCATGGACTGCGGGATCCCGTTCTGCCACCTCAGCTGCCCGCTCGGCAACCTGATCCCGGACTGGAACACCCTGGTCGCGCTGGAGGACTGGGAGGCGGCGAGCGAGCGCCTGCACGCCACCAACAACTTTCCGGAGTTCACCGGATACCTGTGCCCGGCCCCCTGCGAGAGCGGCTGCGTCCTGGCGATCAATGCGGACCCGGTGACCATCAAGAACATCGAGGCGGCTATCGCGGACCAGGCCTGGGAGCACGGGTGGGTGCGACCGCTGCCCCCCGAACGGCATTCCGGCAGGACCGTCGCGGTCATCGGCTCCGGCCCCGCCGGGCTGGCCGGCGCCCAGCAGCTCACCCGGGCCGGCCACACGGTGTCCGTGTACGAGCGCGCCGACCGGCCAGGAGGGCTGCTGCGGTACGGCATCCCCTCCTTCAAGATGGAGAAATTCCAGCTGGACCGGCGCCTGGACCAGATGCGCGCCGAGGGGACGGTCTTCCACACCGGCGTCGAGGTCGGCACCGACGTCGACGCCGCCGACCTGCTGGGGCGCCACGACGCCATGCTGCTCGCGGTCGGTGCCGCCGCCATGCGCGAGCTCCCGGTCCCCGGACGCGAGCTCGCGGGGATCCACCAGGCGATGGAGTACCTGGTGGACGCCAACCGGGTCCAGCAGGGCGACCTCTCCCGGTCGCCGCTATCCGCCGAGGGCAAAGCCGTCGTGATCGTCGGCGGCGGGGACACCGGCGCCGACTGCCTGGGCACCGCGCTGCGGCAGAACGTGGCCTCCGTGGTGCAACTGGACATCAAGCCCGAGCCGGGCGCCGACCGCTCCCCGAACGAGCCCTGGCCGGTCCACCCCCGGATCTACCAGGTCTCGCCTGCTCACGAGGAGGGCCGGCAGCACGAGTGCGGCCGGGACGTGCGGCAGTTCTCCGCCGCCACCGTACGTTTCGAGGACGACGGCCGGGGCCGGGTCAAAGCGCTGTGCCTGACCGACGCCGAGGCGGGCACGCGCCGACCCGTACCCGGCACCGGGCGCTCCATCCCGGCGCAGCTGGTCCTGCTCGCCCTGGGCTTCTCCGGCCCCGAGCACGACGCCGACCTCGTCGCCCAACTGGGGCTCGGGGTGACCGCCGCAGGCACGCTCGCCCGTGACCCGGGCTTCGCCGCGGGCCCGCCCGGCGTCTTCGTCGCCGGTGACGCCGGCCGGGGCCAGTCGCTGGTCGTCTGGGCCATCGCGGAGGGCCGCGCCGCTGCCGCTGCCGCCGACCGCTACCTGAACGGCGCCACCCCACTGCCGACCCCGATCACCGCCACGGACCGCCCGCTCACCCCGTGACCCGCAGAAAGCCTGTTCACACGGTCGCCGGCTTTACGGGGTTCAGGGCATTTCAGGCATCGTCATGAAGGCCAGCTCGAACTCCTCCACGCTCCGCAGGGTGAAGCGTGCCTTGGTGATGGCTTCGCCGCGGACCGCCGCCTGGGCGGCTCGGGATGCGGCCAGGGCGGTGTGGTCGGTGTAGAGCACGCCCACGGTTGCCCGACCTCTCGCGCGGTCGATGAACAGCGACGTCCCCTCGAACCCGGGGATGGCCTGGAACTTGGGTACGACCATGTTCTTGAACGTCTCCACCAGCAGGTCGCCGTCGGACGGTTCGAACTCCAGCCGGCCCATCCGGAAGCCCGCGCCGGCCGCGAGCGGTCGCGACGGGCGGGTGAAGACGGCCGCCTCCCAGTTCTCGGTGGCCAATGTGGTCACGTACGGGGCGAGCATGGCTGTGCGTTGCCCGCGCAGGCGCGCGTCACTGGCGTCCCGGGACTGCTCGTCCTGCCACCACGTGCCCACGGCCATTTTCCCCAGCTTGCGGTCGACGAAGACGGCGCAGGTGATGACGGGGTGGGTGGGGCCGGAGTGGAGGGCGGGTCGAGCATGGTGTCGAACGCCTGGATGTCGCCCTGGCCGTCGCCGATGTCAGTGGGGCCGACCGGGGGTGATGGAGGTGTCCGGGTGGGCGGTGCCCGCCAACCTCCCAGTCGCGGAAGTGCGCGGAGTCGGGTTGACGGGCCGCCAGGTAGCCGAGGGCCGGCACGGCTCTCGAGGAGGATGCCGTCGTACACGTTCACGAGGGGTTGGACGGCGTCGACATAGGTGGTGAGTCCCAGAACGGTTCGCGGTAGCAGGCCGCCCAGGACGGTGGACGCGGAGTCCCGCACCGCCTGCCCGGCCTGGTCAGCGGCCGGAGCCGCGCTCGGCTGCATCCAGGTGTGCCTGCTCGGCGAGGCGCCGCTTGGCGTCCACCCAGGTGAGCGGAAGCTCCTCCACCGGCAGCTCCCAGAAGGTGAACGTCGAGTCCCGCATGGTGGAACGCAGACCGCTCATGATGCTGCGGTGCGGCTCCGTCCCGGCGAAGGCGTAGAGGGCGTCACGTCCCTCCCAGGCGGAGAGCGTGAAGAAGGTCCGCCTCAGCGGCTGGGCGATCAGGGATGCGCCCAAAGCGCCTGGCGCGGAACGCACCTGACGCCACGCCGAGAGTGACTTCAGGATGAAGCGCGGCACGTCCTTGGCGGACCGCACCTCGAAGCGCGACGCCATCACGAACGCCTGAGTGTTCGGTGTGGCCGGGTTCGGAATCGTCCAGGGAAGAGTTGGCACCGTATGACCCGCCTCATAGTTGGTGAGTGGCAGTATCTATTTTAGACAGTACCAGTATCCAATTTCTAGCCGCGAGTGTCGTCAAGCTCCAGTGCCCCGGGGTCGGCAGGCAACGCTCGCTCTCACGCTTGGCGAGTGACACTATCCATAGAGCGGGGAGGCATCAGCAGCGAGACACTGGCAGCCGCCAGTGGCCAGTCAAGGGCAGGACGAATTGCGAATCTCTGAGTTGAGCCGGCGCAGCGGGGTACCGAGCGCGACCATCAAGTACTACCTCCGCGAGGGGCTGCTGCCCCCGGGGCGGGCCACCGCCGCGACCCAGGCCGAGTACGACGAGGCGCACCTGCGGCGGCTCCGACTGATCCGGGCCCTGATCGCGGTGCGGGGGCTGACGGTCAACGCCACCAGGGAGGTGCTGAGCGCGGTCTCCGAGCACGAGGCCGACATGCACCAGGTGCTCGGTCTTGTGCTCGGCGCCAGGCCGGTGGACACGGACGAGGAGCCCGACCACGGGCCCGGCACGTCCGAAGTGAACGCGCTGGTGGCGCAGATGGGATGGCAGATCTCCGAGTACGCCCCCGCACGGCGCGTCATCGCCGAGACCCTGGAGTCGCTGCGCTCCCTCGACGCGGACTGCACCTGGCGCACCCTGCTCCCGTACGCGGAGCTCGCCCAGCAGACTGCCGTGCTCGACCTCGACCAGCTGAAGGACACGGACGACTCGGTCGCGCGGGCCGAGCGAGCCGTCCTGCTGACGGTCCTGCTGGAGCCGGCCCTGCTGGCGCTACGCAGGATGGCCCAGGAGCACGAGTCCGCGATGCGGCACGGCGGCTGACCGCCGCCCACGCGCGGCCGACCTCGCCAGTACTGCTCAGGCCGGTGAGCCGCCGAATCCGATCTCGTTGCCGTCCGGGTCGCGGAAAGTGGCCTTGCGGACGCCGTTGGCGTAGGTCTCGAGAACGTCCGGTTTCATGCCCCGCTCGGCGATCCGGGAGATGCGGGCGTCGAAGTCGCTGAGGAAGACGGTGTGCACAGCGTGCCCGGCATGTTCGGGTCGCACCACGATGTACATGTACCGGTGCTCGGCGAGCTCCCAGACCGCCTCGGTGTCGTTGGGCAGGAACGACGGCGGTGCACCGAGGAGCCGCTCGTACCAGGCCGTCGCGGCGGCGTAGTCGCGGACGGGGATCCCCGCGAACAGGTCCGTAGTCATGCGGTCATGCTAGTGCTGCTCTGCGGAAGCTCGTGGAGGGTGGCCCACGTTGGTGGTGTCATGGCCAGGTGCTGGCGTGGGCCTGGAAGAACTCCGGTTTGCTGTGCACGGGCACGACGCATACCAGGTGGCCGCCGGGCGCGCGTAGTACGTGGCACTCCAGCCATTGCGATATCTCCGTGGCGCCCAGAGCCAGCAAGCGGGCGGTCTCGGCTTCGACGTCGTCGGTCTCGATGTCGAGGTGGAGGCGAGATGCGTCTTCGACCGCCTGGATTGCGGTGACCAGCCCTGGCAGCGCCTCCTGCAGCACGGTGAACTGAGGTTCCGAGGGGACCGGCTGTGCGGGGACGCCAAGGGCAGCGGACCAGAATGAGGCCGCGCGGGCAGCCTCGGCTTCGGGTGTGTCGATCAGTACGGCGTAGACGCGGCTTCGGTGCATGCGCCGCACAGTATCGGTGCACACCGGCTCGTGGCCGGGTTGATCAGGCGCCCGGTCCGCTGAGGTAGAGGTCACCTGCGCAGTCGAGGGCTTCCTCGGGGGAGCCGGCAGGCAGTCCGCTGGGCAGGATGTTGTCCTTGTAGCTGTCGCTGCTGGCCAGGTGGAGCGCGAAGCCCCAGGTGTGCAGCACACCGGTGAAGCGTAGGCGACACAGCGGGATGGTCTGCTCGTCGGGCAATTCGGCTGCCAGGTAGGCGAATCCGGCACGGAAGCGGATCGTGATGGCGTTCACGTGCGGCCAGCGCCCGCCGGCGTGGCGGTTCAGTCGCTGGCGCAGGTGCTGGGCGCGTTCGCCGAGTTCGAGCGGGCCCTGATCCTGGAGCGCCAGCGTGAGGGGATCGCCGCAGCCAGGACGCGGGGCGTCGCCGAGGTCCCGCCGGCGTGCCGACCACCTTCCTCGAGGCCGCCGGGAACGTCCACGCCTTCGTACTGATGCGCCGCGCCATCCCCTCCACCCAGCAGGACCTGGCCCGCGCCTTCGCCGCCCTGACCACCACCCTCGCCGCCGAGCACACCACAGATGCACCAGCCCCGGGAAGGACGCGCTGATGGCCGTACCCGCACCCCATGAGCACACCGTAGCCGGGCTGCAATGCGGCTACCGCAACGGCGAGGCCACCGTCAGCGAGATCGTCGCCGCGTACCTCGACCGCATCCGCGCCGTCGATCCCAGCCTCAACGCCGTGACCGTCCTCAACCCGGCAGCATTGGACGACGCCGCCCACCTGGACGCTGCCGGTGCGCCGCGCGGCCCTCTGCACGGAGTTCCCGTCCTGGTCAAGGACAACATCCAGACATCGGGAATCGAGACGGCGTTCGGCTCGGCCGCGCTCGCCGGGTACGTTCCCGCCGCTGACGCGCATCTGGTGACGCTGCTGCGCAACGCCGGTGCGGTGATCCTCGGCAAGACGACCCTCCCCGACTTCGCCATGTCCTGGCACGGGCACTCCTCGTTCTCGGGCATCACGCGCAATCCGTACGACCTGTCCCGCGACCCTGGCGGCTCCAGCAGCGGGAGTGCCGCGGCCGTCGGGGCCGGACTGGCTGTTGCCGGTGTCGGCACCGATACCGGTGGGTCGATCCGAGTCCCCGCATCGTTCTGCGGTCTGGTCGGCATCCGCCCCACCGTCGGCCTGATCAGCCGCCACGGTGTCGCCGCCCTGGTGCACGAGCAGGACACCCCCGGGCCGCTGGCGCGCTCGGTCGCCGACGCCGCAGCCATGCTGGACGCCATGGCCGGCTGGGACCACCGCGACCCCGCGACGGCGCTGCCCGTTCTGGGGCGTCAGGGCGGTGCGTTCCGCGACCAGCTGGTGCCCGGAGCCCTGACCGGGGCCAGGATCGGCGTGCTCCGCGAGCTGTGCGAGACCCGCTCCGGCGACGACCCCGAGGTCGCGCGGATCGTCGAGGACAGCCTGGCCTCGATGCGCGAGGCCGGTGCGATCCTGATCGACGTACACCTGCCCGGGCTCGCGGAGCTGCTGCGGGGAACGTTCATGTACTTCCGCCAGTCCCGCCGCGACCTGGGCCGCTGGCTGACGGCCGCGGGAACGCCGTTCAACGATGTCGCCGACATCGTTGCCGCCGGGCAGAGCTGCCCGGTGATCGCCCTGCTGCGGGGCGTGGCCGCCAGCCAGAAGGACCCCGACGACGGGCGGGTGACTGCGGTGCAGCTACCCAGTGCGCAGGACTCCGCCACGCACATCACGTTGGCCCTGGCCGACGGCTCCGCGACCGAGGCGGTGCTGTGGAAGCCCCCGGCCTCCTTCGACGGTATCGCCGTCGGGGATTCGGCCTCCATCGGCTCGGTCCGCCCGGGGAACGTCATGGACCTGCGCCGCGATGCCACCGGGGCGGTGGTGCATGCCGAGGACTACCCGGGCTACTGGAAGGCGCCCTTCGTGGTAGACGGCGTCCTGGCGGCGGTGGTTGGCCTGCCGCTGCTGGCCTGGGGCGTGCAGGGCCTCTGGCCGCGGCGCCGCGGCTATCCGTTCTGGGCGCTCTTCCTGCTGCCCGCAGGCGTTCCGGCGCTGTTGGCGGGCGGTGACATGTGGGAGGCGCCGCACCCGCTCCGGTTGGGGGAGTACCTGCCCACGGTCGCGACGGCGGCCGTGGGCCTTGTGGCCGGGGTGTCGCTCAGCGTGTGGGCGGCTCACCGCTCCGACAGGGTGAAGGACTCCTCCCCTTGGCTTGAGATGCCGTCCCTCAAGTAGCGCGTCCCACGGTCGGGAATCCGCAGAACGCGAGACAGCACCCCGCCGTCACCAGGTAACCGGACCGGGAGGAGGAGCCCGCTGTCACCCCGATTGCCCGTACCCGGGGGAGTGATCCTTGCAATACCGAACGGCTCGGTTTAGTTTTAACGGCGGGCCGGACGAGCAGCGTCCACGCCCGCAGACTCCCGAAGGGTCCTCCCATGCGTTTCGCTGTTCTCGGCACCGGCACGGTCGGCCGGACCATCGCCGCCAAGCTCGCATCCCTCGGCCACGAGGTCACCATCGGCACCCGCGACCCGCAGGCCACCCTGGCCCGCACCGAGCCCGACGGCATGGGCACCCCGCCGTTCGCCCAGTGGCAGCAGGGGCACCCGCAGATCCGGCTGGCCACGTTCGCCGACTCCGCCGCCTCCGCCGACGCCGTGGTCAACGCGACCTCCGGTGGCGGCGCTCTGGACGCGCTGCGGCTGGCGGGTGCGGACAACCTGGCCGGTAAGCTGCTGCTGGACATCGCCAACCCGCTCGACTTCTCCCAGGGCATGCCCCCTTCCCTGAACCCGGTCAACACCGACAGTCTGGGCGAACAGATCCAGCGCACCTTCCCCGACGCCAAGGTCGTCAAGACCCTCAACACCATGAGCGCCCACATCATGGTCGACCCGAGCCAGGTGCCCGGCGAACACGACGTCTTCCTCTCCGGCGACGACGCCGATGCCAAGAAGGCCGCCACCGACCTCCTGGTCTCCATCGGCTGGCCCGCCGGCAGCGTGCTGGACCTGGGCGACATCACCACCGCACGCGGTACCGAGATGCTGCTCCCGATCTGGCTGCGCCTCTATGGCGCCCTCGGCCACGCCGACTTCAACTTCCACGTCCAGAGCGCCCGCACCACGGCCTGACCATGCCCTCCTCGCCACGGCCCCGACCTCTGCGCAGACCCCCAGGGCTGCTCAGACCCCGTCCGGCCGCCCGATTCCGGTGAGGACCAGGTCCACCGCGTCCTGCGCCCACTGCGGTCTGCCGCCGCGTCCGGCCATGTAGTCGGAGTAGAAGGGGCCCAGCAGCGCGGAGACGACCGATTCGAGGTCCGCGTCCGGGCGGATCTCGCCGCGGTCGCGGGCCCGCTCCAGAGCCGAGCGCAGCAGCGCACGGCGGGGCAGTACGGTGCGTTCGCGCAGCATGGCCAGCAGCCCGGGGGTGTGGGCCTCCTCGGCCAGGCAGGTGCCGATCAGCGCCATGCCGCGCACGCTCTCCACGGTGCGGGAGAAGTCCTCGAGGATCGCGACCAGTTCGGAGCGGGTGTCACCGCATGTCGCCACGGACATGGACATGCGGGCCGATGCGAGCGCGGCGGTGACCAGGTCGTCCTTGCTCTTCCAGCGAAGGTGGATGGTGGACTTGCTCACCCCGGCAGCGGCGGCTACCTGGTCCAGCGTCATTCGCCCGAACCCCTGCGACGCCAGCAGCTCCAGTGCCGCCTTCAGGATCGCCGCGTCCTTCTCCGGCGACCGCTTTCGTCCCACGCTTCTCGGCTCGTCCATCTCCGCAGGATATCCCTTTACCGTACCGGTCCGTTCGGTATCGTGCCGTCGGCCGGCCTGGACCGATGGGCCCCGCCCCGCCCAAGGGGTGCTGCTGGGGCGCCGGAAGCGGTCAGGCGGTCAGGCGGGCGAAGGCGACGACGTTGCCGAGGTAGCGGTGGGTCGCCGGGTCGTAGCCGTGGCCGCAGGTGATGAGGCTGAGCTGCGGGGGGCTGTAGAGGGAGTAGACCTGGCCGACTGGGAAGGCGCTGTCGGCGTAGGCCGCGACGCGGGTGACGGTGAAGACGGCGGTGCTGCCGTCCCGGCGGTCGATCAGGATGCGGTCGCCGGGGCGGAGTTGGCCGAGGCGGTAGAGGACGGCGAGGCCGGTGGGGGTGTCGACGTGTCCGACCAGGACGGCGGTGCCGGACGCGCCCGGGACGGGCGAGTAGCGGTACCAGCCGATGCGGTCGGCCTCGCGGTAGGACGGCACGGCGATCCGGCCGTCGGCGGCCAGGCCGAGGACGGTGGTCGGGGCGTCGACGCCGATCGCGGGGATGCGGACGCGTTCGGGGGCCGAGGCGGGCAGCGGACCGCGTCCGTCGACGGTGCGGGCGAGGGCCGCGGAGGGAGGCGGCTGAGGGGCCGTCTGGAGGCCGCCGTGGGCAGCCATCCAGATGAGCAGCGCGCCCACCAGGCAGACGAGCAGCGCGTTGCGGCGCTCGCGGCGGCGCCGCTCCGGGGCGTCAGTGGGCGCGGCCATGACCGCCGGCGCGGGGTCGTGCCCGCCACCAGGCGGCGGCGCCGCCCAGGAGCAGCAGGGCGCCGAGGACGCCGAGCGCCGGGTCGGTGCCGTGGGTGACGCTGCCGCCTGCGCCGGTACCGATGTGGCCGCTGGAGGGCGGGGCGCCCATCACGGTGAGGGTGCCGGTCACGGTGCCACCGCCGCTGCAGGTGGCCAGGACGGAGTAAGTGCCGGGCAGGGCGGCCGGCTTGACGGTGGTGTTGCCGGTCAGCAGGTTGCCGCCGCCGGACGCGGGGGAGAGCGGCGCGTCGGCGCTGAAGGCGGTGGAGGAGCCGATGCCGCCGGTGCCCTTGCAGCCTGAGACGGTGAGGGTGAGCGAGGCCCCGGCGGGGGCCGGGTCCGGTTTGACGGTCACGCCGGCTGCGCGGGTGGCGGACGGGCTCGCGCTCGCGGAGGCGCTCCGGCTCGCAGACGGGCTCCGGCTCGCTGAGGTGCTCGGGCTTGCGGAGGTGCCGGCGGTCTGGCTGGAACTCGCGGTTGTGGCCGCCGATGAGCCGGCGGAGGAGATCGCGGCGGTGAGGTCCTTCGAGGAGCCGCAGGCGGGGAGCACGGCGAGCGTGACGGCCAGCAGTGCGGCCCCGAGCGCCGCACGGCGGCGTGGACTGAGGTGGGGGTGCAGGTGCGCATCCATGCGGAGGGCCTCCCGCGGCGCTGCGGCTGTCGGTCCCTCAGAGGGTTGCAGTCGCGCGGACGGGGCGGCAAGACATCGGTCGGTTTCGGGCCGACGGGCGCTCCCTGAATGCCGCTTGGGCCAGCGCTGCGCGAAGCGGTGCGCGGCGACTACGGCTGCAGTGCGCCGGCGGCCGGCGAACTTGAGCAGAACCCGCAGCACCGGTCGTCGGCGCTGCCGCGCGGGGGCGGTCGGCGCTGCCTGCTGGACACGTTCAGGCGATGCCGAGCCGACGGGCCTCGGCCAGCCACTGCGGGAACTCGCTCAGCAAGCGGTCGTAGAGCTCCGCGTCGGTGATCCGGTCGAAGTCGTCGACCTGGAAGAACCCGGCGTTGTCGACCACCCGTCCGGGCAGCGTGTCGAAGCGTTCCAGGATGCCGTACTCGGACTTGCCCAGGCCGATGAACTGCCAGAACAGCGGCTGGGAGGCGGCCTGGGTGAGGAGGTCCTGGATCTGCCGGCTTCGGTTGATGCCGCCGTCGGAGAAGAACAGCACCAGCACCGGATCGCCGGGCCGCTCCGCGTAGTGGGCCAGAATGTCGCGGATCACCTCGGGTTCGTTGTTGCCGCCGAAGACGTCGATCAGGTGGTCGGGGCGGGAGCGTCCGCCCGGCAGTTCCGGGAGCTGGCGGTGCCCCGCACGAATGTAGACGTTGCGCTCGATCCACTCGGCCAACCCGGGGATGGTCAAGGTGGGCAGCCGGGCGCAGTGGTCCGCGAAGATCCAGGCGTCCAGGGAGCCGTCGTCGTCCACCACGGCGGCGACCGGGGCCATCCGCTCCACCAGGCGGCCCACGGTGCCGCCGTTGTAGAGCGGGCGCATCGACCCCGACCGGTCCAGTACCAGGGCGACCCGGGCCCGGACCCCGGCAGCACCCCGTTTGGCCAGGTTCACTCGCACGATCTCCTTGCGCAGCGAGACCGGGTCGGCGGGGGCGAGCTGCGGCGTGGCCTGGTCCGTGGGTGGCTGGTCGTCGACAGTGACGCCGAAGTCGGCGGCCAGCCCGGCCAGGCCGGTGTCGTAGCCCTGGCCCAGGGCCCGTAGCCGCCAGCCGCCCTGGCGCCGGTAGACCTCGCCGAGCAGCAGCAGTGTCTCCCGGCCCGCAGCCCGTACCGGGAAGGCAGCGGCGACTGCGCCGCGGGAATCGTGCAGTTCCAGTGCCAGGTCGCGTACATCGGCGAAGCTGCCGTCGTCCAAGGTCGCCGCAATCACCACCCGCTCCACGTCGGCGGGCAGTCGCTCGGGTTGCACCAGCAGGGACTGGCGTCCTGGTGCGCCGCCCTGATGGCGTACCGCACCGCACTCCGCCTCGGGCTGGTTGTAGAACACCAGGTCGGCATCTGTCCTGACCTTGCCGCCCGCACCCAGGAGTACGGCCGAGGCGTCCAGCGCCGAGCCGCAGGACCAGCGGATCACCAGGTCCAGCGGCCCGGTGGGGACGGCGACATTGGCGCCGGGAAGGAGTTCGGTCATGGCCGCATTGTTCCGTAGCGTGAGCGCTCGTGTCGGGCGTTTCCGGGGTGCCGGTGCGGTGCGGATGCGGAACGTGGTGCCCGTGGAGCCGTCCGGTGACGGTACCGTCGTCGGCTCTCGTCGGTCGGCAGTTGGGACGGCTTCAGGGTTTGCGGCTGCGCTGTCGGTGTGCCAGGAGCAGTCCGCAGGCGGCCAGGAGGGTCGCGCTGCCTTCAGCGAGGGCGGAGAGGGTCTTCTCCGGGTACCAGACAGGCTCGTACATGTTGCGCAAGGGTCCCAGCGCGCCGACGTCGGCATAGCGGTAGAGCAGCACGGCGCCCACACCGGCAGCGGCGACGGACAGTGCATAGGCCCACACCAGTTGCCGGGTGCCGAAGAGGATCAGCAGCAGGGCCGCCAGGGCTGCGGCTGCGGCCTCGACGCGGAAGAGCTGGCCCTGGCTGATCCCCTTTCCGCTGAAGTCGTAGGCGGACGCCAGGTCCGCGTGCACATAGGCGTCCATGGCGAGGCCTGCGGCGGTGAGCAGGCGTAGCGCCCACAGCGCCGCCGCGGTCGCGACGGCGAAGCGCAGGCCGGTATCGGTCGCTGCTGTGTCAGATCGCATCTCGGCCGCCTCGGCCGCCGGCGGCCTGGTGCCGGGTACTGCTACTGGGAGGCATCTCGCCATCCCCTTTCGGGTTGATCCCCTGGCGGGGGACTTCTCCGTAAGTGGCTACGCCCGCCGCGTCGGCGGGGTTCACCGCAGTGGATCGGGCTCCCGGGGCCGACGCGTCGTGTGGGGCGCGGCCGTGGTCAGGTCTGCGGTATCCGGACCAGCAGACGGTCGGAGGCATCGAGGACGTCCAGCGTGCTGATGTCCTGCGGGCTGATCGAGGTGGAGGCGGGGATGCTGACCGCCGTGGAGTAGCCCGACGCCCAGGTCGCCGCGGTCTCGGTGCGGCCGTCGCGGGCGTGTACCACCAGATGGCAGGTGATGGCGGAGGGCAGGCCGGTGAGTTTCAGTTGGATCGCGGTGCCGGACTGGTTGGGCGTGAGCGTCGCCGAGGCCGAAATCCGGGTGCCCGGGCTGGTGGCGGACGCGGTGAGCGCGGGGCGGGGGGAGGCGGGCCCGGAGGCGACCGCCCCCAGGTAGATGCCCAGACCCGCGCCGGCGACCGCGACGGTGACCGCCGCAGTGGTCAGGATCCGGCCCGGTCGATGGAGATGACGGCCGGTGAACGCGAAGGCTCCGGCACCGATGGGGCTCGCACCGACCGGGGCCACCGCGGTGCTCTGCGGGTGCGGCGTGGTCGGGTGCCGGGCCTTGGCGGCAGCCGTTTCGGAGAGTTCCTCGAAGGGCGTGTGCCGCAACAGCCCGACCAGGGGGGCGAGCTGTACCAGCTCGGCCCGGCAGCGCGCGCAGTCGGCCACGTGGCGCTCGATGGCCCTGCGTTCGGCCGGATCGAGTGCCCCGAGCAGGTAGGCGCTGAGGGCGTCGTGCTCCCGGCACACCATGGCCTGGTCACCTCATCCCACCTGCGGCAGCGCGCGGAACCTGCGAGTCGGCACGGGCGATGACGCGCGGAGCGCTGGTCCGACACGTTCGTGAAGGTGCCGCACCAGGGATACGCCAGTCGGCGGCGAAACGTTCAATCTCGGGCAAAGAGGGCTGAACCGGGATCCATCCCCGCGCGTATCCCAGAGCAGGACCCGCTCTCGGCGGGCCGCGGACCGACCGCTTCGCAGCATGTGTCGCGGTGGTTCCAGCGGAAGAAGTCCATCATGAACCGCGCCATCGCCATCGCAGCCGGTGCGGCCGCCGTCGCGGCCCTGGCCGTAGGCTGCAGCTCCAGCACCAAGAACGCGGCCTCCTCGCCGCCGTCCAGCACTGCGCCTGCCGCCGTCACCGGACTGCATGCCCAGAGCTCGAAGTACGGACAGATCCTCGTCGACGGCTCCGGACGCACCCTGTATCTCCTGACCGCGGACTCGGGCACGAAGTCGACGTGCTACGGCGCGTGCGCATCGGTGTGGCCGCCGGACACCACGACCGGGACCCCGGCTCACAGCGGCGTGACCGCCTCCATGGTCGCCACCACCGCACGGACCGACCACACCACTGAGGTCACCTACCACGGCCACCCCCTGTACACCTTCTCCCAGGACAGCAAGACCGGTGACGTGAACGGCGAGGGCATCGCCACCTTCGGCGGCACCTGGTACGTCGTCGGCGTCGACGGCAACGCGATCACCAGCGCCCCGGCGGCCCCCGCACCGTCGACTCCTGCTCCGAGCACCTCGGGAGGCGGCTACGGGTACTGAGTCCGGTGCCGAGGTCCAGCGTCGCGAGCACCCGAGACGGCACGGTGCGATCGGGGCATCAGTGGGCATCGTGCTGCTGGCCGCGGGGTGCACGTCGGGACGCCCCGCGGCCCCACCCCCATCGGTGTCCCCGGCGAGCCCACCGGCGCGAAGCGCCCCGCCCGTCCCTGAGCGGCGTGCCCAGGCCGCGCAGTACCTCGCTCTCGCAACCGCCGGCAACCGTCGCCTCGAACTCGACTTCGACCGGCTGGACGGCCCCGACCGCGGGCGACTCATCGCGGCACGGGCGGACCTGCGCGACGCCGCGAACACGGAGCACCTGTTCGACCATCGCCTGCTGGCCCTGGCGTTTCCGTCACGGATCGAGGCGACCGCCGTACGCCTGGCCGCGGTCAACGAGGCGCGCGCCGACCTGACCGCCACAGCCGCCGGCGTCACGTCACTGCAGCTCCTGCACCAGTACGAGAAACAGCTGACGGCCGCCAACGCCCCCGTCGAGAAAGCGGTCACCACGATCCGCAGCCAACTCGGCCTGCCACCTCCGGCCACGAGCTGAATCCCGATCAGCGCGCCGAGTAACAGATCGCCATCCGGTGCGGCCGTGGCAGCGGCGCCAACATGCGCGCCCTATTCCGTGACGCCCTCGACGTCACGCCCACGGCCTGTCGCCGGCTCGCTGCTGGTGTGGTCAACGGTGGCTGCGATCATTGGGGTATGGCTGATTCTGGAAGCCCGGACGTTGTCGACGTCAGCTACGACAATCCGGATCAGCCCCGGCTGGGGCTGGAGGTCATGTCCTTCGCGACGCTACGTGAGCGGCTGTTGCCGCCTGTCGCGGCGGCGCCCAACCGTCTGGACTTCCATCAACTGACCCTGGTCACCCGCGGCGAGGGCACCGCGTTGATCGACTTTGTGGGTTACCCGTGTGCTCCGGGGACGCTGCTGCATGTCCGTCCTGGCCAGGTGCAGCGTTTCCCTGCGGGTCCTCAGGGGGGCATCGCGGATCTGGACGCGACCTTGGTGGTGTTCACACCGGCCTTTCCACCGCCGGTGCCTGCCAGCGCAGCCGTCATCGACGAGGGGCTCAGTCCTGCCGCCTTCTCCCTGTCCGCGGTGGAGTACCGGGCCATGTCGGTGGCGGTGGCCGAGATAGCGGCGGAATACAGCACGCTGGCCGAGCGGGACGCCTCACAGGCGGAACTCACCGTGGAACTGCTGCGGCAGCTTCTTGCCGCGCTGCTGGTGCGCATTGCCCGGCTGCCGCACCCTGGTGAATGGAACCCTGCGGCGGGAGGCGAGGTGTTCCAGGCCTTCCGTGGCGAGCTGGAACGCGCCTTCGCCACCAGGCGCCGTGCTGCCCACTATGCCGCGCACCTCGGCTACTCGCCGCGGACCCTCACGCGGGCCTGTCTGGCCGCTACGGGCCGTACCGCGAAGGATCTCATCGACGACCGTGTCGCCCTGGAAGCCAAGCGGCTGCTGGTTCATACCAGCCTTCCTGTCGCGTCCATCGGACGCATGCTGGGTTTCACGGAGCCCACCAACTTCGGGAAGTTCTTCGAGCGGACGGCGGGCGCCACCCCCGGGGCATTCCGAGCCACGCAGCGCTGACAGCTCCGCCCGCTGGGCCAGCCAGGGGCATCTGGGCCTTGTGGTGGCGACTGCGCCGAGTCCGGGCTCTCTGAGGCGCAGCCCTGAGCGGATCGGCGAGTCCATTTTCGACCATGGTGCGTCTCTTGCAGACCTCGCCTGCGTCGCTCGCATCGCGGACTATTTAGGCAAGCAGCCAGCGAGTTATCCGCCTCCAGCCAAGCCGCTGATCGCCTGTGGGGCCGGGAGGAAAGGAGAAAACAACCATGCCGTACGCAGACGTCAACGGTGCCCGCCTGTTCCTCGAGGACAGCGGTGGCCAGGGCCCGGTCGTGGTCTTCAGCCACGGCAACCTCATGGACCGTGACATGTGGGTGCATCAGGTCCGGTTCCTGACCGGGGACTTCCGGGTCGTCGTGTGGGACGAGCGGCTGCACGGCCGGACCGAGGACGACGGAAAGACCTACACCTACTGGGACTCGGCGGCCGACCTGATCGGGCTGCTGGATCACCTGGGCGTGCGGCAGGCGGCGCTGGTGGGGCATTCGCAGGGTGGTTTTCTGTCGATGCGAGCCGCCCTGGTGTCGCCTGAACGGGTCAAGTCCCTGGTGCTCATCGACACGACGTCGGCCGCCTGGCCGCCCGAGGCGCTGGCGCAGATGCGCGGTGCGTCCGAGGGATTCCGCGGCGCGGGTCCGGAGGCGGTGGCCCCGGTATTGCTGGGGATACTGCTGGGACACCCCGCGATCCACGATCAGTGGCTGGCGAAGTGGAAGGCGCAGCCGCGTGAACGGCTCGCCGACGCGGTGCAGGTACTGATGGGGGCGGATGACATCACCCGCCGCCTCGATGAGATCACGGTGCCCGCTCTGGTCGTCCATGGCGACGCCGACCAGCCGATCCCGTACCCGTTGGGCCAGGCACTGGCCGGGAAACTCTCCGGTGCCCAGGAGTTGGTCACCGTGACCGGGGCCGGACACACGCCGAACCTCACTCATCCCGACCGCGTCAACCCGGCGCTGGCCGACTTCCTTCACCGGTCTGCTGCCCGCAAGGCGTCCTGACGGACACTCACACACGGGTCTCAGCATCCGCCATTTCAACGATCTGCACGAGATCCAACTCTGGAAGGAACAACCATGCCGACTCCCATCACCGACCCGGCGCAGCTCCCCCCGGCTTTCGAGAAGGCCATGAACTCCGGCAACCTTGACGAGGTCCTGGGCCTGCTCGCGCCCGGTGCCGTCATGCGTACCGTCACCGGTGAGACCGTCACCGGACAGGCGCTGCGCGACTACACGGCCGGGTCGGTCGCCGGCAACGCCCAGCTGTCCAACGGCCCGTCGCGTGTCGTGGCCGGCGACGACATCGTGTTCATCACCGAGGACTGGACCCTCGAGATCACCACCCCCGACGGCAACTGGAAGAAGGCCACCGGCACCACCGCCAATGTCGCCCGCCGTGGTGAGGACGGCACCTGGCGCTACGCCATCCTCAACCCCCTCGGTACCGCCTGAGTGTCCGTGTGGCCGGGCCAACGTCAGGTGGGGGCGCAGTGGGCGCTCCTGGAACGTGACACCGCAGGTCCGCACCAGGTTCCGGACGTCATCGGCGAGTAGGTGGAGTCCTTCGAGTTCACCCTGGATCCCGCTCCACAGCAGGCGCTGGTCGAAGTGGCCGGCGCCGTTCAGGCCCAGGTTCGGGGGTGGGCGAGACGCGGCCAGCTGGGCGAGCACCGGCTGCAGGACCGGGACGGCCGTCACCGGGAGCTCGCCGAGAAACGCCAGGGTGATGTGCCAGTCCTCGATCCGATTCCACCGCAGCGACACGCCTTCCGTGGAGATAGGACAGGCAGGCACCTCCGGCTCCTCCTGATGACCACACCACCCGCAGGCTGCACGACGCGTGCGTGTCGTGCCGGATCAGCTTCAAACGGCATCTCGGCGACGCCGGACACACGTGTCCGCGCTGCACCGGGCCGCTGCTGTATGCCGGCCACGACTTCGCGGCACCCCGACGCAGCAATCGGAAGGCATGGTCGGTCGTCGTCGTGGTCCTGAACGCCGGGCTGCGCTGCGAGGGCTTCGAGACATGCGGTTGCGGGCGGGACCCGAAGTTCCGCCCCCGTACCCGTGCCCAACTGCGCGCCCGCCGCATCGTCGCCGCTCGCAACGGCACCCCGCTCGTCGAACTGCACGGCCAGGCTGACCCGCCGGAGAACCCGCTGATCCCGGCAGGATTCGCGCAGTTCACTTGGTCCAGCTCCGCGACACACGAACAACTGCCATCTCCGTCATGAGGCAGCCGAAAACCACCCGGATGGTCACCTGGGCCTGAGGCTGGGCCGCGCTTCAGCGAGGCAGCAGGACGTCGACCTGTCCCCGGATGTCCCGCACGATCTCCTCGACGCTCAGGGCGATGTTCACGCTCGCCGCCGTGCTGAGGAACGTCACGGCGGACACAATGTGTGCCAGCGTCGCGGCGTCGCCCTCTGTGACCCGCTCGTCTCGGCGCAGCACGGCGGCGATGGCCTGCTCGGTCTGCGCGACGATGGTGAGTGCTTCGCTGTGCCGGGGCTCCTCGGGGTCGCCGAAGACCATCTCTCGCAGGTAGGTGCGTCCGTTGTCGATCTGGGTGCGGTTGCACTCGACGATCGGCCGGACGATCGCCAGCACCGCGTCCAGCACGCCGGGAATGGTCTCGGCGTCCTGCCGGCCCTGCTCGAGTGCTTCGGCGTACTTGGCGTTCTGGACAAGGAGGAGGAGTTCGCCCTTGGTCTTGGCGTAAAGGAACAGGGTCCCGGTGCCGATGTCGGCCTTGTCGGCGATCTGCTGGGTCGTGACCTCGTCGATGCCGTGTTCGGCGAACAGTTCACTGGCGGCAGCGATGATGCGGTCGAGTTTTTCCTGCTTGTTCCGCTCGCGCCGTCCGGCCGACTGGGGGGCGACAGGCATGGAGGTGTCCTCCAGGAATAGATTCTGACTGCAATCAGTTATGATTGCAGTCATTACCGTATGGGCTCGAATGTGGCTCCGCTCATTCTCCCACGGCGGGGCGAGGAGTCAGTGCTCCGTCCGTGCACTGCCACGCACTTCACATCCCCTTGGAAAGAAGGAACCAATGCCCTCCCTCGACGGAGCAGTCGTCCTCGTCACCGGCGCCAATGGCGGTATCGGCACCCACTTCGTCCACGAGGCCCTGGCTCGTGGCGCCGCCAAGGTCTACGCCACCGCCAGGTCCCCCCGCGCCTGGGACGATGACCGCATCGTCCCCCTGACTCTCGACGTCACCGACTCCGCGTTGATCGCCGGGGCCGTCGCCGCCGCTGCGGACGTCACCGTGCTCGTCAACAACGCGGGCGCCATCCCGCCGAGCGCGAGCATGCTGGACGTCACCGAGGCGGACATCCGCGCAAACATGGAGACGAACTTCTTCGGACCGGTCTTCCTCGCCCGCGCCTTCGCACCGATCCTCGCCGCCAAGAAGGGGTCAATCCTCATCGACGTGCACTCCGTTGCCAGCTGGTACGCCTTCGGCGGCGCCTACAGCGCGTCCAAGGCCGCGCTGTGGTCGGCCACCAACTCGCTGCGCATCGAGCTCGCACCCATGGGCGTCCACGTGACGGGTGTGCACATGGGCTACGTCGACACCGACATGGCCGCGCACGCTGACGGGCCCAAGATGCTGCCGGCGCAGCTGGTGACAACGGTCTACGACGCCGTCGAGGCCGGCGAATACGAGGTCCTGGCCGACGAGTTGACCCAGGGGGTCAAGGCGGCTCTGAGCAGCCCGGTCGAGGCGCTTTACCCGGACCTGCACAGCACGAACGCCTGACATCTTTCTTCGGTCCCGACGTGATCTCTTCACGCCGGGACCTCGTGATCCACCGCGTTCGAACAGTTGGCTGGCCGGTGTCGAGAAGGGGTGCACCGTCGCGGCCGTCGAGCCATGGATGACATCGGCGGTCGATCCGACAGCAGCGTTTTCGACCAGGCCGCCGCCCGCTCCTGCGAGAGCAGCCCCAGCGCGTCCAGGCCACAGCGGCGCTGATCCGTCGGGAGTCTTCGGTGGTGACAGGGCTCTTCACTTCACGCCCGCGGCAAACGAGCACGGCCGCGGCATCGGCTGCGTCCGTGCTCGCTTTCTGATGGGTGTCAGCGTTGCTGGTTGGCGATGCCGATGTAGTGCCCGAGACGGTACTCGAAGTCGATGCCGGCCTGCTCGATGCCGGCCCGCGTGCCGGCGGCGCGGGTGAGGAACCCGGGGAGGGTGAGGGAGTGGGCGAACTCGCCGTACGCGGCTACCAGGTCCGAGTCCGGGGGCAGAGACGCCCGGTTGATCTGGGCTTTGGCTGAGGCCAGTGAGGTGCGGTCGAAGGACGCGAGCCGGGCGACGATCGTGTCGACGAAGGCGTCGAGCTCACTGTCGGGCAGAGCGCGGGTGATCCAGCCCCAGCGTTCGGCGGTGTCGGCGTCGTAGTCGTCGCTGGTGAGGATGGCTTCCAGCGCGCGGTCGCGTCCGATGGCGCGGGGGAGGCGTTCGGCGCCGCCACCGCCGGGCAGCAGTCCGCTACCGACCTCTGGCTGTCCGAAGATCGCTTTCTCCTGGCTGGCGTAGCGCAGGTCGAGGGCGAGGGCGAGTTCGTTCCCGCCGCCGCGGGTGCGTCCACGGATGGCCGCGATGGTGATGTAGGGCGCTTTGGAGAGTTCCAGGACCAGATTCGTCCATGCCGGCACCGCGTCCGGGTCCTCGGGAGCGGGGAAGTCGGCGGCGGCGGCCAGGTCGAAGTGGTTGTAGAAGAAGTCGGGGGTGGCGCTGTCGAACAGCACGACCTGGATGTCCGGGTCGGTGGCCAGTTCGGCGACGATCTCGATGAGGCGCTGGACTGTCTCGCCGGCGATGAGGTTGACGGGCGGGTTGGCGAAGGTGATCTTCGCGATCTGCGGTGAGGTGCGCTCGTAGAGGATGGTGCTCTGCTGCTCGCTCATGGCTGGCTCCAGATGTGTGAGGGGTATCAGACGGCGACGGGGGCGCGAGGAGGGCCGGGAAGCCGGCGCCGCTCACTCCTGGTAGTGCGGGAGGATCTCGCCGTTCTTGACGTAGGTGAGGGCGGCGGTGACGTCGTAGGCGTGGATCGCGGAGACTCGCGGTGCCAGCCGGTTGGACAGGTCCTTGATCACGTTGCCGGTGAAGAAGGCGTCCCGTTCCGCAGCGTCGGTGAACCCGAGGCTGACCGAGGCGTGGAAACGCTGGTCGTGGGGGTTGTCGTGGGCGACGTCCGGGGTGTCCCAGAGCTTTTCGACCCAGGGCAGGAACGTCTGCGTGCGCAGTTCTCTCAGTACTCCGGTGTCGGCGAGCGCGGGAGCGAGTTGCTTGTTGACGAACGTCCGGAAGGCGCCGGCGCGGACCCCGTCTCTGCGGCGCAGGTAGATCAGAGCGCGGGCACCGACCGTCTGTCCGGGGCCCGCGACGTCGTACCAGCGGGAGGAGTTCGGCGGGCCGGCGTAGAGCAGGGTGCGGCGGAACACGTTGATCTCGTCGGCGTAGGCCAGCTTCGTCTGCTCGCGCCCCCTGAGGGGCGCAAGGGCCGATTGGAAGGTGACTTCCGCGACGCCGTCGACCTTCCGGTCGGCGGGGATCGCGGTCTGGACCCCGTCGGTGGCCGGCCACCGGCCGGGGTTGCGCTCGGCGAGGTGGATCTGCCGGTACTCCTCCAGGCCCGGGGTGGCGGAGATGATCCCTGAGTGCGGGCCCTTCCAGTGGTCCATGCCGGTCTGGCGGGGCTGGTCGGTGCGCACCCACAGCAAGATCGAGGAGGTGAGGTGCTTCTTCACGTCCAGGGGTGCGAGGGCCGGTGTGGTGCTCACGGTGTTGTCCTTCTCTTCCTGGCCAGCGGTGGTCATCGGGCGAGGAACTCGACCGCGACGGGGGCGAACTGGTCGTGGTACTGGAAGATGCCGCCGTGGCCGGAGTCGGGGTAGATGATCACCTGGCTGTCCTTGATGCGCCGGTGCAGGTCCTGCGACAGGACCGAGGGCACCATGCGGTCGTTGTCGCCGTTGGCGATCAGGGTGGGCTGGGTGATCGTCGACAGGTCGTCGGGGGTGGAGCGTCCCCACTTCTTGATCGCCTTCAGCTGGGTCTGGAAGGCCTTGGTCTTGATCTTCGCGTCGCGGTCGGCGGTTCGTTCTTTGAGCCGGTTGACGAACGCGCGCGCGGCGGTCTTGCCGGTGGCGTTGCGGTTGAAGAACAGGAACTCCTTGGGGTCCGAGCGGGTCAAGGTGGCGCGCAGGATGTCCCAGTAGGTGGTGCCGGCGACCTTGTCGATGTCCTTGCCGCCCTTGGGCCCGGTGCCGGTCAGGACCAGCCTGCGAACGAGTTCGGGGTGCTTCACCACCAGGGCCTGGGCGATCATGCCACCGAGGGAGAAGGAGAAGACGTCGATCTTGTCGTACCCGAGGGCCTTGATGAAGGTGTGGGCGTCGTCGGCCATCGCCTCGACACTGTCCGGCACCTGGCCGGTGGAGGCCCCGACGCCGCGGTTGTCGAAGGCGATGACGTGGCGACCTCTGGCGATGGGGTCGATGATGCGCGGGTCCCAGTTGTCCAGGGTCGCGGCGAGGTGGACGAAGAAGACGACGGGGATGCCGCCCTTCGGTCCCAGCTCGCGGTAGGCGTAGGTGACGCCGCCGGCGCTGACGGTCCGGGCCGGGGCCTTCGCGTAGGAGGTGATGACGGCTTCGTTCGGGGTGTCGGTGCTGCTCATGACGGATTCTCCTGGTGTGTACTGTGTCGGGGTGTTCGGTGTCGCCCGTCGCGGTCGCGGCGGGTCAGCTGTTGCCGATGACGGCTTTGCCGCGGATGCCGCCCTGGGACAGGGACTGCAGGGCCTGCGGGGTCTGGTCGAAGCCGACCACCTTTCCCACGACCGGGCGCAGCACGCCCTGGTCGATGAGGGTGGTGATCTGGCGGAGCTGGTCGCCGCTCGCGCGCATGAGCAGGAACTCGTACGTCACGCCGAGCTTCTTCGCCTGCTTGCGGATCTTGCGGCTCAGGCCTGCGACCGCCAGGCGCAGCGGCGGGTTCAGGCCGGCCTCGCGGGCGAACGCGGGGTCCGGGGGACCGGCGATCCCGATGGCTTTGCCGCCGGGCTTGAGCACCCGCAGGGATTTCTCCAGGTTCTGCCCACCGAGGCTGTCCAGCACCAGGTCGTAGCCGGTCAGGAACTGCTCGAAGTCCTGGGTGCGGTAGTCGATCACCGTGTCGGCGCCGAGGGCGCGCACGAAGTGCGCGTTGGAGCCGCTGGCGGTGGTGGCGACGCTGGCACCGAGGTGCGCGGCGAGCTGGATCGCGATCGAACCGACCCCGCCGGCGCCGGCGTGGATGAGGACCTTCTGTCCGGGCCGCACCTTCGCGCGCTCCACCAGTGCCTGCCAGGCCGTGAGTGCCGCCAGCGGCAGCGAGCCGGCCTCTTCCATGCTTATCGAGGCGGGTTTGAGCGCCAGGTCGGTCTCCGCGACGGCGATGCGCTCGGCGAAGGTACCGATGCGGTCCTGGTCGGGCCGGGCGTACACCTCGTCTCCAGGCTTGAAGTCGCGAACCGCCGTCCCCACGCCGATGACGGTGCCCGCGACGTCGTTGCCCAGGATCAGCGGCAGCTTGTAGGGCAGGATCTGCTTGAACTCACCCGCGCGGATCTTCTCATCCAGCGGGTTCAGCCCGGCGGCCTCCACCCGCACCAGCACGTCGTGCTCCCCGACAGTGGGCTCGGGGACATCCGCCTCCTGCAGCGGCTCCTTGTACTTGGTGACGACGAACGCTCTCATGAGGCGTAGCTCCTTTTTATCCCATTTGTTCAGGTTTAAGACCAGGTCGGCCAATACAGCGCGCCAGCCGAGGTCTCGCCTCGCTCGGTAAATCCGAGTAGACTCAACTATGAGTGCACTCAGAATTATTGTCAAGGGAGGCCCCATGGGACGCGGCCACATGCCGATCGGGCGGCGCGAGCGGGCCAAACAGGCCAAGCGCGAGCGCATCATGACCGCGGCCCGCGAACTGTTCGCCGAACACGGCGTCAGCAGGGTCACGACCCAGCAGATCGCCGACCGGGCTGATGTCGCGATCGGGACCCTCTACCTGTACGCGTCGACGAAGGCCGAGTTGCTGATCATGGTGCAGAACGAGAAGTTCGCCGCCGCCATCCATGACGGCCTCGCCGCCGCGAACGCCGCCGTCGGGCAGGGCGTGCTGGAGCCAGTCGTCGCTCTCATCCGTCCCGTGGTGGAGTGCGTGCGGGAGCACGTCGAGAACGGCCGCACATACCTGCACGAACTCGTCTTCGGCGACCCGGTCGAGCCCTACCGGCGTGCGGGTCTGGCCCTCGCCGGCCGCCTCGAGGAGAACATCACCGGCCTGCTCACCCGCGACGAGTACATCGATGCCGCCGACGCGGCAACGCTGGCGCGGGTGATCACCGCGATCATCCACATGAACACCACCGCCACCGTGTACCTGCACCGCAGTGACGAAGCCGTCCTCGCTGACATCCGCGACCAGATCCACGCCACCCTGGCACCCCACCACCGCACCGCATGACCACTCGCTCCGCGAGCCAACCATCGAACACCCTGGAAAGGGGGGCACGTCATGAGCGCGCACTACGACGTCGTCGTCCTCGGCACCGGCCCGAGCGGGTACGTCGCCGCGATCCGCGCCGCGCAACTCGGCAGGACCATCCAGTTCTGGTCCAGGGCCGCGCACAAAGCGCCGCGTCCACGCCGATACTCGGCCGCCATCGACAGCTCCACCAGGGCCCTGACCGGCCCGTCCGCGTGCAGGACCGCGTCGATGAGTCTGAAGAGTGCCCGGCTGGATCGCGGCGGAGGCGGGTGGCATCGCTGAGGCGGATCTCCGCGACAGGGCAGCGGTCCTGCGCGCCAGCAGTGGCATCGCGTCGTGCGGCCGGTCGGCCGGTCGAGGAGGGTGCGCCCTGGATGATCTATTCCAAGCATGCGGAAGGCAGTCGACTGCACAATCGTGGCTGTGACTGAGAATTTCGATGGGCTGGCTCGCTGTTGGTGGGAGGGTCAGCGGTTGGCCACGGGCACCCGTGTCGAGCGAAAGCGCTGGAGCCTGGGAGAACCGTCCGCGGTGTTCGCGGGCCACGAGGCAGCCAGGGAGCGGATAGAACAGGGCGGCGTGAGGGCGCTGGAGTTCGTCATGGCCCTGCTGCGGTCGTCCCAGGACGATTCCGGAGGGGCTCAGGTGGGTGCAGGGCCCTTGGAGGACCTCATTACCGAGCACGGGAACGAGCTCTCGCTGCAGATCGAGGAGCTGGCGCGCCGCTGTCCGACGTTCCGTCGTGCCCTGGCCTCGGTGTCGCTGGACAGCGGGACGCTGGTGCCGGCGGCTGAGGAGCGGCTGGCTCGGTGGATACCCGTGCTGAGTACCTGTAAGCGTCAGGGCTCGTAGCCGAGGGAATCCACGGCAGGCATGTCGCAATCTCCAGCGCAGCCGAAGCGAGGGAGTCCAACGTCGGTGTGTGAAGACAGAGTTGGACTCCATCGCCACCGCACTCCATGCGAAGACCGACGACCTGCTGAAGGATTCGCCGCAGTTCGGCCCAGGGCGGCCGGCCGTGGGCATTGCGCCGCAGCTGAGCGACGCCGAACTGGTGACCCTGGCGATGATGCAGGCCATGCCCGGCTTCACCTCCGAGGCCCGGTGGCTGCGCCACGCCAGCGCCCACCTGCGGCACCTGTTCCCCTACCTGCCCCAGCAGCCCGGCTACAACAAGCGGCTGCGCAAGGCCGCCGACCTCATTCGGCGCGTCATCCGCACGCTGGCGCGGGACACCACACTGTGGAGCGACGACGTGTGGGTCGTGGACTCCACGCCCGTCGAGTGCGGACGCTTCCGCGAGACCGTCAAACGCTCCGACCTGGCCGGATGGGGCCAGTACGGGTACTGCGCCAGCTACACGCGCTACTTCTGGGGACTGCGGCTGCACCTGGTCTGCACCCTGCACGGCCTGCCGGTCGCGTGGGTGCCGGACGGGCGCCCCGACCGCTGCGGCTGCACACGTCCTGCGCCTGGCGCCTACCGAGGTGAGGTGCGCCAGTGTTCGCTGCGGCAACACGGGGATCAGGTCGAAGCAGGCGGGGGATGATGACGCTGCCTGAACCTGAGTCTCACCGGGTGGTGCTGATGGGAGGGGCAAACCTGCTGGACTTCATTCCCTACCCTTCGAGTGGCGTCATTCGGCGTGTGTTCTGCCCTGTGCTCCTGAGGCTGCCCTTGGGTGATAGGTGGCTCTCTGTAGTTGCTTGTACTCCGCCACTCGGCGTACGCCTGCTTGCACAGCGGACACGTTCGGAGCTGACTGGGGGCGAAGGCGCGCGATGGATGGGGCGTGGAGACCACCAGCCTGCGGTTCTGCGTCGGACGCCCTCCAGTGACCGGCGGCCTTCTCCGCCTCCGCCGCACGAAACGGACACGTCATGAACAACAAGGAAGTCGTCCTCACCGCAGTGGCGGCAATGTTCCACGACGCCCTGACGGTGCCGGCTCCAGCATCCGCGGCGCTGTGCACCTCGCACCGTCGCTGCGCGGCTACACGCGCTCTTGGCTGTCTCATGACCTTGTCGCCCATGAACCAGTCTCAAATCCGTGGCCTTTCCTCGCGAGGGCGAGGTCGAGATCAGGCGGCTTGCCCGAGTCGGCCGAGTACACCACGCTGAGCTCCGAGCACGGGGGCCACCGGCGAGCCCAGATCGCGCACCGATGAGTTTCCGCGCCGCGCTGGTCTCTACGCCGGACACCCACGAACGGAAGGCTGAGCCATGCGGAAACTGATCTACGGCATGAATCTGACCCTGGACGGCTACATCGCCGCGGCCGGTGACGACATCGGCTGGAGCGGGCCGCCGAGCGACGAGCTGTTCCAGTGGTGGCTCGACCAGGAGCAGGCGAGTGACTTGTCGCTGTACGGGCGGAAGCTGTGGGAGACGATGAGCTCCTACTGGCCGACCGGCGACCAGCAGCCCAACGCCACCCCGGCGGAGATCGAGTTCGCGCGGAACTGGCGGGACACGCCGAAGGTGGTGTTCTCCTCGACGATCGACAAGGTCGACTGGAACACCCGCCTGGTCACCGGCGATGCGATCGCCGAGATCGCCCGGCTCAAGGCCGAGGACGGCGGCCCGATGAACATCGGCGGCGCAACGATCGCCGGGGCGGCCATGCGCGCCGGGCTGATCGACGAGTACGCGATCGCCGCCCATCCGGTCCTGGTGGGCAGCGGCACGCCGTTCTTCACCGCGCTGGACAGCTGGGTGAATCTGAACCTGGTGGAGACGCGGACGTTTCCCGGCGGCGTGGTCCTGACCAGGTACGAGACGCGGCGCTGAGCAGCAGCACCCACGCGCCAGTCTCGCGGTGATGTCGTACACGACGCGGCCCGTGAGATTGCGACATCAGCCGCGAGACCCTGCACCCTGGCGTGATCACGGAGCACTCGCCCCTGATGTGACAGGTCCGAGGTGGGAGGGGAGGTGGCGCACGGCCACCGACACAAGTTCTTCTGCTTTCGCGGCTTCGCTGAGGATCTCGCCATCGAGCAACCTGTTGCTGAGGGTGTAACGACCGCCGCGATGCGCGTCCAGGAACAGCCCGAGGTCGATCAGGCCCGGGCGTGTACAGGTGGAGAACCGCAACGTCCACATGTTGGTGAACGGGAACTCCGGCGTGTCTGCCTCAGCTGCCCGAGTCCGGAGGTGCTGCCACTCGGATTCCGCCAGCTGCGCCGGGTCGTGGTCGGGCACCTCGAAGCGGCCCGTCAGATGCACGAAGGGCGCGGTCCGGCGAATCTCGGTCAACGCAGTTCCTCCCTGCCAGGCCTGCGCGGCCCGGACAATCTGCGCGAGATCATCGGTGTCCCCACCGATGAGTTCCAGAGCCTGAGTCGACTCCGGTTGTCCCTTAGTCGACCGTGTCCGTCCCGCGCGGGGTAGTGGCCCGGCGCGGGACGGACACGCTGTGGTCGGCGATGACGACGGTGCGGTCCGTGGTGGCGTTTCGCTGTGGTGGCCTACTTGGATTCGACGCGTCCGGCGGTGTCGGTGCCGGTGGTGAGTGCCTGGCAGGCCGTCTGCCAGGTGTGGTCGTCGGGCTGGAAGTGGGTGTGCAGGTAGGCGGCGGTCAAGCGGGCGAGGGCGGCGACTGTGTCGGGGTTCTCGTCGGTGGTTTCTTCGGCGTCGTACCCGGAGATGCCTCCGAGCAGGTGCTCGGCGCCGTACAGGGTGAGCAGGGTCTTGGGTGCGGGGGCGAGGCGGTAGGGGTCGGTGTGCCAGTCGGGGCCGGCGTCGGTGAAGTGCTTGGAGTCGTCCTTGTCGCCGACGACGACCAGGGTGGGTGTGGCCATGGTGGAGAAGTCGGTGGTGTGGAAGAACGGCACCTTGTCGGCCATCCACCCGTTCAGGACCTCGCCGCCCCTGCCCGGCGCGGCCAGCAGCACACCCGCCCTGATGCGGGGCTCGGTCAAGTTCACTTCCTCCCCGGTGTCGGGGTCGGTGCTGCGGGCGCCCAGCAGGAGGCTGGCCGTGTGGCCGCCGAGGGAGTGTCCGGCGAGTGCGATCTGGTCGTGGTCGATGCGCCCGGCGAGCTGCGGGACAGTGTTCTCGATCTGGTCGAGCCGGTCGAGGATGTGGCTCATGTCCTGGGCGCGCGAGCGCCAGAAGAAGGGGGCTCCGGGGGTGTCGCCGAGTTGGTGGCTCAGGGTCCGGGAGCTGAGGTGGGTGGGCTGGATGACGACGAACCCGGCCGCCGCCCAGAGGTTGGCGATCGGCGCGTACCCGTTCAGCGAGGAGAGGTTGTTGGAGGCGCCGTGGCCGTGCGAGAGCAGGATGACCGGCAGGCCCGACCCGGTCGCGGGCGCGGAGACGCGGACCTGCAGGTCCACGGGCCGCCCGGGCACCGGCAGGACCACCGGGCTGTACGACAGGACAGGAGCGGGCGAGCCGAAGGCGGCGGCGGTGTCGATGGACGCACTCATGGTGATCGGTTCCCTTCTGGTTGACCCGCAGCGGGCGGCGGGCGGGCGGAGCGACGCGTCCGGTGTCAGCTGGACTGAAGTGGAACGCTGCTCCGTTTATTATTCGGAGCGCTGTTCCGCTTTGTCAAGGATGCAGGAAGGAAGCCTGACGTCCACCGAGAGCCCGGCCGAAACGACGTCGGCCCGCCGGTCGCCGGTGCTCACAGGTCGATGCTCTGGCCGGGGGGTAGGAGGGTGAGTTCGATGTCGGTCAGGCCGGCCAGGATGGTTCGGGTGGAGGCCTGGCCCAGGTCGCTGAGCATGAGTTCGTGGATCTGGATCACCTGCTGGGGCTTGACCGTGCGCAGGTACTCGGCCGCCTCGCCCAGCTTGGTCCAGGGCCCGCTGGTGGGCAGCAGCAGGGTGTCGACGGGGACCTGGGGCACGAAGTAGGCGTCGCCGGGGTGGAACAGCGTCTCATTGATCAGGTAGCCGAGGTTGTCGACGCAGGGGATGTCCGCGTGGATCGTGGCGTGGCGCTCGCCGTGGACCGCGACGGTGAAGCCGTCGAGGCCGAAGGTGTCCCCGGCCGCCAGGGCCCGCACCCGCCCGCCGTGTCCGCCGAGCTTGTCGAGCACCGCACGTGGTCCGAAGACGCGGAGTTCGGGATCGGCGTCCAGGGCTGCTGCCAGCAGGGTGTGGTCGAAGTGGTCGAAGTGTTCGTGGGAGATCAGCACGGCCGCGGCACCGGTGACGGCGTCCTTCGCCTCGGGGGTGAACGTGCCGGGGTCCAGCACGATCCTGGACCCGTTCTTCTCCAGCGCGACGCAGGCGTGGGCGTACTTCGTCAGCTTCATGGTGGTTCCGTTCTTGGTCGGGGCTCGATCTGCAGCAAAAGTGTACAGCTTTGCTGTGTATGTAGTCATGCCTGACCGCGCGGCCCGCTGTCGGCCACGAGGGCGTGCGGGGGTCCGGTCGTCGGGTCGGCCCGGAAGCGGTGCTCGTGCACCCGGGTCCGGCGGTGATGCGCCGGCCCTACTGCCGTCACCCTGGGCGCGGCGGTGCAAGTGCAGCCGGACTGTATAGTCAACCCATGGTTGGCCAAGATCATCTAGCTGAGCGGTTGCGGACCTCCATCGGCAGGTTCGTGCGCGCGACGCGCTCGCATGCCGACACCCTGCCGCCACCCCTGGCCACGACCATGGGACTGCTCGACCGCGATGGCGATGCCTCGACCGCCTCGCTGGCTCAGCGGCGCGGCGTGCGCCATCAGAGCCAGAGCCGCACCGTGAAGGATCTGGAGGCCTTGGGCTACATCGCCCGGCGAGAGGATCCGCAAGACCGCCGCGGCTTCCTGGTCACCCTCACCCAGCAGGGCCGCGCCGCCCTGGACCGGGACCGCAGGGCCAGGCGCGACTGGGTCGCCCAGGCCATCGACACCCTCCTGAATCCGGACGAACAGGCCCAGCTCGGCGTCCTGACGCAACTCCTGGACCGACTGTCCGACTACGACGGCAGGCGGGGATGATCTTGCACTCGTGCCATCGGCCGGTGTGGCGCGGAGCCGAGCCGATGCCTGGTCATGATCGAGCTCGGCGACGCTATCGGCGACGCCAACTATGGTGCAGCGCCTCGGCCTGCCAGTGGTCATGGACGAGTTGGGCAAGCCCAGGCCGGCCCCCGCGGGGCGGTGCGGGCAAGGTAGTGGGCGGGTGGGCCGCAAGATGAAGGTAGTCTCAACTTCACTGTCCCCCATGCCCACGACATGATGGATTCCTCAACTCAAGGAGAGGTGAGCACTGTGCCCGAGGCACCCCAGCGGCCGCCGCTTCGCGCCGATGCCCGCCGCAACGTCGAGAAGCTGCGTCGGGCCGCGGCGGACGCCTTCTCCGAGCACGGGCTCGACACGCCGCTGGAGACGATTGCGAAGCTGGCGGGGGTGAGCGTCGGCACGATCTACAACCGCTTCGGCAGCCGTGACGCGCTGCTGGACCAGGTCGTCAACGAACTCGCCGACCGGTGGGTGCGTGCGGCGATGGCGATCGCGGACGGCACGGTGGGCAGCGCGTGGGAGAGGCTGCTGGCCTACGTCGAGGCAATCTGTCAGGCGCAGGCCGACGACCCGGCGTTCAACGACGCGTTCTCCCGCCGCTACCCCAACGCCCCTGCTCTCCAGGCGGTCTGCGACCGGTCCCTGGCCTTCGCCACCGATCTGGCCGCCGGTGCCCGCGCCGAGGGAGCCCTGCGGGAGGACGCCCGAATGGACGACATCGCCCGCTTCTTCCAGGTCAACGGTGACCTTGTGCGCGCCGGGGACGACGACGGCCGCCGCCGTGTCCTCGCCCTGCTCTTCGAGGGCCTGCGGGCCCGCGGCGGCAGTCGCCCGCTGCCCGGCTGAGCCCGGCCGGGATCGACGACGGTGTCGGCCCCGCCGAGACGGGACCGACACCGTCGTCGCGCGCGACTACGCGGCGCGCGCTGCCTTCGCGGCGGCCTCGAACGCGTCGGCCCGCGACTGCTCGCCGAGCGGGACCAGGTGCTCCATGGCCGGGATGTGCGCGGCCAACGTCAGGTCCGCGACGATGAAGGTCGCCTCCATCTCGAAGATCACCGACAGCACCGACTCCAGATAGTTCAGCACGTGCTCGTGCGGCGCCCGGGGCGTGCCGGGGGCGTAGGAGCCGCCGCGGCTGGTCACCACCGTCACCGGTGTGCCCTTCACCTTCGACTCCGGCGAGCCGGCGGTGCGGCCCATCAGGATCACCTGGTCCAGCCACGCCTTGAGGCTGGAGGGCACCGAGAAGTTGTACATCGGCGCGCCGATGACCACCGCGTCGGCCGCCTCCAGCTCCGCTATCAGGGCCAGGCGCTCGGCGAAGGCCCGAGCCTGCTCCTCGGTGTGCTCCGACGGGTCGAGCGACCCGGCGGTGTGGGCGTCCGCGGTGATGTGCGGGACAGGCTCGGCGGCCAGGTCCCGGTAGATCACCTCGCCACCCGGGTGCTCCTCCAGCCATGTGCGGCGGAACGCCTCGGTGACGGCCCGAGAGGTGGACGCCTGGCCCGCGAACGCGGACGAGTCGATGTGCAGCAGTGTCGCCATGGTGCAACTCCGAAAGGGGGGCAGGGTGTGCGTACCCTCCCGCCGCAGGCGGTGGGAGGGTCGCAGCAGATAACTTGAACCTGTCCTCAACTTTAGTCACAAGTTGAGGACAGGTTCAAGTTGCTGTCGATGCACGCGCTTACTGATGATCTCTGCGTGATGTCCTGTCCAGCTGCGGCTGCCCGGACGGTCGCCAACCACCCGGCACGGGCTGTCCTGAGCGCGCCGCACGGACCTGCCTGGGTGAGCCTCAGGCCGACGCTTCCGCACGTCGCTTGATGCTCAGCAGCATCTTGCGCTCCATCACCAGGCTGCCCGGCTCCATCGCGTACAGCGTGAAGAGCCGGGCGGCAGGGGACCTGCCGGGCTGCTCGATCCGGTTGCGGCTGACCAGCCGGGTGCTGCGGCCGTGCGGGTGGAGTCCGAATTCCCACACCCAGGCGCCGTCCTGGGATTGCAGCACCAGCGCCTGTTTGGGTCCCGATCCGGAGCAAGGCCGGTCCTCATTCCAGACTGCTCGGATCCGCCGGGAAATCCAGGGCCCTGCAGGCAGGGGACATGGGACCGCCCGGCCCCTTGACCGAACCGCGGCGCGCGACTCGGCCGGATGGCCGGGATGTGACTTCCTCCCCGCGGCGCACCGGGGCGGCACGACTCCGGTCGCCGTCCTGGCTATGCCACACGTCTGCTGGGGCTCTGTCGAGCCGGGCTGGCTTGTCGGGATCTGCTGGGTGAAGAACATCGTGAGGAGAGCGCTGAGGGCGAGGGCGGCCAGGGCGGCGCGCAGGCTGTCGAGCCTCGCTGCGGCGTTCGCCTCGATCGCGGCCTGGGACACTTCCGCGGGTGGGAGGGAGCGGTCGCCGATACGGGGAGGCGGGCGTTGACTGGGAGGGCGGTGACCTTGGAGGGGCCGACCGCACTCGGGACAGGAGGATTCGTCCATGACACAGACCACGACCGCAGCCACCCCCTCACCGGAGCGACTGACCGTGGGGGAGCGGGCCGCATTGGGCAAAGCGGCCAGAGCGGCGGTGCCCCGGGGCAGTCACGGGGAGTACCAGCCGGTGGCGGGGCGCTTTGATCCGGTGGCCTTGCTGGAGCGGCAGTCGGCGGCTCGGGTGCCGGAGCTGGTGCCGATCCGCTATGGGCGGATGATCGAGTCGCCGTTCCGCTTCTACCGCGGTGCGGCTGGGATCATGGCCGCCGACCTGGCAGGCACCGCGAATACCGGGATCCGGGCGCAGCTGTGCGGGGACGCGCACCTGCTGAACTTCCGGTTGCTGGCCTCCCCGGAGCGCAGGTTGATGTTCGATATCAACGACTTCGACGAGACGCTGCCCGGTCCCTGGGAGTGGGATGTGAAGCGGCTGGCGGCGAGCCTGGTGATCGCCGGGCGCGAGAACGGCTTCACTGACAAGGAGCGTTCCGCCGTCGTGCGCGCCACCGTGCGTTCCTACCGGGAGCAGATGCGCGGATTCGCCCTGATGGGGAACCTGGACGTCTGGTACGCGCGCATCGACACCGTGGGTCTCCAAGCTCTGGTCACCCAGCAGCTGGACGCGAGGCGGGGCAAGCTGGTCGCCCGCGCCCTGGACAAGGCCCGGTCGCGCGACAATCTGCAGGCCTTCGACAAGCTCACCCACCTCGCGGACGGGCAGCGCCGCATCACCGCGGCCCCGCCACTGATCGTGCCGGTCACGGACCTGCTCCCGGACCTCGAACGCGGCCGCCTGGAACGCAACATCCGTGCCCTGATCAAGCGCTACAGCACCAGCCTGCAGGAGGACCACCGCCACCTGCTCGGCCAGTTCCACCTCGCCGACATGGCCCGCAAGGTCGTCGGTGTGGGCAGTGTGGGCACCCGCTGCTGGATCGTGCTGCTGCTCGGCAAGGACGACGCGGACCCACTGCTCATCCAGGTAAAGGAGGCCGACCACTCGGTGCTGGCCGAACACGTCGGGGCGAGCGAGTACTCCAACCAGGGGCAACGGGTGGTGGCCGGGCAGCGGCTGATGCAGGCCTCCAGCGACATTCTGCTGGGCTGGGAGCGGGCCAAAGGCATGGACGGGCAGACCCGCGACTTCTACGTCCGCCAGCTGCGGGACTGGAAGGGCATCGTCGAACCCCAGACCCTGGTGCCCGAGGGCATGGGCATGTTCGGGCAGCTGTGCGGTGCCACGCTGGCGCGCGCCCACGCCCGCTCCGGGGACCGGATCGCGATCGCCGCCTACCTGGGGGCCGGAGACGCCTTCGACAAAGCCCTCGCCCGGTTCGCGGAGCGCTACGCCGATCAGAACGAACGCGACCATCAGGCCCTGGTCGACGCCATCAACAGCAGCCGGGTCTCCGCCGAGGCCGCGTGAGCGAGAGAAAGGGAGAGAACAGATGGCCCGTCTACTTCGTACCGCTGCCCGCACCGCGGCGGTAGCCGGAACAGCCATCGCCGTCTCGAACCGGGTGTCACGACGCCAGGCCGGCCGGTGGGCGGACCAGGGCGCTCAGCCCGCGTCGGCCCCGCCGGCCGAGCCCGCGCAGGCACCGAGCCCGGTCGCAGCGTCGGTGGCCGCTCCGGTCACCGACATGGACAGCCAGATCGAACAGCTCAAGCAGCTCAGCGGTCTGCGCGACCAGGGCGTGTTGACTGAGGCCGAGTTCGCGGCCCAGAAAGCGAAGGTCCTGGGGCTGTGAGGACCCCCACCGGGGTGAACGCAGTCAGTGCTCGCAGCGCTGCTCGGATGCCTCCACGGGGCCGCACGCACTGGAAGCCAGGACACACCGGCCGAGGGCGTCGCAGCTGATGCCCGCCGGCGGTCGGCCCCCGCCCCGGCGGGGGCGCTCCGCAACATCCTGCCCGTGACCTTGAGGAGTCGACGTGGCGGTTCACCGCCGCTCCGCTGGTCCGCCTGCTCAGCGCCCGGGCCCGCACCCCGAGGACGATCTCACGGGGGTCGATCAGGTCGTCGGTGTCCATCGCGGCTTCAGGGACCACGAGGATGTCCGGGATGCGGAGCTTGCCGAGGGACTCCTCCTCGACATCGGTGGCCTCCGCTGCGATCAGGCCTGGGTCGAGTTGGGCGTCGAGTTGGCGGGAGATGAACTTGGCGGTGAGCCGGTGACGCGGCCGCGGGCTCATCATGGACATCGATAGTGAGGTGGTCTGAGGTCAAGCAACCGCGATCCCCGCACCAGCCGCCCAACCCCCCCGGCGGCAATGCGGACACAGTAGACCGGCGCACGACGAAGGCCGGCAGATGGTGTGACTGTCCCTTCGGGGCCCTGGTGCCACACGGCGCCAGGGCCCCTCCACGCGTTCCACAGAGAGGTGACATGAAAGCAGACGACTCGTTCGGCCGTCTCGACGACGACTACCCCGCCTACACCATGGGCCGGGCCGCCGAGATACTCGGCACCACCCAGGGCTTCCTGCGCGCCATCGGCGAAGCCCGCCCGATCACCCCCCTGCGCTCCACCGGCGGCCACCGCCGCTACTCCCGCTACCAACTGCGCATCGCCGCCCGCGCCCGGGAACTGGTCGACCAGGGCACCCCGATCGAGGCCGCCTGCCGCATCGTCATCCTCGAAGACCAACTCGAAGAAGCCCGGCGCATCAACGCCGAATACCGCCGCGCCGCTGAGCCGTCGACCCCGCCGGGTTGAGACAAACAGCAAGGCCACGAACCTCAGCATCAAGATCGTCAGCGCTGACAGGCTCATCGACCGTCCCCGGCTGGAAGAACTCGAACGCCTCCAGGCCTAGGCCTTCTCGGCGGCGACCTTCCAGGTGGCCGACAAGAGCGTCGTGGTGACCATTCCGCTCCGATCCCCAGGACGCCGGGCCAGCGATGTTGCCCATGAGCTCTCCCACCTCGTCCTCACGCACGACCTCGCCGAGGTACGCGAGGCCAACGGCATGCCCTTCCGCACATGCCGCCCGGACGAGGAGGAACAAGCCACCGCCTTCAGAGGAACGCTCATACTCCCTCACCCCCCACGCTCAGCGCAGTCCGCCGACAGTGGGGGCCTTACGGCGTGATAGAGGAGATGGCCCGGTACCGGTACAACGCCACCGGGGTGGCCAAGCAAGGCCGAGCCCGGCAGCGATTAATCCGCGCGACAGCCGCACTTGGGCACGGGCCCCTGTCGTTCTGCTCCGTACGCGTACCAGTTTGCTGCACGATGGTCCACGACACCGCACTGACCGGGGAGCGTTGGCTCGACCGTGACCGGATGACCAGGTGCGGCCGCCCCGATGAGCAATCGTCAAGACCTCATAGCAGTGCACGGTGGCGGGCCGGGTCAGTCCTATGCTGATGGTCGTGGAGGTACTGGGTGTGAGTAGTGAGGACGAGATGGTCGCCTGCTTCTTGAGTGGCGAGCTGTCCAGCCGGAGGTTCGGCCAGAACCTCCGGTCTCATCTGGCGGCGGCTGGGCAGGCCGAGCAGGTTCTGACGCATCCGGGTCTCTCCGACGCTGGAGCGAACTTCGTACGTCGCGCTCTACTCGCTGCGACGCGCGGGTATGGCCAGAACCGCGACCTGCTCGAGAACTTCCCTGCTCGCGTCACGTGGAGCAGGGCACTCCTGTCCGCCGACGAGGCGGCCGGTGTGCGCTACCTCGACTATTCCTACTGGGTCGAACTGTCGGGTGGCAGCCGCCGGCCGACCGACGCGGCCGCACGCATCAAGGCAGGGCTGCGGGCATTCGACGTGCCCAACGAACCGTTCGTCGACGCGGCCCACGCGGTCATCAGAGGCGAGCGATTTCCTCCGCTCATCCTCGTCGGCGAGAGGCAGGACGACCTGGTCTGTCTTGAGGGCCACCTGCGCCTGACCGCCTACGCCCTCGTCGGCTTTCCGACGGACATCGAGTGTCTGATCGGCACCGCGCCGGCCATGGGACGCTGGGCGCGGTAGCCCAGTCGCACCAAGGTCTCGCCGCCCACATTGGCCTGGCTGAGGACAGGTCAGCTCAGCTATGAGCCGGCTGGTGGCTCCTTCAGTCGATCAAACGGCCTCCCCCCGCGTTCGACGAGGACGCCGTTCTCGAACCGTGCACCTGCGCGAACAAGGGGCACCAGATGGGCACCGGTGATCGCACGCCATCGAGACGACGAATGGCTCCCCCCGCGTACGCCTGCGAAGAGACCGGCTGATGCCGCCCCTACCCACCGGATTTCCCGATCCCCGCGTGCCGCACTCCGATCAGCGCCGAAGAGGCGAGCTATGCCAGCCAGATATGGAAGACCGTGGTACACCGGCTGTGCAGTACGGCCGTCGGCGCTTCGGGCTTCACCGCCGAGAAGTGCGCCACGGTCCGCAAGGGCCTGGACGGCGACAGCGACGACTTCTGTGCGTACCCGCGCTTCTGCCGCGGCGCTGGCCGAGATCAACGAAGTCTTCGCCGGCCGCCGGCAGTTCCACGCCGTCGCAGTCACGCTGGAATCGGACCGCCAACCGGAGCCGCCCGCCGAGGATCAGTCGATGCGGCCCCGGCTGCGCCGTGTGGACCTGGACACCGGCCAGTTCACCGGGGCGTGGGGCCAGGCGGACGATCACGTTCAACGGTTCTTCGATGCGCCTAATTGATCGCTAGTTGCATTGAATTGATCGATATTGATGATGATCACCGTATTTCTGTAGTTAGAGCCCGAAGAGGTGGGATTCGGTTGTAACGTCCGCAAAGAACGCGTCGGTCCGTGCTGGGCAGTCTGGGCGGCACGGTGCCGACGGGTGGTCTGAACGGGGGAGTGCGTGCGGACGGCAGCGCTGCGGGTAGCTACAGGACTGGTGGGGCTTTGGGCGGTGGCCGGCTGCGCCGGCGCTGCGTCCGGGCCGCTTTCGGGTGCCACAACGGCGGCGCCCGGGCCGACCGCGGCCGCAGCGACCACGCTCGTGGTGACCGTCACGGATCCGCCCAGCAGCGTCGACATGGCCAACCAGCCCGAGCGGACCGCCGACGGCATGAGCCTGGTGTTCTGGCCCAACATCGCGGTGGGACTGACCTACGCCTCCTGCAGGCCCCAGGTCATCTTCCAGCCCGACCAGGCGGCTCCGGGCCCGATGGGACCGTACTCGGTCAACGACACCACCAAGACCGGTGACACCTGCGACATGACGTTCGACGTCGACCCCTCGCTACCGTGGCGCGCCTACACACGGGACATCACCACAGGGGCATGGACTCTGGTGCTGGGCAACGGCTCGCAGGCCGCCGGTGAGAGGTTGACCGTCACGGTCCAGGACGGGATCAGCGAAGCGGCTCTTCTCATCCAGGCCCGCGGATACCCGCTGGGCCAGCCGGTGGGCCAGGCCGGCGACCACGGCGCAATCGTCAACCGACTGCCCGCGTCGGTGAACTCGTTCTTCACCCGGTGACATGACCCAGGACACCGGAGCCGACACTGCTGCAGAGCCAGACGTCCTGGGGCAGTTGACCGATGCGCAACTGCTGGGACTCCTGGCCCATGACGCGGACCCTCCGCCGCCGGCCCGCACCCAGGTGTACGAGGAGCTCACACAACGCCATGCCCAACGCCTGCTGAATCTTGCCGCCTACCTGCTCCGGGACCACGATGCCGCCCAGGACGTCAGCCAGCAGGCCCTGCTCGACGCGATGCACTACCTGGAGAAGCACCGCGGCATCCCGCGCCCGGAGGGCTTCGCCGACTGGCTGATGGAGTTCGGCCGTCGTCGGGCGCGCAAGCACGCCTCGATCACGTACGGAATGGAGCGGCCGGGTTCCACCGAGGAGACGGTCCCTCAGCTCAGTGATCAAAAAGCCGTCGTCATCCCTGGCGACGACCCGGTCCGCCGGGCCCAGGCCGAGCGCACCATCCTCGAGGTCGTGGCCACCTTGGACCCGCAGCGCCAGGAGCTCTACCGGCTGCGGATCCAACAAGGCCTGACCGGTGCCCAGATCGCGAAGGAACTGGGACAGGAGCCCAAAACCGTCAGCAACAGGTGCACCGAGCTGAACACCCTGGTCGCCCGCCGCTATCACGCTCTGCTGCTGGCACGCGGCGACCGCACGCAGTGCGCGGTACTGCGGTCGATGCTCGAGACCCACGAGTCCGCGCACGGGGCGGTGTTCACCGCGGAGTTGGCCGACGCCGTGATCGAGCACTACAGCACCTGCAAGACCTGCGGGAACTGCGCGACCTGCCGAATCGAGACCAAGAAGCTCGTCTGGGACGCCGCCCCGGTCCTGATCCCCATCCTCGCCCTGGCCGCGCTGCGGGAGCAATCCGGCAGGTCCGTCCAGAGCGTCGCCGAAACCTCACCCGTCCAGCGACCCCTGCAGCAGCCCCCGCCCGACCCACCCCCGCCGGAGCCGCCCGCGCCACGGCAGAGAAAACCGCGCCGTTCCAGACCAGGGCGACGCAGACTGCCCGGAGCGGCGGCCGCGGTGGGAAGCGTGCTGGTGGTGGCGATCCTGATCGTTGCGATCCTGAACCGGACCGGTTCGTCCACGCCGATCGCCCCGCAGCCCGTCGCCGCCACCATGCCGGCCATCGCCTACGCCGCAGACGGGGCCCTCCGCCTGCGCGTGGGCACAGCGCCGGCGCGCACACTCATCACCGTCCCCAGCGGCCAGAAGGTCAGCAAGCTGCTCTGGTCTGCGGACCGCCAACGTCTGGGATGGATCTCCCACTCCGACACGGCCTTCACCGACCAGTTGCACCTGACCGACGCCGCCACCGGAGCAACACGCACCTGGCCGTGCCCGGCGGGCTGCAACGGCGCGGCCTTCGCGGGCGACCGCCTCTTCACCATCACCGACGCAGGCACCCTGACCGGTTACCCCTTCACCGGGGGTGCCGCCACCACGCCCGCCTTCGTGGGCCTGACGGCACCGGCCGATCCGACCAACACCACGATGAGCGCGGAACTGCTGGGCAGCACCAGCGACGACGCCAACCTCATCGTCTTCGCTACCCCTGCGACCACCCCCGGCCAAGGCCCCCAGCTCCTGTACCGGGTCTCCCCGCGCGGCATGGCCTCAAGGGTCTCGGCCGACCCGCTCACAGCGGCCCCCGGTGGAGACCGAGCCCCGGGCGGGATGACGGCACTGGCACCGGACGGGACCCTGTTCGCCTACGGCGGCAACATCCTGGGCGGAGACATGTGCGAGTCCTCCGACAGCGTCACCGTGATCGACCTGACTACCGGTATCCACTCCGCCCACCCCTTCCCCGCATCCGACCACCGCTGGCGGATCTCCGGGGTGTGGATCGCCGCCGACCACAGCCTCTACGCCAGCGCCGCCCCCCAGGCCCAGGCATGCCCCAACGGTCCAGCCCCCACCCCCACCCCGGCGACACCGCCCACGGTCTTCCGGCTCGACCACGCCACCTGGACCCCCACCGGCAGTACCGCCCAGGCCGGCGGCAGCACGCGCAGCGGGTGGACCGCGCTGCTGTCCACCACCGGCACCGCCACCACCCTGGCGGCCACCTTCGGCAAGACCCGCCTGGACCTGGGAAGCGGAGCCACCGCGTTCGCCTGGACGCCCCCCGACACGCCTGCCGTACCCGTGCTCGGCACCCCGTGGAACCTTTACCAGCAGGGCTATGGACTACCTCACCCCAATCAGTTCTTCAACGGCGGCGACCCCACCGGGGCAGCAACGCAGATCCACTGGACATCCTGGGGAGGACCCACCGCCACCGGCACCGCACAGTCGCTGCACGTCACCACCACTGTGGCGGCTGCCTCGCTCGAGCCCGCCGACATCGAGGCCTTCGACCGGGGCCTGTGCGACGGCGTCCTGATGTACCGCGCGCTCCGGGTCTGGCAACCGCAGCACCAGGAGACCTTCAACCCCGACCCGAAAGCCGGTTACGACCTGTGCGGTGGCGGCACCCGGGGGTGATCCGCACCGCCCGGAGCCCGCTTGAGCACGCCGGCGCCGCCCCGTGGCCGGCGAACTGCCACGGGGCGGCGCCGGGCCACCGTGTGGCGTCGCCTACCCTGCTCCCTGCCTGTCCGGTGCCGCGGTCACCTGGTCGGCCGACTCCTCGGCTGACTCCGCCGCACCGGCGGTCACCTCGTCGGCCCGGCGATCGGCGCCGCACCGCAGTGCCTCCTGCTCCAGCGCGACCTGCATCAACGCTACGAGCTGCTCGGCGGTGAGCTGCTGTGCGTGGCCCTTCCTCAGCGTCCACCGGAAGGTGCGCTGCGGGGAACCCAGCCACGAGAAGAAGCCCTTGGTGGCCTCCTTGCCCGTCACCGTCACGAGGACGGTGAGCACGGCCACCACGGCCGTGGCCACCATGGCCGCCCAGCCGTGACCCACGCTGACCGCAGTACTCATGGTCCCGCCCAGCCCGCTGACAGCAGCCAGCGTCCGGTTGACGGTTGGCCTCACCGGGACCACCGCTCGCAGTTGGGGGCTGGGGCCAAGGGTCTGGACATGTCGCGCAGTACGGTACGGATCATGAGTGCCTCCTCGGGCTCGGGGGCCGTACGGAGGCTCAGGCCGGGGAACGCTGACTTTTCCCGGCTCCTGACCAAGATTCTTTTTGGATAATCTCTGGAAAGACTTCACCGCAGGTCAGCTGCATGCCGCTCCCGTGCCCCACAGGCCAGGTCCGGCGTCACCCGGTGCGTCCGGCGGGAGTGGCGGCCCGGGTTCGTACGCGCCGGGCAATGTCGGACACCGGAGGCGTGTTGGGAGTCGGCGTGGCATCCGCGTGTCCGGCCGCGGGCCTCAGGACAGCCAGAGGTCCCGGTTGCCCGCGATCAGCACGCGGCCGTCGGCGAGGAGGGCCACCGCATTTGGGGGATCCTCGCTGCAGCCGAGGCCGCCGCGTTTCCAACGGGAGAGCGTCGCATCACCGAGCCAGACGGCACCGCACCACACCGTGCGTGTGTCCGGCTTGGACTTGGGCCGCGCCGCCGAACCGACCAGGACGGGGTGGCCCGAGGAGTCGACGGTCGCGGCGGTGATCTCGCCGTCGCCCATCGCGGTAGTGTCCATTCTGGCCCAGTGGGTGCCGTCCCGGCTGGTCAGGACCAGCGGGAGGGAGTCGTAGAAGGCGCCGGCCCGGGCATAGCCTCCCACCGCGACCCACTGGCCCGACGCGTACAGGACTCTGCGCACCTGGGTTCCCGGCGGCGTTCCGGCGATCTCGCCGGAGGTCCAGTGGCTGCCGCTGTCCGTGCTGTGCCAGACCGCAATCGTGCCTGTGGAGTGGAAGTCGAAGGCGTTGGTCGCCGCCGCGCCGAAAGCGACCACCTCAGTGCCGTTGACGCCGAAGTCGCCCACGGGCGTTGTCGGCTGGAGGCCGTCGACCGCCGGCAGTGGCACCCGGCGCACGGTCCGGCCCGCGTCGTCGGAGGCGAACACGTACGGAGTCTCCGCCTTGTCGATGGTCTGGCCACCGCCGATCAGCAGCCGCGCCCCCACCCGCACAGCGGTGTTCACCGTGGCGTCATCGGCGGTCTCCTGTTCGGGGTGGGTGTTGAACGTCAGCGGCAGCGTGGCGAGCTGTGACTGCTTGCCGTTGGGCGCCCGACGGGTCACGGCGGCGCCGACAGCGAGCAGCGAACCGTCGTCCCAGGGCACCACCACGTCGCCCGTCAGGCCGCCGCCGGCCCAGCCGCCGCGCATGGAGCCGGGTACGTCGGTGGCGTCGTCAGGGGCTGGATTCGGGGTGATCGAGAACTTCGTGCATTCTTCGGTGCCGGTCCAGTTGACGTTCACATAGCGGTACCCGTTGGCGAACGTTCCCAGGCCCAGGGCGCAGTCGCCCAGCGGCGCCAGCCGGCGCAGCCCCTCGCCGGGCGCCACGTATCCCGCGTTGTGGGGGCCGGTCGTCGACGGGTAGTCGACCGCACCCGCGTAGTGCTTGAAACCGAGCGCTGTCGCACTGGTGTCCCCTGTGCCGCCGCCCGTGCCGGTGCTGCCGCAGCCGCCCAGCGCCAGCGCCGCGCCCGTTGCCAGGCTCGTCATGGTGGTGAGCCCGCCCCCGCGTGTCCTCATCCCGCTACGCTACCGGCTCGATGACCGGCACACTGAAGCCCGCCCAGAAGTTGACTCCTCGCCCGGTGGAATAGCTACCACCGCACCTGTGCCGACTCGTCGGCCGCACATCCGCTGCGTTCGCCGGTGCCGATGCGGACGGAGCACTCTGGTTCATTCCCCGCGCCAGGCGGCTGACCGGTCACCAGGGCACACCGCAGCGAGTGGCGCCGATGTGCGCAGGAGGGAGTGCACGTCATGATCCTCCCGAAGGTCCGGGACCCTCGCTTCGTGACGATCCGCCGTGGTGGGACTCTCACTGACGCGGATCACCGTCTCCTCGCCCTGTGGGCTGCTTCGTGTGCAGAGCATGTTCTTGGCCTCTTCGAGTCGGCCCAGCCTGGGGACCCGCGGCCGCGCCAGGCGATCGAGCATGCCCGGGCCTGGGTGCGTGGCGAGGTCAAGATGATGCAGGCTCGCGCGGTGGGCGGCCACGCGATGGGGGCAGCCAGAGACCGGCGTGGGGCAGCACGGTATGCCGCGTACGCCGCCGGCCAGGCCGGGGCTGTGGCACACGTCGCCGCTCACGAGCTCGGCGCGGCCGCCTACGCGATCAAGGCAGCACGTGCAGCGGCACCGGAAGGCGAGAGCGAGGCCGCGGGACGACTCGAGTGCCAGTGGCAGCGCGATCAGCTTCCGGAGGCGATCCGCGGGCTCGTACTTGATGACCAGAGGTTGCGCAACGACATCTGCTGGTCGGTGTTCGACTGCTGAGTCGGATTCTGCTGCCGTCCGGGTTCTCGCCGTTCGGGTCGACGTCGTGGGTGCCGGGTTCCCTTCTTCCTGACCGTGGGGTTTTCAGGGGTGGCGGAGGCTGTTGCCGAGCGCCGCGGTGAGTCGGCCGTCGGCGGTGTCCCCGTCCATTGACCAGACCATTGCGCCGCGCAGGCCGTGCTGCCAGACGTATCGGCCTTTCAGCGCGACGGAGGCGGGGCTGTCGTAGGTGTAGAAGGTCTGTGAGGCCGCGTCGTACTTGTAGGGTTCGCCGGCCGCCGGGTCGAAGTGGGTCGTGCCGGGTTCGCCGACCTCCTGGTTGTAGTTCATGGTGCTGCCGCCGCCGGTCGCTGTCTGGAACAGGCCGTCTGCGTTCGGGCTGGGTGCGACGCCGGTCCAGTAGTGCGCGTAGTAGGGGACGGAGATGGCGATCTTGTCGGGGGCGACGCCCCGGGACTCGTAGAAGGTCACTGTGTTGGCGATGTCGAACTGGTAGACCGGCGGGTACGGGTCGCGCGGGTCCGGGTAGAGGCCCGAGGAGAAGTCCGTAGGGCCGTTCGGTTCCAGGCTGCCGTACACGTCGAAGGTCATCACGTTGAGCCAGTCGACGTACTGTGCGAGTTGCGACAGCTGGAGCTGGCCGGCGAGCTGCGGGAACGGAGCGGTGTCGGCGGTCAGCAGGTAGTGCCTGCCCGTGGCGGCGGAGGCGGTGTCGAGTTGGGTGCGGAACTCCTGCAGCAGCGCGGTGTAGTCGGGGATGTCCTGCGCGCCGTACGGGTTGCCGGCGCCGGGCTGGTCGGGGTACTCCCAGTCGACCGACAGCCCGTCGAAGATCCTGGCGGCCGCGTGCGGGGGCAGGCCCGGGATGTCGCCCTTGATGAACTGGTCGATGCAGGAGGCGACGAATTTCTGACGTCCCGCGGCGGTCTGCGCCAGGGCGGAGAACTGGCCGGATCCGGTCCAGCCGCCGATCGCCATCACGATCTTCAGTTTCGGGTACTCGGCCTTGAGCTCGCGCAGTTGGTTGAAGTTCCCGGCCAGGGCCTGTCCGGGACGGTCGGCCCGGCCGTCCACGGACTGCACTGCGGTGAACGGTCGTTGGTAGTCGGCCGACGGGTCCGTGCTGGTGCAGGTGCCGTCGGGAGCGACGCCTGCGAAGGCGTAGTCCAGCTCGGTGAGGTTCCCGATCTCCCCGCTGGTGACCAGGTTCTTCTCGTAGAACCCGGTCGTGATGCCCCACTGGGTGAAGTAGCCCACGAACTGCTTGCCGCCTGCGACGGTCTGCAGGGCGGCCGCGGGCGTTCCGGCTTCCGCGGCTGCCGGCATCGTGGCGAGCAGTGCCGTCGAGGCGATGGCCGCGACGAGCAGCAGGGTGCGCCTGCGGCGCGGCGCGGGGCAGGTGACTTCGTGGGCCGCACTGGCTGAGCCGGACGTGCGCATTGAGGACCCTCCACGGGCTATCGGCCGACGAGTCGACGTGTTTCAGGTGCGCGATCGCGTTCACCGTAGGTCGCCGTCCTGACGCCTCGCCGACGTCGCTGTGGCGCCGGACGTCATCGCCGCGGTCTACTAGTATCGGTCTAGACCAGTGGGGTCGACGGTAGGAGCTCGGCAACGTGAGATTCGGAATTCTCGGGCGGCTGCAGGTCCACGACGACCGCGGGCTCGAACTCCCGGTCCCGGCCGCCCGCCAGCGCGTCCTGCTTGCGACCCTGCTGCTGCGCCCCAACCAGGTAGTGCCGGTGGGCCAGTTGGCGGAGGCCATCTGGGACGGCGCCGAACCGCCCGGCTCACGCGCTACCGTCCGCTCGTACACGCAACGGCTGCGCACCGCACTCGGCTCCGACGGCAGGGCCCGGATCATCACCCGTGACCCCGGCTACCTGATCCGGACCGACGACGGCGAACTCGACTACCGGTGCGCGCAGACTCTGGCCACGCGGTGCGAAGCCGCCCTCGGCCGCTCGCAGTGGGAGCAGGCGCGCGCTGACGCGGTCAGTGCCCTCGCACTGTGGCGCGACACCCCGTTGGTCGACGTCGACAGCCGCCTGCTCCAGGATTCCTGGCACAGACGCCTCGAGGACCTGCGCCTGCGGATCACGGAGCGGCGCATCGAGGCCGAACTCCACCTCGGCCTTGCCGAATCACTGCTCCCTGAACTGGCCGACATCGTCCAGCGGCACCCGCTGCGCGAGCAGCCGCTCGGCCTGCTCATGTCGGCGCTGGCGCGCGCCGGACGGCGCGCCGAGGCACTGTCCGCCTACCTCGACGCCCGCGCCGCCCTGGTCGGGGCCAGCGGCATCGAACCGGGTCCCGTGCTGCGGGCGCTGCACCAGCAGATCCTGTCCGACGAGTACCCGACGGTCCCTCCGGCGCCGTGCGCGACCCCTGCGGAACCGGACGGGCCGACGCTCACGAATCGCTGTCAACTGCCGGCCGACACAAGGCGTTTCACCGGCCGCACCGCAGAGGTCCGCATCCTGGTCGAGGTCGAGGTCGAGGTCGAGGTCGAGGTCGAGGTCGAGGTCGAGGTCGCGGGCGCGCTGTCGGCCGAGACCGGCGCCGCAACGGTTTCGGTGATCGGCGGGATGGGCGGAATCGGCAAGACCGCGCTCGCGGTCCACGCCGCACACCGCCTCAGGCCGTCCTACCCCGACCGGCAGTTGTTCCTGGACCTGCACGGACACGATCCCGAGGCAGCGCCGCTGACCGCCCACGACGCACTGGACCGGGTGCTGCGCCTGCTGGACGTCGCGCCGACCCGGATTCCAGGCGACGCCGGGGAGCGTGCCGCGTTGTACCGCGCCCGGCTCGACGGAACCAGGACCCTGATCGTCCTGGACAACGCGGTGAGCGCCGCGCAGGTACGTCCCCTGCTGCCAGGCACCTCCGGTTGCCTCGTCCTGGTCACCAGCCGGCGCCGGCTGACCGGGCTGGACGAGGCCCACTGGGTCTCGCTCGACACCCTGTCCGAGGCCGAGGCGCTGGACCTGCTGGACAAGGTGGCCGGTCCCGGTCGGTTCGACCCGGGCGATCCGGACGCGGCAGAACTGGTGGCCCTGTGCGGATTCCTCCCCTTGGCGGTGCGGATCGTCGCGGCGCGGCTGCGCTACCACCGCGCGCTTCGGATCGCGGACCTGGTCGCGCAACTGCGCGACGAGGGTACCCGGCTGGGCCGGCTCCGCGACGAGGACCGGGATCTGGCCGCCGTCTTCGCCTCGTCGTACGCCGCCCTGCCGGAGGCCGAACAGCGGCTGTTCCGGCTGCTCGGGCTTGTCCCCGGAGCGGACTTCGACGTCCACGCTGCGGCTGCCGTGTCCGGCGCCGACCGGGGCACCGCCGATCGGCTGCTCGAATCCCTCCTGGACCACAATCTGCTGCTCCAGCACGATTCCGGCCGCTACCGGTTCCACGATCTCGTGCGCATCCATGCCCGAACGCTCGGCGACCGCGACCGCGACTGCGACAGCGACCTCGAATCCGCGAAGGAGTACGCAGCCGCCCGCGACCGACTGATCAACCACTACGTCCGTGCCTCCACGGCCGCCGACCGCTTCTTCGTCCGCCATACCCGCCCGGCAGCAGGAACGTCCGAGGATCGGTCCGATCTCGGCTCGGGCTCCGGCTCCGGCGTCGGGCTCCGCCTGGGGGACCGGGCCGAGGCCCAGTCCTGGCTGCGCGCCGAACGGGCCAACCTGATCGCCGCAGCGCGCGCCTGGCCGGCACAGACAGTCCGGATCACCTGCGCGCTCTCCGCGTTCCTCCAGGAGGAAGGGCCCTGGGACGCAGTGGTCTCGCTGCACGAGGACGCGATACGGACCGCCGGCGAGTGCGGCGACCACCTCGGCGAGGCGTCCATGCGATGGGAACTGGGCCGGGTCCACAACATGACCAGCGATCACCAGGCCGCAACCGTCTAACTGGAGCGGTCCCTGGCCGCCTACCGCGCGGCAGGAGAACGGCTCGGGGAAGCGAACGCCCTGTGGGAGCTGGCACGGTCAAGGTCCCTGGACTGGGACCTCCCGTCCGCGACCGACCTGAACACCCAGGCCCTGCGCATCTTCCAGAGCCTGGGCGACCGTCTCGGCGAGGCGAACGTCCGATGGGCCCTGGGAAGCCTGGCCTGGTCGCGCTGGGATCTGCCGACGGCGGCGTCCTGCTTCACCGAGGCCCTCGCCGGATTTCACGACCTGGACCACCGGCTCAACGAATTCGACGCCCTCACCGCGCTCGGCGTGGTCACCTGGGCGACGGGGGACATCGGCAGCGCGGCCGACCTGCAACGCCGTGCGCTGAATCTGTCCCGCGCGCTCGGACACCGGGTCTGCGAGGCCGCGGCCCTGACGGAACTCGGCAGGGTCAACCTGGCCACCGCGGACCTGCGGGCCGCGACCGAAATGCTGAACGACGCGCTCGCCCTGTACCGGGATCTCGGCCTGCCAAGCGGAGTCGCCACGGTGCTGGGCCAGCTCGGCCAGCTCCACCTCGCCGCCGGGGACATCCCCGCCGCGACCCGTGTCCTGACCGAGTCCTCAGCCGTGCACCGCAGCCTGGGAGCCCAGTTCCACGAAGCCCACGTCCAGATCTTCCTGGGCGAGGCCCTGGCCGCCTCGGGTGACCTGTCCGCAGCCCGGCGCGTCCTGGAGCAGTCCGTGGCATGGGGGCTCCACCGGGTCCCGCCACTGGAGGCCCGGGCCAAGGCAGAACTGGCGCGGATCCGTCACACCGCCGGTGACACATCTGTCGCTGCCGCGATGCTGCGGGAGGCCGCCACGGTCTATCGGGCGACGAACGACCAGCGGGGTCTGGCCCTGGTCCACAGGTACCACGGCGACTTGGCTGCCGACACCGGTGCTGTGCATGACGCCGTCGCCGACTACAGCAGTGCCCTGGGGTGCGCCCGCGCCGCGGACGACCTGCTCGGCCAGGCGTACGCGTCGGAATGCCTCGCGCATGGCCTGGAGCGGATCGGGGATCGGGCGTCCGCACGGGCACGACTTCGCGAAGCCGTCGTTCTCTACCGGCGCATCGGTTCCGGTCGGCTGGAAACCGCGGCCCAGGCGCAGCTGGCCGCCTGGTGTGACTGATCAACAGTTCGTGAATTCATCTTGTCCGTGGTCTGGGGTGTTGTGGTTGGGGGGTCAGTTGATGCCTTCGATGATGCGGAAGTCGCGTTCGACGCCGTCGGGGAGGGCTACCAGCGCCTTCTGGTATGCCTCGCTCTCGTATGCCGCGACGGCCCATTCAAAGCTGTCGAACTCGATCAGGACGACGCGTTGTGTGATTCCGGCTTCGTGGGCGACGACTCGAGCGCCACGGGACAGGAGGCGCCCGCCCCCAGCCCGGACAGCCGGACGGGCCAGCTTGTCGTAGGCACTCAGCCTCTCAGGGTCGGAAATGGCGGGGTAGACACTGACCCAGTAGCCCTTGGCCATGAAAACCTCCTGTGTTGGGCCGGACACGCCCGACCTCGCATGGACACTCGGATCGATCGATCCCGGCCACAGGTGCTGCGGTCAGTGGAATCGTCATATGCGCAGGTTAGGGCTTGATGTGCGGTCGAGGGAAAGACCGGTACGGGATAGAGTCAGAACGGATCGTTATCAATCGGCAGGGAGGGGACGTGGCCCCGGATACGGTGAGCCTGCGGTACTTCCTGGTGCTGGCGCAGGAGTTGAACTTCACCCGCGCGGCCGCACGGATCGGTGTCGCACAGCCCGCACTCAGCGCCCGGATGCGCCGCTTGGAGGCGGAACTCGGTACGGCCCTGATGGTCCGCAACACGCGCAGCGTCGTATTGACCACGGCCGGTGCGGCTTTGGCGGAGTCCGCGCCGCCCGCGCTGGCGGCGCTGGACCGGGCATGGGACACCGCCCGGAGCGCGGCGGCCGGTGAACTGGGCACGCTCCGCATCGGATACAGCCTCAGCGCCGGGGCCGAGACGGCACCGGCCCTGGTGGACGGGCTGATTCGCGGCAACAGCGGACTCGAGGTCGGCGCGGTCCCGATGGCGACACCGGAGATCTCCCCCGCGGTCGCCGACGGCCGCATCGATGCCGGGATCACCCGCGGTGAACAGCCGGGCCGTGGCGTGCGCCGGTTCCTGCTCCGGCGTATGCGCATGGGGGTCCAGCTGGCGCAGCACCATCCGCTGGCCGAACACCCGGAGATCGAGATCGCCGACGCGGCCGCGTATCCGCTGCGACTCCCGGACCGTGCGGCCAACCCCGTGATCCACGATCAGCTGTCCGCACTGTTCCGGGACATCCGACCACGCCCCCGATTCCACACGCCCGCAGTGTCTTTCGACATGTCTCAGCGCGACCTGCGCGACGGGGTCACCCTCGCCCCGGCCGGAGAAGCCGCGGTCACGGCACAACCGGCCGGTCTCACCTGGCGACCGCTGCGGGGCGCGCCCAGCCTGACGGTCCACCTGGTCCTCCCACGCGAGCAGTCGCCGCTGCACCGCCGCATCCGTGCCGTCGCCAAAACCCTGGCGCACGAGCTGCACTGGCTGCCGGACTGACACGCACGAGGTCAAGCGGACGCCTGCGGTGGCGAGGCCGAAGACCTTGCGCCCGGCGGACTTCGCGGCGCTTACGTGCTCCGCTTGTGCAATGTCTTGACTGTGCATCAGCCATGCGGCAGTGTCGCCGACTTGAACCCCCTGACGCAGAACCGCGGCTGCGCCGGTCGAAATGTTAGCGCTAACAAATCCCTGAGTCGCACTCCACCAGAGAGCTAGGGAGAGGCATGAGGAACATCATCCGGACAAGGCTGGCCCGATTCGGGGCGGCCCTCGCCGTCCTGGTCGGCACGGTGGCCGCCGCCACCGCGACGGCCGGCACCGCACAGGCCGCCACCCAGGGACCGTGCGACATCTACGCCGCGGGCGGCACACCGTGCGTGGCCGCGCACAGCACCACGCGCGCGCTCTACGCCGCCTACAACGGTTCGCTCTACCAGGTCAGGCGCGCCTCGGACAGCAGCACGCTGAACATCGGCGTGCTCGGCGCCGGCGGCTACGCCAACGCAGCGGCCCAGGACTCCTTCTGCGCCGGCACCAGCTGCGTCGTCACCGTCATCTACGACCAGTCCGGCCGGGGCAACAACCTCACCGACGCCCCCGCCGGGGGCGCCGCCGGCGGCCCGGACAACCTCGCCAGCGCCACCGCGGCCCCGGTCACGGTCGGCGGCCACGAGGCCTACGGCGTCTACGTCGCCGCCGGCACCGGCTACCGGGACGACAGCACCTCCGGCATCGCCACCGGCGACGCCGCCGAGGGCATGTACGCGGTCCTCGACGGCACCCACTACAACGGCGGCTGCTGCTTCGACTACGGCAACGCCGAGACCAGCAACAACGACACCGGCAACGGCCACATGGAGGCGATCTACTTCGGCAACATCAAGGTCTGGGGCTACGGCACCGGCAACGGCCCCTGGGTGATGGCCGACATGGAGAACGGCCTCTACTCCGGGGTCAACGCCGGCTACAACGCCAACGACCCGACCGTGAGCAACCGCTTCCTGACCGCCATCGTCAAGGGAGAGCCCAACCAGTGGGCGATCCGGTCCGGGAACGCCCAGTCCGGCAGCCTGTCCACCTCCTACAGCGGAGTGCGTCCCAACGTCTCCGGCTACAACCCGATGCACAAGGAGGGGGCGATCATCCTCGGCATCGGCGGCGACAACAGCAAGGGCTCCGCCGGAACCTTCTACGAAGGGGTGATGACCTCCGGCTACCCGTCCGACGCCACCGAGAACTCGGTCCAGTCCAACATCACCGCGGCCGGCTACAGCACCAGCGCGAGCACCGGGAGCACCACCGGACCGCTGCACGCGGTGGGCGCGGGCAAGTGCCTGGACGTCCCCAACGGCACCACCACGGCGGGGACACAGGTCCAGATCTACACCTGCAACGGCCTGGCGCCACAGGCCTGGACCCACAACTCGTCCAACCAGCTCACCGTCACCGACAGCGGTACCACGGACTGCCTGGACGCCAACGGGAACGGCACCACGGCCGGCACCAAGGTGATCATCTATCCCTGCAACGGCCAGACCAACCAGCAGTGGACGCTCAACTCCAACGGCACCGTGACCGGCGTCCAGTCCGGCCTGTGCCTCGACGTGACCGGCGCCTCCACCGCCAACAACGCCCTGGTCGAACTGTGGACCTGCAACGGCGGCAGCAACCAGCAGTGGACCCTCGGCTGACCGGTAGCGCGGTCAGCCGCTAGTCCGACCGCACCGACCGCACCGACCGCGCCCGGGGGGGGGCCCCCCCCCCCCCGCCCCCGCCCCCCCCCCCCCCCCCCCCCGGGGGGCCCCCCCCCCCCCCCCCCCCCCCCCCCCCCGCGCCCGAACCCTCAGCGGTCAGTACCCCCATCAGACCCCCATCAGCGCTTGAACGCCGCACGTGCCCAGCCGGAAACCTGCTCCGAGCCGCCTTACCCACTAGGGGACGCCGGTTCCGGTGGAGTGCAGCGATCCTTGAGCGATCTTGCCGTTTACCACGGTGTAGGTGCCGGCGAAGTCCAGAATGGTCCCGTCGGACTGATGTGCGGCTAGCTGCACGCTGACAATGTCGCCGCTGCTTCCGGTCACGGTCAGATGATCGCTGGCGGTCCGGGCGAAGCCGGCCTTGAAGGTGGCGTAGTCGCTGTCGAGATTGTCCCCGCCCAGGTTCCAGGCGGCCTGGTAGTCGTGCTTGTTCAGGGCGTTGTAGTACGCCGTGACCACATTCGGCGGTGCGGTCGCGGCGGCGGAGGGGCTGACCGTCGGGGAGGCCGTCGCCTGCGGTGACATCGAGGTGTCCGTTGCCTCGACGGACGGAGTCAGGCTGGGACCGACCGCTGCCAGGGAGTCGGTGGCGGCCGGTGACGGGGTGGTGCCGGTCGGGGCCGGGGTCGAGGAGGCGGCCGGGGGTCCCGCGGCGACTCTGCTGGGTCCGGTGCCCCGCGTCAGCAGGATCGCGGTGACGGCCGCCACCACGATCACCGCGGCAATCGCGGCAAAGACCCGCCAGTCGTAGCGGCTGCGCCGATCAGCCGCGGCCGACGGCGGCTCCTGTGCGGGACCGCCGGGTTCGATCCGCTCGACCGGTTCGACCTGCTCGACCCGCTCGTTCGGCTCGATCGGCTGTCCGCAGCTGGTGCAGAAACGCACTGCGTCCGGCGCCAGCGGTCGCCCGCAGCGGCTGCAATTTCGCATCTGATCCCCGTCTCCCCCCTGAGTTCACTCCGTCCTGCGGCACTTCTGTTACCCCCCGAACAACGCTCTGGCCGCGGCCACCAGTGCGGTCACCGCCCCGGTCAGCACGGTCGCGCTGCCGAGGCCGCTGACGATCCGGGCGAACAGCCGCTCGATCAGGTTCCCGTCGGGGGTTGGCCGATCGATCTCCTGCTGCACGACCTCGGCGATCGGCACCGTGGCGGCGACCTCCGGTCCGGCGGCGCGCAGCTGGACGATGAAGTCGGCGACCGCCACCCGCAGTTCTTCGATGGTCTGCGGGACGGACGCGGGCGCGCCCGCGGCGTAGGTGGTGTTCTCCGCGTGGCTCTTGTCGCCGACGCTGAAGGCTCCGCCGCTCACACTGGCGTGGCCTTTGATCTCCAGGCTGTTGTCCTTCTTGCTTCCCATGGCTCAGGTCCTTTCGCTGGGGCGGGTTGCCGGCCTCAACGGCCTTGGCCGCCTGAGGTGGCTGTGGCGCGGGAGCCGTGGCCGACACTGAACGCCCCACCCGTCACGGTGGCGTTGTCGCCCACGGTCAGGCTGTTGTTCACGATCATCTCGGCGCGTCGCTTCAACTCGTCCGGGTCGACGTTGCGCTCCTCCAGGAACTCGGCGAGCGCGGCGAAGACCCGCTTCTCCACGACCTTGGTGTACATGTCCCGGTCCAGGATCTGGAAGTAGCGGTGGTAGTTCAGGTAGCGGCCGCCACTGTCCATGAACAGTCGCAGGACCACGCTCAGCACCGGACCGACGACCGGCTCCAGGAACCCCAGCGAGGGGAACCGGTTCGGGACCCGCGAGCGCAGGTCGCTGGCCAGCTCCCGGACGCTGAAGATCGGGCCGTGGTCGAAGTTGTCCAGTCCGGCGATCAGCCGCCGCTGGCGCCGCTGCTTCTGTGAGCGCAGGTAGTCGGCGAAGACCTGGCGGCCCGAACGCGGGATGCAGCGCAGCATCATCCCCGGCCACCGCAGTCCGCTGCGCGCGATCAGCACCAGGAACTGACGCAGCGTGGGGTACCTGAGCAGGAAGTCGATCTCGTAGTACGCGCCCCGCAGCGGTGGCAGCAGGCAGTGGGTGGCCTCGACGAACAGGTGGGTCGCGCTGAGGGTCAGCCGCAGCAGGAAGGAGTAGACGAGTTCACCGTTCCAGCCGACGACCTCGGCGACCAGATAGGGGCGGGCACGGTCCTCGGGGCGTTCCCGCAGCTCGTCGATGAACTCCTGGGCGACGCGTTCCACCGGGCGCCCGACCAGCCTGGCGGCCGGGGTCGATCCGGTCAGCAGGTCGGGGTCGTGGTGCATGTCGAAGCCGTTGATGAACAGTCGGTCGCTCACGCCCAGGCCGGCGATGTCCAGTTTCGCGACCTGCTCCTTGACCCGCTCGTACAACTCGGTGACCGAGAAGGGCTCTACGGGCCGGTCCGGGTCCTCGGGGCGGGTGGTGTCCAGCGCGAAGGACCAGCTGTCCAGCGGCCAGCCGTAACCGGAGAACGGCAGGAACTCCTCGCCCAGGTAGGCGCTGACGTTTCCCGCCTCGTACTGCGCCACCCGTTGGATCTGCTCTATCGTCAACTGCCGTTGGGGCTGAGGTGCGTCGGCCGCCCGGAACGCACCGCGACGCAGCGACAGCGTGGTCGGGCCCCAGCGTACGAGGTACGCCTCGACGAACACCACCAGCCACGACACCACCAGCAGCAGGACGAACAGCCCCAGGTGCAGCGTCACCAGGCAGATGAACATCAGCACCAGCGCGGCCACCAGGGACAGGTCCCGCACCAGGTGCCGGGCCCGCGCGGCCACCACGTGCTTCATGACCGCCACCAGGTCCAGCCCCGGGGAGCGTGACACCGCCCGCAGCGGCTCCTCCAGCACGTTCTCGACAAGCTTCTCGGCCAATGCACTGTCGAGGTGCACGGCTGCGCACAGGTGCCGTGTCGCCTCGTCGCGCCCCACTCCGCCCAGCGGCCCGTCCTGAACCGTGCGTCGCGTCGGAATCCCACTGCCGCCACCGCGGGACAACCCGGCCGCCGCTCCCCCTGCCGTCTTCAGGAGCGCACCGAGCTGTTCCGGAACCGTGGCCAGGCCCTCCGCGACGCCGTTGACCGGCACCGCACCCAACACCGTGGTCGACTCCGCGTCCGGCACCGAGGGCGCCACCGCCACAGGTTCCAGAGTCGTTATCGCCTGACCGCAGGAACCGCAGAACCCGGCGTCGTCGGCGTTCACATGCCCGCACGCGCTACAGTGCACAGCCATTTTCAAACCCCCCAAGCTGTGATCATGGCCACAAAAAGCCCCTTAGAACGATACGCACACGAGGGGGGAAATCTGTAGAGGTTGCGTGAACTCTCTTGATTCACAGGAAAGTTCGTGGATCAGAGCATGCGTTATCGATCATGCGTGCGAATTCGGGGCGCCGCGGACCCGCCTGAGGGCGGGCGTCGCGGGCGAGGGGGTGTCGAATTAACGGCTTTGTTCGAGATCGTCGAGTTCTCTCCACGGTTCGAAATGTGCGACTTCTTCGCCATCGCAGGCCCCCGTCCCGGAGCCGAGGCCATCTATGCCGCCGCGATGATCACCGACCTTGAAGACCTTCGGGAGGACTTCAGCGACCGCGTCCTCCACCATCCGCTCACGGACGGGTCAGGTCTCGTTCCCTGGGGCAACTCGACATCGGGAGACACCTACTACTGGAAGTTCGAGCACACGAAGGCCACTACCGTCGTCACCGGCAGCCGCGACGACGCCTTCTGGGAGTTCCCCGGCACCCTCACGTCCCAGGGCACCTCCTCAAGCAGGGACCCGTCCTTAGGATCGCGTCCCTTGGTGTGGTGTAGCCGATCAGTCAGCGGTGGTGTTGGGTAGTGCGGGGGCGCCCTTGGGGAGTTCGGTGGGGTAGAGCTCTTC